>JANPGW010000069.1:0-1767 GCA_031424115.1 Saprospiraceae bacterium | reverse complement strand
TAAAACAAGTTTATCAACCATTTCAGCATTGTCTATGGCAAACTGCAACGCAATGGCGCCACCTTGAGACAATCCGACAATATGAGCCTTTGATATTTTCAATTCTTTCATGAAATCTTTGAGCCAGTTCGAAAAATATGGTCTATTGTAAGGCGCATCAGGTTTATCAGATTCTCCATATCCAACTATATCTGGTGCTAACACTTGAAAATTTTTAGAGATAGTATTAATTGATGGATACCAAGTAACAGCACCTGCACCAGCTCCGTGCAGGAAAATTGCAGGTTCACCATTTCCACATAATAAGTAGGTGGTTTTAATTGTTCCAATAGTTACTTCTCTTTGTTCAACTAATCCTTCTATTTTGTCGATTAGAAGTTGCCTATAGTTTTCTTTATTCTCTTTTTTCATATTTTCCCTCATTAAAATTAATGAATGTCAAAAATTGCCGCTAAAGCAGAGTGCAATATTTTTTGATTGGCATTCTTGGTTGTCATGTTTTTTTCATTGCGAAATTTTATTAGTGACATTATTTTATTCCTGACCAAACTGGATTATTTGATCTTGAAAGTGATATTCTGTTGATGTGAAATTGAACCCTTTGACGATTAGAAAAACCCCCAACGAAAATTCAAATATCGCAACAGGAACTGCGAACAACCCTGTCGAAGGATCATGCTGACCAATAATGCCAAACAGTACTGAGATGTCTCCAACGATAAGTACGCCACCGCCAATGAGCCCTATTAGTGAAAGACCTCGTGGCACAAGCCGAGACTTATACAGTAAGTATCCAAGCAATAAATCGTTGATAGCTGGCATAAAACTCTGACCGATAAGGAATATACGGTCATACATAATGACTAATGTACGGCTGATTACCAATGCTTGGACACCCGATTCAGTTTGCCGCAATGTAACTACCGTCAGGAGGCACATAACACCTATGAAAATGGTCGCCGCTTCCAGAATTCTTGACCCGACCAAACCCAGTGCCATTCCTTCATTCTGCCTTTTGAGTACTGGGAAAAGCATAACGGCAGTGCCTATACTTGTAAGGGCAACGATTATTTCGAGGATGTTGCCGATAATGACGGAAGTATCTGAGACAGCACTGAGAATATAGTTCGACTCGTGTATTAGACCATAAAGTACGAGGGTCGGAATTGAGACAAAAGTAAGTAAATACAATATGCCAACGATCAAAGAAGTTTTTCGCAGTGAACTTTTAGAGATACGTTCACTTGACATACCCGTGACGATTGCTGTTTTTCTATCTGAATTCATTTTCTTATGGACTAAAATTATATGATGTGTTTTGTGCAATTTAATATTGTATGAGGTGGAAGCTACGAGAGCCAATAGATGGAAATTTACCCTACCAGTTTTCCTTTTTTTTTAAGTTAGTTTGATTTTCGTAGCCTATGCACACGGATTCCAATATTTATATTCCGATTGTAGATTTCCTTATCATACGAAATATTAGTTAACCCATAGGAGTATCTTATGTCTATCTCCACACTTTTTCGTTTTGTGTTAAACGTATAGCCACCTCCGAATTGAATACCTGCATCCCAGCGTTTAAAGTTACCCGCTGAATTTGTAAAGGAAAGAGCCTTAGATTCTTCGTCCCCTAACTGGCTGGTTCCATAAATATTATATGCAATGGACGGTCCTGCATTTACATAGACTTTACCAAAGCTAAAACGAGCCAAAAGCGGGGTTTCAACTGTATATAATCGGAGGGTTGAATTTTGGATGGTTAAG
>JANPGW010000068.1:0-5203 GCA_031424115.1 Saprospiraceae bacterium | reverse complement strand
GGAAAACCGCCGTGGTAAATCCTGTGTATCAGTTGGCAAACACATGACCATACCACCCGCTGTATTAACATTTCTATTCCATTTGAAACGCCAACCCGTGGTATCTTTTTCCCACATAAAAGGGCCTACAACGTACATTTTGAAATCAAACCCTACATTTACGCCCGCCAATGCGTGCCCCCCTTCATGTACTCCGAGGGCTACTAAAAATGCAGGAAACAATAAGCCAATTAAGCTTATTTTAACCCACGCCCGCAAGGTACTCGAAGATGTTCCAGTCGCAGCCATTTTACCAATGGCATAACCCACGCCAATGCCAATAATACCGAATATTAAAATGCTGATTATTTTCCGAGTTTGGTTTTTCTGCTTCATATTTTTGATTTTTTAATTGTTTAAAACAAAACTAAAAATCGTAAATCAAGTTCATATTTAAGCAAAAAAGTTTTAAAAAGTTAAAAAATAGCCTATTCAGCAAATTCGGTCAATGCGATTTCTGGTTGCGTAGCTGTTACTTTTGTACCCAATATTTTTTCTGCGATTTGTTTACCCGTAAAACCTTCGTACTCTAAAACCTCATTGAGACGAGCCGGTTTGAACCACTTTTCTTTTAAGGAGATGGGTAAAACCTTAGTTGTTTTTTGATTTTTCAATAAAACTGCTGCCAAAATGCTGTATAAACCACCCGTTTGAAAATGGTCTTCAACCGTCACCAGCATTTCACTATTTTTAACAACTTTTAAAATAGCCGATTCGTCAACGGGTTTCAATGAACGCATATTTAAAAGCCCCACCGAAAGTCCTTCGCTTTCAAGAATCTCTTTAGCAATTAGGCATTGCTCAAACATGAAACCATAAGTCAAAATCGTCACGTCACTGCCTTCTGAAACCACTTCCGCTTTGCCTATTTCAAAATCATTGTGCTTATATAAAGATGTGCGTGTACAAATACGCACATAACTCGGATTCGGCAAAGCCCAAATTTGAGGCAACATTTTAACCAAATCATCCTCATCAGCGGCAGCAAAAACGGTCATATTCGGGATGCCTCGCATGAGGGCAATATCTTCGATGGCTTGGTGCGTTGCGCCGTTGCCATCCGATAAAAAACCCGGGATGAAACTGCTCAATTTCAAAGGCAAATTAGGGATACCTGCATCAGTACGGATAAATTCAAACGCCCGCATGGTCAAAAACGAGGCTAACGCATGCACCACAGGAATGCGCCCACGCAGTGCCAAACCAGCCGCCGCGCCAATCATAGTTTGTTCCGTAATGCCAGTATCTATAAAACGTCCTTTTAAAACGGCTGGTAAAGTGCGGACTAAAGCCCTATTTTCAGCAGTCATGACGATGAAACGCTCGTCGTTTAAGGCAGTTTGTTTGAGTAATTCTTCGTAGGTCATTTTTATTGAGTATTTAGTTTTTTGTGTATGGTGTTTAGTCGCTAAAACTAAATACTACACACTAAAAAACTCATCGAACAACAAGGGTTTCAGATTCTAACTCAGTTATTGTTTCACCTTCCAATTCTTTTAAAAGAGAATTGACTTCCCTCTCAGTAAAATTACAAAACCAACGGTCGGCACGCTCTTCGATGCTCGGTAAACCTTTGCCGCGCACGGTATCGCATATTACGACGTTGAGTTTATCTTTTTCAAAAGGAAAAGTGGAAAAAGTATCGTGCAAAGCATTGAAATCATGCCCGCTAATGCGCTTAACGGCAGCCCCAAAAGCCGTGAATTTATCGTGCAAAGGCTCAAGCGGAATCAAATCTTCGGTGCGCATATTGGCTTGGAAATGGTTGCGGTCAATGACGAAAATCAAATTATCTAATTTATATGCATTAGCGACCAAAACTGCTTCCCAACACGAGCCTTCATTCAATTCACCATCGCCCAAGATGCAAACGACCTTGTTTTTGCCGCCCCGCAACTTAATATCCATTGCAACACCGATGGATACTGAGGGGAGGTGCCCCAAAGAGCCCGAGTGAAATTCAATACCATCAATTTTAGTATTCGGATGCCAATAAATATTGTCGGCGGTGGACAGATGGTTTTTCAAACGAGCGGCTTCAAGCCAGCCCAATTCGACGAAAGTGCCGTACAAGGCTGGTACATCGTGCCCTTTTGAAAGGAATAAATAATCGCGGTTGGGGTTATCAAATGTTTCAATTGAAATATCGAGGAAATGCTTGTAGAGATAGACTATCAAATCCGTGGCAGAAAGCGACGCGCCTACAAAACAACCGCCATCGGTGGACATTCGGATAATGTGTTGGCGTACTTGAAATGCTGTTTTCTCTAATAATTTTAACTGGATGTCAGACATCATATTTTGTTTCTGTTTAGTCCGACAAAGATTAAAAGGCTATCTTAGCTGAATATTAAATGAAGGTTAAGTAAAAATTAAGTTTTACTGGAATAAAACAAATAGATATTACACCGGTTTTATTTAGGCGTAAATGCGTAAAGCGGAGCGGTGGAAGCCCAAGAACCAAGCATCAAAATCAATCAAAAAAATGATTTCATTTTTAGACATCCTCAAAAGTAAAAACGAGCCGATGTATTATTGCGGCTTAATTTGTCTTGTGGGCGCAATCGCCTGTTTTATTTTAACTAAAACAACGCAAACGCAGGTTTTAGGTACAAATGCGTGGTTTAAGCCTTTCAAATTTTTGTTATCCACCACCATTTTTGTTTGGTCAATGGGTTGGTATCTGCAATATCTTGACGATACCCCCTCCGTAATGTGGTACTCTTGGGGCATGATTCTGTTGCTTAATTTTGAAAATGTGTATATTATTTACCAAGCAAGCCGGGGCGAAATGTCGCATTTCAATCTCAGTACACCTTTCAAGGCAAGTATGTTTAGCATGATGGCATTTGCAGCGGCGAGTATTTCGTTTTGGACGGCTTATATCGGTTTTCTATTTTTCTCGGACAAAGTGGCGGCGCTTCCCGAAGGCTATTTATGGGGTATTCGGTTGGGCATTTTGATATTTTTTATTTTCTCGTTACAAGGTTTTGCGATGGGCGCACGCCTTTCGCACACGGTAGGCGGTGCCGATGGCAGCGCGGGCATACCCATTGTGAATTGGAGTAAAAAATATGGGGATTTACGCATAGCGCATTTTATGGGTATGCACGCTTTGCAGGTCATTCCTTTGCTCTCGTTTTATGCCATTAGAAACGTAAAAATGGTGTTTTTAGTGAGTATTGTATATGGACTTACTACTTTGGCGGTGTTTATTCAGGCTTTGCAGGGGAAGCCTTTGATAAGGTGAGTTGTAGTTGACCCCCTCAGTATATTGAAGTTTCTAACCTAAAAGTTAACAAAATATAAAGCGTATTTGACAATTTGAATTCTAAGGAAGAATAGTAATTTTGTAGTACTTAAAAAAAAATTGTATAAAACAATACAAAAAGTAAGATAAAACTTTCTCATATTCACGAGTTGGCTGCAAGCTGAATGAACATTCTGTATGGAACGAAATTTGAATGCTAAATCAAGAAAATTAAATTAAAGATTAAAATACAAACATCGAACAATCAATGAAACTTGACATCTATATCAACTATCCCGGGAATTGCGAAAAAGCATTCCTTTTTTACGAGCAGCATCTTGGTGGAAAAATAAATATGATGACATCTCACCAACAATCACCTCCCAATTTTCCAAAAGAATGGAAGAAGCCCATACTTCATGCAATTATTGAAATTGGCGGTACTATCATCAGAGGTGCCGATATCCCTAACGCTGAACCTATGCGAAGCGCATATCTTACTCTTACACTTGATACAGCGGAAAACGCAGAAGAGATTTATAAAATTCTTTCCGCCGATGGCGAAATTTTTATGAAAATGGAGAAGACTTCTTTTGCAAATCGTTTTGCTATGCTTCGTGATAAATTTGGAACCTCATGGATGCTTCTTAACGAAAATTAAAAATTGGTTTCTTAATCTTGCGAATAAAAAATAACCGCATTAAAATAAACGTCAACAGCCAGCAGCCAACATGGGTATTGCTACAAGTGTGGCTGGACGTTGTTATCATCGGCTGTAGTTCGCTATCAGCAGCGGTTTGGGCGGACGGAATTCTGTTGGGCTTTAGTTAATTATTTTGTACTTTTAAATCAATATTAGGCAGCAGTTCCGGGCTGGACATTCAATGAATTCCACACCTGCAGCAATACCTGATCGTCAGTAAAGACTTAGATTTACCCTCTCAGTTCGTATTTCATCACACACCCACCCTCGTTTGAACCATCGAAACCGTCTTCAACTCATCCAAATGGTGGCGATACCAATTCACACCGGCATATTCTGCATTGATTTTATAGATTTCGGGCTTGTTTTTTAAAAGATTTAAAATGTCGTCCAATGAAAAATGAGGGTTGGCGAAATACAATTCTTCAAATACTTTTTTAATGAAAAAATAGTCTTTTCGATAGTCAATCTTGAAACGGTGACTCATAGAATAGTCCATTCAGATTTCCCAGCGGAAATTTCCGATGCTGAATTTATCGGGGTTTTCCCAAATATACATTTCATTTAATTTCTTAACCGGCAGCACCCTGAATGAAGAATCTTTAGCTGAAAGCAAAAGCTGGTGTCCTATATCACGTGATACCACTTCCAAATGATTTGCAGGAACTTCATTTTTTTTATTGATAAATGCAACAGCAGCCATCAAAATACCAATTATTATGATTAGCTCCGAACAGAATAAATGACTTCATGTGTGCAAAATAATCTATTAAACCTCAGTTTTAGATGGCTTTACAAACGTTTTACATATCCTTTACAACTTTTTACTACTAAAAAGCTGCCCGATAGTTGACGCCTGATATCTTTACTTTATTATTTCACCAAATCAATTAAAGTCATGAAGATCATCTATACCCTTGCATTTTTGCTCCTTTTTCAATTCTTCTCTGCCTGTGATCAGGCGTTAGAATTGCCACAGTCATCCCCTCTTATGGATAGTCAGCAAATACAAAAAAGAGATAAGACTACAGACGCAAACATCGTTTTTAAATCTACTGATGGCGGACAAACATGGCAGGACATTAGCGAAGGGCTGCCCAAACCTGTGCAGGATGAATATGGTGTCGGCAGAAATGTTTTTTTTGCAGATGATAATGGGCTCTATTTAACTGCCGGCAATGGGATATATCACAGTAAACCAAATTCCACAG
>JANPGW010000067.1:0-6239 GCA_031424115.1 Saprospiraceae bacterium | reverse complement strand
TGTCCTCTTCCCTTACGCCGCAACCGGATAAAAGTATAGTTTTTTATTGAGTTGTTCAAATTCATCTGGAGTTAAATAGCCTACTGAAGAGTGCGGTCTATGGAAATTGTACACCTGCCACCAGTCTTGTAAGCACTCGTTGACCTGTTCCAGAGATTTGAACCATTCTAAATTTAAACACTCAGTTCTGAGCGTGCCATTCAATCTTTCAATCAAGCCATTTTGAGTGGGCTTACCCGGCTGGATATGTTTGAGTTCTATACCATTGTCTTTGGCCCAATCCGCCAAAACCTGAGCGATAAATTCAGGACCATTATCACACCGAATGTAGGCTGGTTTGCCGCGTACTTGAATTAATTTATCGAGTATATCGACCAACATTTTAGCGGTAATACTTGCCTTGGCTTGCGTCCATAGCGCCCTGCGGGAACACTCGTCCATGATATTGATGATTCGAATACTTTGTCCATCATTGATAATCCATTCGCTTAAAAAGTCCATTGCCCAACCTTGATTCACCATTTTAGGGGACAGTAATGCGTGATAAAGCCGTTTTATCACCGCCTTTTTCGGCTTTTTTATCAAGTGAAAACCGTTTAATCGCCAAATACGATACACCTTTTTATGATTCCACTTAAAGTCAACTTGCCGCCTGAGAAAATAAAATATCAGCCAAAAACCCCAAGATACATGCTCTTTTATCGCCTCCCGTAACTGATGGGCAATCATTTTGTCATTCTGTTCAACTTGGTGTTCCTGTTCCACTCGATTTCCTTTTTTACGAGCGTAATACGTCTGCCGACGAATGCCCAGCACCCCAATCGTGCGTCGGACGCTTTGTCTTCCAACAAAACGGTCTATCAAATCTTCTTTGTGGGCTGGGCTAAGAGCTTTTTTGCCAAACTGTATCCCTCCGTCAATATATCGTAATCAATCTTGAGGTTCATATACATCTTCTTAAGACGCGCATTCTCTACCTCTAAGTCCTTTAACCGACGCTTGTCTTCGTCATTGTGGATAGCCGCTTCTTGCTTCCAATTATAAAATGTAGCAGGGCTAATTTGGTGTGACCGACATATCTCTTCTATGCTCTTGCCACTCCCTTGCTCTGATAAGATCGACAACCTTTGACTCTCCGTAAATTGTTTCTTTTTCATTTGACCAAATTTTAAATAAAGTTACAAAATATTGGGTTACTCTAACTAAATTTGGTTGCTTACTCGGGGGAGAGGACACTTCGCCTTACTCCCGCACAAGCTCCAATATGGCTTTATATAATTTTGCCTTGGCGAGAGGTAATAAAATCAATGCCGATTTGGGGCAGTTATTGACTTATGGAGGTAGTGCGAGAGGTGGTTTGGCTTACGTTGGTACTTTATGTTATCCTTCTTACAGTTTTTCATACGCTAATATAAATGATACTTACGCTGAATTTCCTACTTATTCATGGACAGTTATGGTTATGGCGCATGAGTTGGGGCATAATTTGGGCTCTCAACATACCCAGTGGTGCGGTTGGCAAGGTGGTCCCATTGATAATTGTGCGAGGGCAGAGGGTTCGTGTACCACGGTGGGACCCGCACCCGTGGACGGTGGTACGATTATGAGTTACTGCATGGGCTCGCCTTATGGTGTGAAATTTTCAAACGGTTTTGGTCCACTTCCTGGTGGTGTTATACGCAATATGGTCAGTAGCTCGAACTGTTTGGCATCTATTTGTGCTTCCACAGTTAGTCCTAACATTAAAAATGTTACTTTAACCAGTGCTGAATTAGAGTGGGCACCCGTGAGCGATGCGGTGAGTTATAAAGTTGAATATAAAAAACCTTCAGATACTATTTGGACAAGTGGGACGACTTCTGCAACGAGTTTTTTAATATCTAATTTACCCGTTTATGATTCGCTTCAAGTCAGAGTCTCTTCCATTTGCGCATTAGGTTTGATGGTTAATTCGCCTGTGCTTCGTTTCAAAACATTGAATAATACGACTTGCTCCATTGAAACGACCCCCTCAGTATCGGACGTTACTCAGACAACTTCCACCTTGTCTTGGACACCTGTACAAGGTGCAACCAGCTACACTTTAGAATATCAGGAGCAATTACAAGGTGTTTCCATAAAAGAATACACTCCTCTTACGACTAAAACTTTGACCAATTTAGCTGGTGGTAAAAATTATAATATAAGTGTTTCTGCTACTTGTACGGATATTACAGGCGTTCCTACCGCTCCAGTACAATTTACAACACCACTATCTTTTAATCTGTATAGTGTAACTCTGCCTTTGGAATGGCTCTCATTTAATGTCAAATCCATTAGTAAGCCCTACGGAATTAACCAAATAACCCTCGAATGGGCAACTGCCGATGAGAAAAACATTCAAAAATTTGCAGTCGAGCGAAGCACTGATGGCAAATTTTTTAAAACGATTAAAGACGATATTACACCCAATAACACATCAGGTAAACATATTTATATGGCTAATGATGATAATCCGTTGCCGGGGATTATGTACTATCGCATACGGTATACGGACAATGCTGAAAAAACGGCTGTTTCAAGAACGCAATCTATCATTCTAAGCAATGATAAAACAGAAGGTAAATTTATTTTTTATCCCAATCCGGTGCCCAAAGGTACCCCCCTCAGTATATTGACAGACGTGCAAGAAGAATACTCAATCAAAATCATTGATTTGACTGGTAGAGTGCTGTATAATGACAGATTACAAGGCAATATTGAATTGAAAAATATGCCGCTTAGAGCGGGTACTTATCTATATGAAGTTTTATATGGTCATCAACATCTCAGTGGTAAAATATTCATACCTGAATAAGGACAAAAAAACGCTCCAAGTGCTTGGGGCGTTTTTTTTTATCAATTCAACAAATTCCACCGAATGCCAAACCTGAATTGGCGGTCAGGCACCGGATGATTATAGATTTTTTAATACACATCAGGTGAGAAACTGCCAATCAGATTTTCCATTTTGACAAACAAGCGGAACGATTTGACTTTGAAAGACATAAAGGCGTCAACCGACGGATAAGCGTTCACTTTTTCGGTTTCTTGAACGTAAAACTGTCCTGTAAGGGGCATAAACCCGGGGGCAAACCAAGCCGTAGCGTATCGAACATCTAAACCTGCTCTTGCCAACATAGCTTTTTTGAAGATTTTACCTTCTGCATACAGGCTGCTTTTAGCATAAACATCGGGTAATCGGATAAATTTTTCGGTCGGTTTTTGGAGGGCAATGGTGTTATCTAAGTGAAAATTTTTGACACTAAAATTTTGATTTACAATCAGCTGTAGGATACTGAGGGGGGTAGTCGCTTGTTGTGGTTTAAAGGTTTTATCAAAAAAAATGGTATTATTGAGTAGGGTATAAGCCAATGTACCTTCAAATTTCAGACGAGGTACAGCCAGCGAACCGGACACGCTCGTTTCGAGGGTTTTCTTAAAATTGTTTTTCCAAAGTTCTTTTTGGGTAAGGTAGGTTTCCTGTTGTAGATAAGTGGCTTCATACAATTGATTGACTGCTTTTACGGTCAAGTTACCAATATTTTTAAGGTTAAAATACAGTTCTCCATTTAAGCGATAGTCGCCCACGTTGTAACCCAATACATTAAAATGGGCGTAGGTTTCCACTTTTACATTGTCATTGGGGGTGAAGTTCCAACGCCCTTTGACTATTACATTGTTATAATTGAGTTGTATAATTTCTTGATTGATATTGTGATACGCATGAGAAATACCGACTTCGAACCAATCATTTTGACTCACTGCTTTTTTAGTCGAATCTTTTAATGCCCTTGCTTTGGTGGTGCTGATACTGAAACTATTTTCAAGTTGTTTTTCTTTCAAATAAAAACGAAGCCCTCGGGAATCATTGAGTAAGGCGCCATAAAAAAGGGTATCTTGCGTATCAGGCGTATTCTTAAACGGATCATAAGATTTGTAATTGCCTGTTTTATAGCTTATTTTATGAGATGCTAAAAAACTGCGTTTTGTACCCGTTGAGTCTTTTTTATTGAGTTTGAAATACTGTAAATAAGTCAAATCTTGTTTTTGATGCCGTGTTTGGGCGTTGGAAATAACGGGTGGCAAGGCATCTGAAGGTGAAGGGATTGAAAAAACGGAATCGCTCACAATACCGCCATTGTCCAATTGAGCAACCGAGTTGGTGGTATAAGTCAAATAGGCATCATATTTTTCACGATGTATCCAAAAGCCTATACCCAATGAGGAAACACGTCCCCGTGGAAAACCTTCATAAAGCCATTTTTCGGATGACCCCGCCGGTATTGTGCGATTGAAGATGGGGCCACTCGAATTGCGTTGATTGATATTAAAGGCTCTTTGATAATCCACTGAAAAATTGATGCCGTTGGCAAAATTTCGGGCAAAACGCGCTTTTATCAAACCATTTTCTTGTTCACTACCGGAATAAAAAACATCCGTAAACGCTTTGCCTTGCTGATAAAAACGAATATTTTCATTTTTGATTTGATAAACATCAAAAGCGTGTAATCCAACATCCAATCCACGCCGAAGAATGGGTAGGTATACTGAGGGGTAAGCAGCGGAGTTAATTCGACCTAAATTGAAATAGTCCAATTGCCTATGTCGGGTCGGGTCAAACTGTTGGAAGAAGTTTCCTAAAAGTGTATCATTTTCGGGATAAAATCGCCCCGGATTTTCAGAAAAGAAATATTGGATATGAGCAGTGTCTAATTCATTTTCCTGACTTTGCAGAGAATCAGATTCGAACCCAGAAGGTCTTGATCCGCCACCAACGCCGGGCGGACGACCTTGGGCAGACAAATAAGTAGTTGGGATAATAATATAAAGAAGGACATATAATATACGAAAGTTGTCAGACACTTTGCAAGTGCCTGACAACCTATTTATGCTAAAAAAATATCTTAAGTTATTGATTTTCAATTTTTTATAAACATTAACAGATACCAATAATTAGCCTTTCAAATACTCCAACGCTTCGGGACTAAGACCCATATTAACGAATCCACCGTCGTGGAAAAGATTTTGCATCGTGACATAGCGGGTATAGTCACTGAATAATGTGAGGCAATAATCCGCGCAAGCATCTGCCGGAGCGTTATGCAAAGGAGCGGTTATGTCCGCAAACCCAAAAAAATCATTAAAACCTTTGACACCTGAACCTGCGGTTGTTCTTGTAGGTGATTGCGAGATTGTATTAACGCGTACTTTATTTTTAACGCCGAAATGATAACCAAAGCTGCGTGCAAATGATTCAAGCATAGCTTTAGCTTCCGCCATTTCACTATAATCAGGAAATGTGCGTTGAGCAGCCATATATGTGAGCGCCAAAATACTTCCCCAATCTGACATGGCATTTTGTTTATAAAGCACCTGCATCATTTTATGAAAACTAAGAGCCGATACATCCAAAGTCTGTTTCATCCACTCGTAGTTCAAATCGGTATAATGTTTTCCCTTCCGAACATTGACAGACATACCTATAGAATGTAATACAAAATCCAATTTACCACCTAATATTTCCTGACTTTGCGTAAACAGCTTTTCTAAATCTTCGATGCTTGTCGCATCTGCCGGAATCACTTGCGCATTGAGTTTTTCGCTCAATACTTTGATTTCACCTAAACGCATGGCTACGGGAGCATTCGTGAGGGTAATAATAGCACCTTGTTCAACGCATTTTTCAGCGACTTTCCATGCGATGGATTGTTCATTTAAAGCTCCGAAAATGACACCGCGTTTGCCGGCTAAGAGATTGTTATTCATATTGTCGTTAGTTGTGATTTTTCAGATAATTCAATAATGAGCGGCAAAAATAAGAAACTTTATCATAAAGACAACACCTTCCCGCCAATTCTACCAAACCCTCCCACAATTTTGCTCGTCAAACCCGCTACAAAACGATATTGTTCATATTTTCTATGAAATTTTGGCACCAAATCAATGTATCGATTCAAATAAGGTTTTTGAGCCACCCGTAAACCGAACATCACACCTTCGCCCGTGGACAAATTAGTAACCCAATTGCCACTTTCGCCGACGATTTTGGAGATATTAGCGTCATTTTGCTTCTGAAATTTTTGGATATATTTAACCCCTTTGACCGGATTCACAAATCTCAAGCCTTCGTCCATCAAAACGGCATATTGCGTCAGTAGCACATCCATTTTTTCTTCAGAAGTGACATTGCTTTGAGCCGCTCTGTTGATGGTAGTTTG
>JANPGW010000066.1:0-18061 GCA_031424115.1 Saprospiraceae bacterium | reverse complement strand
GACTTATCAATGAATCTCCACACGCCACCAGGAAGGCTTGTAGATTTGCGTAAGATGAAGTTACGGATATGTAACATATCTGCTGCGTCAACCTCATTGCTCTTATCAACGTCAGCTGCGATGATGGTGTAAGGAGAAGATAATTTCTCAATATCCAATACGTGCTTGCTGATGCGAGCGATGTCAAATGTAGTGACACCAGCATATTTGTCTTCAGTGGCAATTTTAACTGCTTTTACTTGAACGTTTTGGTCAAGTGGTGCAGTCAATGCATATTCACCCGTAGTGCTTGATGCACCAGAACCTACTGAAGTACCGTTGATAGCTGCTGAAACAGTAACATTAGCAACCGCTTGGTTGTTTTCTGTTTTCAATACACCTTTGATACTTGCCAATGGGTTGTTAGTACAAAGACCTTTGTTATCTTGAACTGTGATACGAGTAATAACGTAGTTAGATCTACCAGACGCATCTTGTGTCCACACACGGATTGCAACCGGATTTTCAGGAGCGGTGAAATCAGCACAACCGAATTGGATACAAATTGGAAGATTTTCAGAATATACTGCTGGTTCTGATGCTCTTTGCAATCTTGCTTTTCTATGTAAAAATTCAGCATCTGTACAGTTATCACCTACATTGTTGCGAACATCTTCGTAACAAACAGTGCCCATAGCCATATTTAAACGTGTATCATAACCCAACTCAAGTGTTTTTTCGTGAACTAAGATCCAAGGATCTTTACAGTCATAACCTCTTACTGTGAAATTGTGGAAGCTTCTGTTACCACAGTAGTCAGCTACTGAATATTTAACAGTATAAGTTCCAGCAGCTAATTCAATAAGTTTACCAGTTGCTCTTGTAGCATGTGATACAACATCTGTTGAACCTGTTGCAATTGAATTACCACTTGGGTCAAAAACTTCCCAATTGAATGCTAAGCCTGAACCAGTAACTGAACCATCATCACATTTATCTGAACCATTCAGTTTTTGAGTGAACGTGAACTTACAGTCGTCGCCTATACAGATATCTGATACTGTAATCTTATCTGATGTAGGAGCTGTCTTATCATTGATTCTGATGAAACGCTCGTAACCGAATACAGTAGCCGTTCCACCGTTACAATTAAATGCCGCAGCTTGGAAATAGCCATCTGCATATGCAGCACCATAAGCTTGACCTGTATTGGCGTTTGCAATTTCTTCAAAATGCTTATACCAGTTAAGATTAAGGGGAACGCCACAATATGTTTGACACTTATCAACGAAAGTATAACGGATACGGATAATTTTACAATATTCAGTATTAGAGTACTCCCATTTTTCTATTTCTACTACCGGAGCAGCACAAGTAGGTTTACCCGCAGCTGAAGAACCGTCCAATAATTTAACCAAAGCTAAAGCATCTGCTCTTTCTTTTGCTTCATTATAGACATAACCTGAACAAGTTAATGTCTGATCACCTAAAGGCTTAACGCGGTAGCCAGGAATATTAGTAACTGTCAATTTTTGCTCACAAGTTACAGATTGTCCGTTGTTAGTGAAAATCCACTTAGTTGTAGCTGTACCTTTACCACAATCTAATTTCAATGTAGGCTTGATAGTATCAATTTTGACAACACCACAAGGTGCATAATAAGTAGGTTGAGTAAAGAAGCTCAATAAGTCTGTCAATTTTGGATTGGTACATTCTGTAGTAACATCCATGAAAGAAACACAACTTGGGCCAACTTTGTTAACCAATTCAACATCTACACAGCAATCCGTGTAGTTACCCATCATGTCAATAGTACGAATATCAACTTTGAATTTACTATCGTCACAATTAACCAATAATGTTCTGTACCAGCAACCGTCATTTGTAGGTGTTGTTCTTCTGATGAACATACCTCTGTCCATATCAAATGGCGCTAAAATTGGGCAGTTATCAGTGAATCCGAAGCTATTGAATCCGGTAGAAGAGAAAGTCCAAGGAGCAATTAAAGCTTCACCTTTGTTGTTAAGAGCCACTTGCTTGCTCTCGCAGTAAGAGTTAGGAGCAAGGTTGTCCAAAATAACAATTGTCAATTTCAATACGGTTACGTTACCGCAATCATCCGTTACAAAAATCAATTTTGTCAAGTCAACAAGACCCAATGGGCTTACGAAAGTACCTCTGATACGTACTGATCCACCGCCAGTCAATTTCATTGTTTGCATACCATTGAAAGTAATAGCAGGGTCATTTGATGTCAAAACAACATCACCTTTGCTACATTTCAAATCATCAGCAGTCAATTTAATATCAATAGTTGCTTCATCACAAGTACCAGTATTTACTAAAGGCGTCACTTTGAAAGGAATTGTCGTTATAACTATACCTGGCATAGGAACTCCACAGTCGCCTGGCATAGGTACCGGTGGACCCGTAACAGTTGTAGAGGGACCTGATGGTCCACCTTCAGCTCTTACTGTTTTGTACACGTAAGAAACCATTGGCAGGCCATTCATATCAATGCATTGTTGCTCTTTTACTCTCAAGTAATCTGTGTATTCCAATTTCACGTTAGGTGCAGTACGATCCCAAACGTTGACAATTTGCCTGATTGTTGTGAACTTGTTCAAACAATCTCTTACTTTGTAAACGCGTGAGTACATTTTGCTACCTAAGCACAACGGCATAGTAGGCTCGTCAAATCTTTGGATAGAGAAACCACAATAGTCTTTACCGGGAACCATATCTTCGTTACCGGCAACAACAAAACCCTGTTTAGTTAAATCCAATGCACCGCAAGCAGCCCAATCGATGAAAGGAACAGCAATGTCAGCACCATCTTTAGTACAATCTGTAACATGCGTTACAAATGTATTTGGTTGACCTACACATGGCGCACCACCAAAGACGATTTTTGGTGTAACAATGTTGATTCTTTGAACAACAGGAGCCGAAAGATTACCATAAATGTCTTTGAATTGCCAAGTACGAAGAATAAACTGTGGTGCAGGACGGCATCTTGTGAAATCAGGATCACAAGCCTCACCGAAAATGTCAGAGTCAACCCAAAATGCATACATATCGCTGCAATCACGTACGCGTCCGTATCTGCCGAAAGCATTAGCAGTAAAATTGATAATGCTGCCTTCACCAGAGAGACCAGCTTGTGCGCCACCTCTGTAAGATCCTAACACAGATGGAGCCGGTGCCTTACCGTTCACCAAATCAGTACACTTGATAGTGACATCACGAAGTGGCACGTCAACAATCGGTCCGTCAGCATCAATTGGTGTTACATAAGAGAAACACATTCTGCCATCAGCTGTCATAATCATAATTTCGAACTCATTGTAGAGATCGGCTTTGCTGAAAGTGATGCCAGCAGCAGCAGAATAAGGATAAACGGCTGAATACTGAGCAGCAGGGCCCTTTCTGATAGATAGTGTCGCACCCGGAGGTACGATACCACCAACGAAAACGTCAGCCGCAGTCAATACTCTTTTACATGCCGGATCGCCAAGAGGCGTGTTAATAGGAAGTTTTACCTTCTCTATGACATCCAGACATAACTGAGCGTTCAAATTCACGCCCATAGTCAAAAAGACTAATAGCAGAGAACTGATTCTCAAAATCTGTGAAGTAAAATTCATCTTCTTCATGAGATGTACATTTGTTTAAATTAAAAAAAATAAAGGTTTAAAAGCGTGTAAATTGTATGTATAAGATATCTTTAATGGGCGTTTTTGGTAGGTGACAGACGCTTTGAAAGCGTCTGTCACCTGTACTAACCTCGTAGTACAAAAACTCTTTTTATTGTCTCTTTCGGCTCTCTTACGCATAGCTTTGGCTCGTCCTCTTCAGGACATATTGCGCAAAAAAATCAACTTTGTAATGCCACTTTTTAGAGATTTATTTGGGTCTCTTAGTTAGGTGTCAGACGCTTTGAAAGCGTCTGACACCTGACATTTGACTATCCCCTCAGTATCTATCTCCTCTTTATAGTCTATTGTTGCAACCAACAGAATTTCAGAAGATAAATTGTTACGTGGGCACACAATTGGCTATTCTTTAATGTAACACATTAAAAAAGCATCCTAAAAAGCAGCAAAAAATAAAAAATACTATATGAAAATATTAACTGACCTTAGTTAATAGAAATTTAAAATAAAAACCAAAAGCAGCATAAAACACTGATTATCAATATTTTATTAATAAAAAATCATATTCTATCGGTATATTTTAATCTTCTCAGTCGTATTGACACATAAGCGGAATGACCTATCCAAGAGGACATCAAGACTGACCTTATGTTATATTCAATATGTGAGAAAATTTGTAACACCATAGTCTAATTTGATATAAAAAAAGGGAAATTGTGATAAACGAGAATCAATGGTTTAAATACAGAGTAATTTTTATAGTCAGTACATGAAAGTAGCGTCACGTAGTGATAAGTCAGTACGAGTAATAGCAATGTTGAATAACCAAAGTGATATATAGTTATAGTATATCAAGACATTTTAGCCTCAATCACAATAACACAAAATGGTTTCAGACATTACCAATGCACAGCATAGGGAACACTAAGGGTAAAACACTGAGATGGACTTAATAAAAAATAATGGTCAGTTTAAATGAGAAGGGAATAAATAATAGCGTTTCAATACAAAGAAAGTCCACGGGGGGAACTCAAATGTTTGTTCAGTTTTGTTTTTTTATTCGGTATTAAGAAGTATAATTACATTCATTCAATGCTTGTTCGATTGTTTGTTCAAAAATATTTGTTTTCATTAATCATTAACTACAACACAAATATAGAACCCTCTCCGCTCTTACGCAACTATATTTTAAATATATTTTAACATATTGGCCTCATTTAGCGAAAATTACCATTTTTAGAGTAAGCAACGGTTAACAAAATAGTATATTAAATTACTTTTTTAGGGTAAATAGCGGTATCCAAGCCTTCAGTCGTTAACTTTGTGCGGCATTGAGTCATTATAATCTTTTCATAGTTACGTGTATGAGACCACGAATTAACGAATTTTACGAATTTAACCAATCTACGTGTTGACAAATTATAGCGAATTTCTCTAATTTATTTGCCCTAAAAGGCAACTGTTTATAAGACCCAAGTCTGCCGAAGGCAGAAATTTGTGCAATTGGCTCAAATTTGTCGACATCTAAATTGGAAAAATTCGTTAATTCGTGGCTAAAAAAAATATCTATGGTGTCAAAATTCATATCAATTATTTTTCTGTCTTTTTTTTCCTGTTCAATAGCAGCGCAGAAAAAATATTCGTCAGAATATACCCTCCTCAGTATCAACACTACTTTTGGGGTTCAGCTACCAGCTGCTGATCTCGCTAAACGATTCGGTAGCAATATGTCTATAGGCGGCGGAGTGGAATATATCACTTTGCCTGAAGGATGGATTGTGAATGCAGATGTTCAATTTCTTTTCGGACAACGTGTCAAAGAAGATGTTTTGGCTCCTCTCCGCACCCCTGATGGTGCTATACTGGGTGATAATGGTACTTACGCTTCGGTTCAGCTTCGTGAGCGGGGGCTGTTTGTGGGTGTTAACGGCGGCAGACTGTTCAAATTTTTTGACAACGGTAATCGTGTGGGCGGTTTGCGTTTAACAATTGGCGGTGGTTTTTTACAACATAAAATTCGAATTCAGGATGATACTAACTCTGCGGCTCAGGTCGCTCCACCCTACTCTACCGGTTATGACCGTCTGACGAATGGATTTTCCCTGTCTCAATTTGTCGGCTATCAAATGGTGAGTCGTGATAAAACGATAAATTTTTTCATTGGGTTTGACTTGATGGAAGGCTTCACGCTCAATCGTCGAGGTTTCAATTTTGATACCCGCCAAAAGGATGCTCAGAAAAGAATTGATGTTTTGTACGGCGCGCGAGTCGGGTGGTCTATTCCTATTTTCAGCAATCAAAATGCAGATGAGATTGAATATTGATTAGGGTTGAGGATTGGGGGTTGAGGGTTGGGGGTTGAGGATTGGGGGTTGAGGGTTGGGGTTTGGATATAAAAGCTGATTAAAATAAATAAATGAGTTTTCTGATTACATTATATAACATAGGCATTGGGTTCTACAGTATAGGCATCCGCGTGGCATCGTTTTTCAATGCCAAAGCACGGCTGTGGACGGACGGACGGCGCAATATTTTTACGACTATCAAAAATGACATTGCTTCATTACCTGCTACCCCTCACCCATTACCAATAACTCTTTGGATGCACGTGGCGTCATTGGGCGAATTTGAGCAAGGTCGTCCTTTAATTGAAGCTTTAAAAAAAGAAACAAATCAGTATAGAATAATTCTCACTTTTTTTTCGCCATCGGGTTATGAAATCAGAAAAAACTATCCGCTTGCCGACCATGTTTATTATTTACCCCTCGATACGCCCCAAAATGCGCGTCAATTTTTGGACATTATACAACCCAATTTGGTAGTATTTGTGAAATATGAATTTTGGTTCCACTACCTCAATGAGCTAAAAAACAGGCAGATTCCTACTTTTTTGATTTCCGGCATTTTTAATAAAAAACAACTTTCTGTTTACAACCCTTATTCGTATTTACTCAAAAAAATGCTGGCTTGTTTCACCCAAATTTTCGTACAGACCCCCCCCTCAGTATCCCTGCTTCAAGAAGCCGGTTTACGCCATGTACTTCTGGCAGGTGATACCCGTATTGACCGCGTGATAGGCATCGCTAAAGAAGCCAAAGAATATCCATTTATTGAAAAATTTATTGGTAATGCACCCGCCCTCATTTGTGGCAGTACGTGGCAAAAAGATGAAGAAATACTGGTTCAACTATTTAATAATAAGCATTTTACACATTATAAATTTATCATTGCTCCACATGATATTTCTATTAAAAATATAGAGCGGTTAGAAAAAATATTGCCTATAAAGTATATAAAATTTTCTACTTACGCTGGTGAAAATTTTGATGAAAGCAATATTTCAAAGGCAGATTTATCCCAAATACGCATTTTAATTATTAATAATATCGGGATGCTTTCCAGCATTTATCGCTACGGAAAGATTGCCTATATTGGCGGTGGTTTTGGGAAAGGTATTCACAATACATTGGAGCCAATTGCTTTCGGCTTACCGGTTATTTTTGGCAAAAAATACAAAAAGTTTGAAGAAGCCATTCGTTTGGTAGAAACCGGCGGTGGGTTCTCTGTCTCCGATTTTAAGACTTTTGAAGAAAAAATGTTGTTTTTGAAGGATGAAAAAAACTATCTTCACGCCTCCAAAGCGGCATTGGATTATTTAGATAATAATAAAGGTGCAACGGACAAAATTTTGCATTTTATAGAAAATGAGGCACACCATTTATGATGGAGATTAACGATATATTAAACCATTTTCAGAAACTGAATGTCCTCATCGTCGGTGATGTTATGATTGATCGGTATATGTACGGTAAAGTCAATCGCATTTCACCTGAGGCACCGGTTCCGGTGGTTGAGCTACAAAAACAGGAAGATAGATTGGGCGGCGCCGCCAATGTCGCACTTAATATCAAAGCATTGGGTGCCACACCTTATTTATACAGCTTTGTAGGGGCTGATACTGAGGGGGGTGTATTTCAAGAGCTTTTGTCTGAATTGGATTTACCGACTCAAGGCATTATACTTTCATCCGAGCGGGTGTCAACGGTGAAAACCCGCATTATGGCCGGCACGCATCAAATGCTCAGAGTGGACAGTGAAATGACAACCGATTTGAGTGAAGCGCTTGAAAACGAATTTCTAAGTAAAATTAGGGCATTATTGGACTCAACACACATCCACGTCATCATTTTCCAAGATTATAACAAAGGGGTTTTAACCTTAAAGATTATCAAAGAGGTGATGGGAGAAGCCGTCAAAAGGGGAATTCCAACGGTAGTAGACCCCAAGAAAAAACATTTTTTGGACTATCAACATGCCACTATTTTCAAGCCCAACCTTAAGGAAATAAGGGAAGCTGTGCCATTTGAAGTGAAGGCAGAATTGGATTCCTTGCAAAAAGCCGCTGATTACCTCCGCAAGCATCTGAATCACGCCTGTACCATGATAACGTTATCTGAAAAAGGCATTTTTTGTGAAGGGAGTATGGAAAAAGCAAACCGGAATAGGGCTCTCGTTGAATTGAACAATGGTCAAATATATCCGACTAAACCCCGTAATATTACGGATGTGAGTGGTGCCGGTGATACTGTAGTGAGTATAGCAGCATTAGGATTGGCTTCATCGTTGAGTAAAGATACCATCGCCATTTTATCAAATCTCGCCGGCGGCCAGGTTTGCGAAACAGCAGGCGTTGTACCCGTTAACCCACAACAATTAGCTAAAGAATTTGACAATATATTAGTCTAATTGAGCGTTTATACAATATTCGGCATACTTTTGATAAATCTCATAGATGCTCTTAAAGGTTTTTTTTCACAAAATATATACTTATAATTCCCTTCTTTTACATTTTTTTATTCTGTTTTTAAATTTATAACTGTTATTTTTCCCAATAATCATTTTTATTCAACAAAATATTCATTTACTTTGTGAATCCTGCCCCTTATAATATTTCAAAAGAAAACTTGTTAAAATCCATTTCACCATTAAAAAATCCGATTATGATGCGTAAAAGTTTTACTCATTTCCTTGCCATGTTTATGCTTTGCATGGGTGTCCATTCATTGAATGCCCAAACAGTGGTATGGCCTACTGCTGATGTCAATACAATCAATGCCAGTCAATTTGCTGATACCACTCAAATTTTTCAGAAAACAGCTACCAAATCACCGGCTGCGGATTACAAAGGCTGGGTTTCCGTCGGTATTTCGTCAGATAATCCCGCCAAAAAAGATAGCACCCATTGGATATGGTCAAGAACAGCTAAAAGTAAAGGCGCTTATGTAGGCTCTTTACGACCGTTGGTATCGCCGACAGCTGCTAACGGTGCGGCTATTTTTGAATCCGATTATTTGGACAATAGAGGGGTTGCAGGTCAAGCGGCTCTCGGAACAGGAGCCTCACCATCTCCTCACAAAGCCGAGTTAATTTCACCCACAATTAATACAACGGGATATACTGATCTCGTCATTGAGTTTCATCAATATTTTGTCAATTTCCTAACAGATTGCTACATTCAATATTCAAATGACAATGGTACGACATGGTCAAAAGAATTCTTCGTAAATGATGAAATTGGACAATTAGAAAGTACCATAAATCCTTTAATAACGACCAACACAGACTCAACTAAAAAACGTGTTATCCTCTATGGTAGTCAGGGCAATGCGAATTTCAAAGTTAAATTTGTATTTGATGGAGATTATTACTTTTGGGCAATAGATGATGTAAAATTGATTAATGACAAGTTTTATGATATGCAAATAAATACAAACTTTTACGCTATTCCACCCAGTGCCTACACCCCGGTTAATCAATTAGATACTATTCGCTTCCTTGCTGATATCAGTAATGTAGGTACAAAAACAATGAATAATGTGAAATTGCAAGTAAAAGTATGGCGAGATGCAGATAAAGCCTTGGTTTACAATAGCACAAGTTCACAATATCCAACATCCGTTAAACCGGATACCGCTTATGAAAACCGCATTCTCCCTGATGTTCTACCCCCCTCAGCCTTATCGCAAGTGGGCAAATATTTCGGCAGTTATCGCGTGTTAGGAGATAGTTCTTCACGGGATATTAATCCTAAAAATGATACTGTCCGATTTGAATTTTGGGTATCTGATACCACCTCTGCAAATAGTGTAGTAGTTGCAGGAGTTAGTAAATCCAACTATACAAAAGAGAACGCTAATACATTTACCACTCGCTTAGGTAATGGTTTTTGGACAGGGACAGAACCGCGTTCAGTTCGTTATGGTGTTTATTATCGCATCAATAAAGTACCGGCAACTATAACAACCTTAACTGCGCGCTTTAATCCTAAAGCAGCAGCGGGGAGACGGGTACAGGGCAGCTTGTATGAGTGGAAAGATGCTAACAGTGATGGCAGAATTCAAAGTACAGAGAGAGCCCTTGTTGCTGCTTCTGATTCGTTGATTCCCTCTGGTGTTGCCAATGCCAATGCTTGGTTCAATTTCAAAATGATAGATATTATCACCAACAGCTTCTTTTATCCTAAGGCAAACACTGACTATTTGGCTGTTTTAGAATACGATGCCGCTTCAATAGCAGCTCCTGTTGATTCAAACTATTTGAATATGGTATTTAATGACGCTACATATGACTATGGTGCAATGCGCTATGTAACAGACTCGGTGGGTTCTCCAAGATACAGTATCATATTGGGTAAAACAACAGAGAGTGAGTGGTCAACAGCTGGTTTTACCGACCAAACATTGGTTCCTGTAGTTAGACTCAATGTACTGCCTTTCAAACTCACCAATACCACCACCGTTTTAGCGGGCAATAACAAAATGGTGCTTTCTCCTAATCCGGTTGGTAAAGACAATATTGTCAATATCAATATCGAATTGGAAAAAAACAGCGATGTCTTATTCCGAGTGATGAGTGTGGATGGAAAATTGATGACGGAGCAAGTATTGAATAAATTCCAAAATCAAAATATTCAATTAGAAACGCAAACGTATCCAACCGGTACTTATATCGTGCAGATATTGACGCCGGATGGTATTATGACGAAGCGTTTTGTGAAAGCGAATTAATTTAATTAGGAATTAGGAATTAGGAATTATTGCAATGTATTTATTGTCAGTTAGTTATACAAATTCGTAATTCGTAATTCGTAATTCGTAATTCGTAATTAAAAAAAATAAAACCCGTAAGATGTTGAAGTCTTACGGGTTTGTTTTTTGGGATAAAAGATTTGCCCTTTAGCTTTTTACTTATACTGAGGGGGGGGATTCCTAAACTTGCGGTGAAACAAAGGTTTGTAAAAGTGTAAAAATGATAGTAAATTAGCGTCAAAATTATGTAGAATGGAATTACAAACGGATAATATTATATCATATCCTAACAATATTGAGTCTCAAAACGATATTGAAATTCAATACCAAAACGAACGTGGAAAACCGATGCCAAGCCTCAATCATGCCAAACTTCAAGCTTTAATAGCCGCTTATCTTATTGTCCATTATGGAGATATTTACGATATTTTTTCTGAAATAGAAGTGGAATTATTAGAGAAAAGAGCCGTGCCGGATTTAGCTATTTACCCCATCCAAGCATCTGACTGGGAGAGTGATGTTATTCGGAGAACCAATGCTCCTATCTTAACCATCGAAATTTTATCTCCTAAACAAGCTTTAGATGATATACTATCCAAGATAAGAACTATCTATTTCTCGGGTGGTGTTCAATCTTCTTGGGTTGTAATTCCCGCTATGAGAACTATTAGTGTTATGACTCCTGATAAGAAAATAACATCTTATACCGAAGGCATTGTAAAAGATAACATAAGTGGGTTTGAAATAGATTTAAACAAAATATTTAAGTAATGTCCAAAAAATTAGGAATTAGGAATTGTAAATTAGGAATCATTCTAACATATTCATTATCAATTAGTTATCCTAATTCCTAATTCCTAATTAAAAAAAATAAAACCCGTAAGATGTTGAAGTCTTACGGGTTTGTTTTTTTTAGCCACAAGGAGTCCCTACGGACAGTATAGCATCAATTCATCAACTCATAAATACCGGCAATGCCTTGACCGCCGCCCACACAGGCCGTAACCATACCGTATTTTTTATTCTGGCGACGCAGCTCATTGAATAACTGAACCGATAATTTAGCTCCGGTACAACCCAGAGGATGACCCAAGGCTAAAGCACCACCATTCACGTTCACTATATCAGGATTTAACCCTGCTTCTTGCATCACGGCGAGAGCTTGTACAGCGAATGCTTCATTGAGTTCGATAAGGTCAATATCATTCAACTTAAGACCCGCTTTTTTCAATGCTTTTGGAATCGCTGCACAAGGGCCGATGCCCATAATGATAGGCTCTACCCCTGCTACCGCACACGATACCATGCGCGCAATAGGCTTTAAATTCAATTTTTTAGCTAAAGTACTACTCACTACCAGAACGAATGCCGCTCCGTCAGAGGTTTGCGAGGAGTTACCGGCAGTGACTACGCCATCAGCCGCAAAAACGGGACGCAATTTGCCCAAACCTTCGGCAGTTGTTTCACGGCGAACACCTTCGTCCATCGCAACCGTCACTTTTTTAGTTTGGCGTTTATCATTTTCTACCCAAACTTCTTCGACTGTAACCGGCACAATTTCATCGTTGAATTTGCCTGCGTCAATCGCTGCGGCAGCTTTTACGTGGCTTTGAGCCGCAAAAGTATCTGCTTGTAGGCGATTGATATTGAATTTCTTGGCAACCGCTTCGGCTGTTAAACCCATACCCACCACGTAATCAGGCGTGTCTTTTGCCACTTGATAGGAAGGAGCTAATTTATAACCTGTCATCGGTATCATACTCATACTTTCAGTACCACCGGCGATGTAACACTCGCCCATATTGGCTTTAATTTTAGCCACGGCAATAGAAATCGCTTCCAATCCGGAAGCACAATAGCGATTAAGAACGAACCCCGGAACATCTGTGCCCAAAGCCCGCAAAGAAATCTGACGACCAATCTGCAAGCCTTGCTCCCCTTCGGGATTGGCGCAGCCCACGATTACGTCGTCCACCAAAGAAGGGTCAAGTTCAGGTACTTGAGACATCAAGTGTTTGATAATGTCAACCGCTAAATCATCAGATCTATAATTTCTAAAACCACCGCGACCCGCTTTGCCTATTGCCGAGCGGAAACCAGCTATGATATATGCATCTTCCATTTTATTTTAATTTAATAGTTTATGACTTATTATTCAATTACTATTGTTGCATTGTTATATTAATGTATGAGTATCAAACAATGCAACAATCCAGCAATACAATTAATTTCTCAAAGGCTTATTGTTAGTGAGCGTATACTGAATGCGCTCTAATGTTTTTTGTTCACCGCAAAGGCTCAAAAACGCTTCGCGCTCAACGTCCAAAAGATATTGCTCGCTGACCCGTTGAGCCCCTGTGAGGTCGCCGCCGCAAAGTACATAAGCCACTTTTTTGGCGATTTTGACATCGTGATCTGACGCATAATTACCTAATTTGAGAGAATGAGCCGCAACATACAGGGCTGACAAACCCGTTCTTCCTAAGGCTAAAATATCCTTACGGGGTTGTTTAGGAACATAGTTTTCAGCCATTTGAAGGACTTTTTTCTTGGCTTCCGCTATATTGCGGTCTTTGTTGAGGACAATAAAATCTTTTTCAGGCGTATAATACCCAAAATTAAAAGCCTCATGCGCAGACGTCGCTACTTGAGCCGTTGCAATGCTTTTAAAACGCTCAATTAAAATATTCACTTGCACATCTCCTTCGTGGAACGTATCGCTGGCTCTTAACGCAAACTCTTTCGTACCGCCACCGCCGGGAATCAAACCGACACCTACTTCTACCAAACCCGTGTAACTTTCAGCCGCTACAGCGCAAGCATCCGCGTGCATTGCAAATTCACAACCACCGCCAAAGACATACCCTTGCGTAGCAATAGCCACCGGAATAGACGAATAGCGCAACTTCATGGAGGTATTCTGGAAGTATTGAATAGCAAAATTCAACTCATCCCATTCTTGTTGATACGCCATCATTGCTATCATCATCAAGTTAGCCCCTACTGTAAAATTCGTGGCGTTATTGCCAATGACCAAGCCTTTCCAACCCTGTTCTTCCGCTATTTTAATGGATTCATTCAAGCCTTGCAAAACGCCTTCTCCGAGAGAATTGGCTTTGCTTCGGAATTCAAAGCACAATACGCCGTCGCCAATGTCGTGCAATACCGAATCTGCATTCTCAAAAACCGGCTTTTTATCTCTATAATTATCTAAAATAATAAATTCTCCTGCACCCGGTATTGGCTGGTAGGATTTTGTATTGATATCATAAAATTTCTTAACGCCATTTTCAGATTTATAAAAACTCGAAAAACCGGCTGCTATCATATCTTTCACCCAAGCCGCTACTGAATAACCGTCAGCTTCCGCCGCAGCTACCCCCTCAGTAATGCCCATGACATCCCAATATTGGAAAGGACCCAAATCCCACGCAAAACCCGCGCGAAGGGCATCGTCAATCGAATACAAACTGTCAGCGATTTCAGGTACGCGATTCGATACATAAGCAAATAAACCCGCTAACGACCGCTTGACCAATTGCCCTCCTTTGTCCTCTTGCTTCCACAAAGCCCGTAAGCGGTTAGGCAATTCTTCAATTTGTTTGGCAACTCCTAAAGATGGTAAATTGGGCTTTTTTGACGGCTCGTATTGGAGCGTTTCAAGATTCAATGCCAACACAACAGGTCGTCCAGTTGTATCTTTTTCAGTCGTTTTTTTATAAAAACCTTGACCTGACTTATTACCTAAAAATTTATTGTCAATCAAAAACTGCTGATAAGGCGGAATATTAAACGAAACAGCCTGTTCATCATTCGGGCAATTGGCTTTAATGCCTTTTATAACGTTGACGGAAGTATCGTGACCGACCAAATCGCCCAAACGGAATGTCCCTGTTTTAGGGCGACCCATCACAGGGCCTGTCAAGGCATCCACTTCTTCTATGCTCAAACCGATTTCAGTGGTGAGTTGGTAGATTTTCGCCATGGCGTAAACACCTACTCGGTTAGCGATAAAAGCCGGGGTATCTTTACACAAAACTGTTTGTTTGCCCAAAGTACGGTCGCCGTAGTGCATGAAAAAGTCCACTACTGAGGGGTCGGTTTCGGACGTCGGTATAATCTCCAAAAGGCGCATGTAGCGCACCGGATTGAAAAAATGCGTTCCACAGAAATTTTTCTTGAAATCCTCAGAACGACCCGCCGCCATCATATGAATAGGAATACCAGAAGTATTAGACGTTATCAAAGTGCCAGGTTTACGGAATTTCTCTACCTTCTCGAAAACTTGCTGCTTGATGTCAAGGCGTTCTACGACGACTTCGATAATCCAATCGCATTCGGCGATTTTGGGCATATCATCGTCGAAATTACCCGTTGTGATGCGGGACACAAAAGCCTTATCGTAAAGCGGCGCCGGTTTCGATTTGACGGCAGTATCTAAAGCGGCATTCACAATCCGATTGCGGGCAGCCGGTTTTGATTTTTCCTCCTCTTTGAGGTCAAAGGGAACGATGTCAAGCATCAAGACTTCCAAGCCGACACCTGCCAAATGGCAAGCAATACCCGACCCCATGAGGCCGGAACCGAGGACGGCAACTTTTCTGATTCTTCTGGTCATAACTATGGTATTATTAAGTTATTGATTTGATTATCAATATTTTATAAATAAGTTTTTTATCTTCATAGCGAATATTCGCTAAATATATGACAAAGATAAAACGTTTAAGGAAGTTAAAAAGTTTTTAAGCTTATTTTTTGGCGGGGAAAATAAATTAAAAAAAATAAAAAATGACAACTTGTGACAGCATAAAAAAAACGGTCATTATCCTCTTATTAGGATAATGACCATTTAAATGAAAAAATTCACAATAATAACAAAATGTGTAAGCAATGTTTACAGGAGTATTTTCAATGCTTACATTAATATAATCCATTTCATAGAATTTTGTGACATTTTTTCACAAAAAAAAGTAGTGGATAGGTTTTATTTACTTTCGCTTCATCAGTTTTCTAACTTCTTTCAAAATTTCATCTACGGGCTTAGTTTCTTTACTTTTATAGGCTTTCAACACTTTTTCTTCAAATGCATCGTAAGCACCAGCCGGATCCTCAGAGCTATTCAACTCATAAGCAATATTATAAGCAAATGCTTTTTGAGCATCTTCAATTCGTTTGTCCGTTTCCGCTTTTTTGAAGTAACGCAACACATCCTTAGGGAATCGCTGCATCAAATTGATGTTGAATTTTCCGAGGCTATCCGCCAAACCTGCTTCAGTAGCGTACCAATTGGCATACATCAAAATATGGATATAAAGGGGACGGGATTCAGCATCTCCACCAGTTGATTTTTCAAGAATCGCCATGGTCGTTTTATCATTCTTCAATTGTCTTTTACCATTAATGATGTCAACCGCTTCCGGTATGAGGTAATTGAGTGTCAGCAATGAATCCAAGGGTTTACCAAGGACTACTCTCATTTTTACGGGATATTCATCTTCATTGACTTGCTTTTTTTTATTTTTTTGAGCAAAAGCAGTCATTGATAAAGTTGCCAAAGCGAGCATAAAAAGTATTCTCATTCTATCTTTTTTTATGATTTAAAAATAAGTTTTTGGAAATATAAATGAATTTTGAAATAAGCAATTTTTGATTTTGACTGAAAAATAGGGAGGTTAAATCATTTTCCCATATTTAATGTCAATTAATTTCATAAAAAATCAATCCAACTTATTGATAGTTAAAATAACATTCATGCTACATATCAATTTTCACAAAAAAAGGGCAACATACCCCCCCTCAGTATGAACCCTGCTATAAAACGTGTTGTCAATTCTTTTTATTATTAATCGTGGGCTATCTTTTTAATCGAGGCTTTTTTAATTGTATTGGCACATGAAATTGATTATTACCATTACTTTTTTTATTATAATTTTTTTAAAATATCCTGAATATACCTAAAATTGGATACAATAGCTATTCGAAAAAATGTCACATTTTTAAAAAAAATAGAGATTGTTCTTAATCATAAAAGATTAGTTATCTAATTTTTATGCCAATAAAGGATTCCAGTAAAATAATCTACCTATTATAACACCGTCACAAAATGCATCTTTTTTCATACTATAAGATATGTTACAGGCATAGTTTTAACCCAAAGAATAAACTTAGTCTTACAATTAATAAATAATCAATACTTTTTAAAACCAATGATATGCAATTTCAAAACTCAACTTCACAATTTTCTCTCCTCCACTCATTATTTGAAGAAATATTACATCTCTAAACTTAAGGCGTGAAAAACCTTAATCTTCAATACACTATAATAAAGATAAATCTTACAAAATTAACAATAACATGCTAAGAGCTCTACTCATCTCAATTTTTGCTATATTCTTTTCTATCAAAGCGAATAGCCAATGTACAATATCGGTATTATCTACCGATGGTTACACGGTAAATATTACATTATTGCCAATTGGAGTTGTAGCGACAACACCTTGCCTTACCGGATATACTTACAATACCTTAATTGGCTATGATATATCGTTCTCGGGTTCAAAGCAACCTAAATCACTCAAAAAATTAGAAGGTACTTTAGGTTGTGGATCTTCAACACATTTTTTCCCATTATCCAAAACTCCCGCTACTGGATTGGTATTATCTCAATCAAATGTTGCGACCACTCTTACTAATTGTGCTACTGCAACTTTGGCATCTTTTGGTTGTAACACATTTAATATTACTATTGAGGGACCGGGGATTAGTACAAGAGTAGTTAGTTGTTCTTATGCAATATGCAATGCCGGAACAGCTGCTCCTTCTCTGAGTGCAACAACTAAAAGCAATTCGTGTCCCGCTACAACGGCGGATTTATCCACAATAACTGCCAGTAACACGCCCATAGGCGCTGTTCTGGAATGGCATACCGCAACACCGGTAACCGCTGCCAATAAAGTGGCATTACCGAATATTGTAACAGCCGGTAATTATTACGCCGTGTTTTATGATGCTATCAATAATTGTTATAGCCCCGCTTCGGCTGCGGTGGCAGTTAAATACAGAAATTGCTTACTGGCTGGTAATTCTGATAAGGATTTTGTAGATAAATCTGTTAGCAGGTTCTTCTGCTCCGGCTTTGAGCGCTTCTACTAAAAGCAATGTTTGTCCCGCTACAACAGCCAATTTATCCACTATTACTGCCAGTAACACGCCGGTAGGCGCTGTTCTGGAATGGCATACGGCAACACCGGTAACCGCTGCCAATAAAGTGGCATTATCGAATATTGTAACAGCCGGTAATTATTACGCCGTGTTTTATGATGCTATCAATAATTGTTA
>JANPGW010000065.1:0-17168 GCA_031424115.1 Saprospiraceae bacterium | reverse complement strand
CTCAATTCTTTTAGTAAAAACTATTGGGATAAATACGAAGGGTATGATTTGAATCACGATGGGGTAGGAGATATCCCTTTTCGCCCGGTGAGCCTTTTTGCCTCAATCATTGAGCAAATGCCGCATGGTTTAATGCTTTTGCGCAGTTTTATGGTCAACCTGATGGAACGAGCGGAGAAGATTTTCCCTAGCCTTACGCCCGAAGATTTGATGGATAATCAACCGAATATGAGACCTAATATTCAAAAAGAAACCCCGAAATACATTATTAGTGTCACAGTTCAGAGCAATGGCATAAATTAAAGGCGGATTATAAATTTAAAAACCACTCCCAATGATAGATATTCAAAATATAAGCAAGCGTTTCGGCAAGTTGAAAGCACTCGATGGCGTATCGGCAACTTTCAATGAAGGGCAAGCCGTTTCGCTCATCGGACCCAATGGCTCAGGCAAAACAACTTTGATAAAATGTCTGCTCGGTATGGTCATTCCCGACGATGGCGTGATGCGTTTTAAAGGGACTGACGTCACGTCCACTTGCGATTATCGGCGCGACATAGGTTACATGCCGCAAATCGGTCGCTATCCTGATAATATGCGCATCAGTCAGATATTTGATATGATGATTGATTTGCGTAAAAGCCACAATATCTTACTCGATGAGGAACTTTTAGATGCTTTTGACCTTAAAAAGCAGTTTGATAAACCCATGCGCACCTTGTCGGGCGGAACAATTCAAAAAGTGAGTGCCTGTTTGGCATTTCTTTTCGACCCCTCAGTATTGATACTCGATGAGCCTACCGCCGGGCTGGATCCCGTGGCTTCCGAGATTCTGAAAGCCAAAGTTTTAAAAGAAAAAAAACGCGGAAAATTGATATTAATGACCTCGCACATCCTCAGCGATTTGGAAGAAATGACCACCGATGTGATGTATTTGCAAGACGGTAAAATGCAGTTTTTCAAACCCGTTGAAGAACTCAAAGCGGCTACCAATGAAAACCGCTTGGCACGCGCCATCGCTTCGGTCATGACCGGCGGTGTGAGTTTTAAAATGAATGGTCATGCCACCTCATTGACATTAAAGGAGTTGTCCATTAAAATATAAACAAGATGAAAATAGTCCGTTACGTCCTCTACGATATACTCCGCAGCCGAATGATTATCGGCTATACGGCTTTTTTATTGCTTATTTCAGCCGCCCTTTTTGCCACTGAAAGCAATGCTTCTAAGAGTGTTTTGAATCTTTTGAACATTGTTCTCATCATCGTCCCGTTGGTGAGCGTGATTTTTACAACGATTCATTACTACAATTCGTATCAATTCATCGAACTCATGTTGGCGCAGCCGATTGAGCGGATTCGCCTCTTGTTGAGTGAGTTTATGGGCGTCGTTCTATCCCTTTCGGTCGCTTTTATGCTCGGCATCGGCGTGCCCATTTTGCTTTTTTCGGCAGATGCATCGGGCATTTCGCTGCTTTTTTCGGGCATTTTATTGACTTTGATATTTTCGAGTATAGCCTTTTGGGTGGCAGCGGTGACGCAAGACAAAGCGAAAGGCATTGGTGTTGCGCTCATGCTCTGGTTTTACTTTTCATTGATTTATGATTTCCTCGTCCTCTTTTTGATGTTCACTTTCAATGATTATCCCCTTGAAAAAGCCATGCTGGGGTTTACTGCCTTGAATCCCATTGATTTGGGTCGCGTTTTCGTCATGCTTCAAATGGACGTTTCAGCGATGATGGGCTACACAGGGGCGATATACAAAGCCTTTTTCGGCTCTGCTTTGGGGATGAGTTTTGCCATTGGGGTCATGGTTTTATGGGCGGTGGTGCCGCTGTATTTTGCGGTGCGGGTTTTTAAGAGGAAGGATTTTTAGGCTTCCAGTATGGATTAATTAATAAACAAGCAATTAAGAATTATGTAAAATGTTGATTATAAATATTTTACATAATTTTTAATTGCTTGTAACGTACGATTAACGAGTTGAAAATTTATAAACAGTGGTCGTTTGATACACCTCGCCCGGCTTCAAAACGGTTGAAGGAAACTTTGTTTTATTGGGCGAATCAGGATAATGCTCGGTTTCGAGGCACAAACCTGAACGGCGTTTATAGGCAGTGCCGCCTTTACCAACTACCTCTCCGTTTAAAAAATTGCCCGTATAAAATTGAATAGCGGGTTCAGTAGTCAATACTTCCATAACCCGTCCGCTGGTCGGTTCTGTAACAGTTGCAGCCAATTTGAGTGTTTTTGAAGTATCGGTAAGTACCCACGCATGGTCATATCCACCGCCATATTGGATTTGAATATTGGTTGTATCGTTAATGCGAGTACCTATTTTAGCGTTTTTTGTAAAATCAAAAGGCGTTCCTGTTACGGGTTTCAATTCTCCGGTTGGAATCAGTGTTTTATCAACCGGCAAAAATTTATCGGCGTTCAAAACCAATTCGTGGTCTAAAATAGTGTTATCACCATTACCGGAAAGATTAAAATAGGCATGATTGGTTAAGTTTACTACCGTCTTTTTATCCGTTGTGGCTTTATAATCTATCTTCAAAGAATTGTCTTTTTGAAGCGTGTAAACCACTTCTACCGCTAAATTACCCGGATAACCCTCTTCACCATCCTTGCTGGTATAGGTCAACCTTAAAGAAGGTTCATCGCCGGCAGCGGGCATGGCAGTCCACAACACTTTATCAAAACCTTTTATACCACCGTGTAAATGATTGCCGATATTATTGACCGCCAAAGTGTAGGTTTTACCATCTAAACTGAATTTACCTTTAGCAATGCGGTTGCCATAACGCCCGACAATGGCACCAAAATAAGGCACGCCCTTCACATAACCACCCACTGAATCACAGCCCAAAGTAATGTCTTGATACTTCCCATTTCTATCGGGTGCTGTCCACGATACAATAGCACCCCCGTAATTCATAATACCGACCGTCATCCCGTTGTTATTACTGAGTATGTAAAGAGACACGGGTTGTCCATCGGGCAAATTACCGAATGAGGTTTTTACAACGCTGAAAGGTACAGTGGACGCAGCTGCTTGCTCAGGCCGTTTGGCTGATTGATTTTGATGGCATGAAACAAGGCTTAAAAGGCTGACGATGGTGAGAAAGGAAAAGGGTATTTTCATGATGTTAAATTGTTTAATTCTTCTAAAAGATTGATTTGTTGATAGTCAGAAACACATTTTATAACGCTCGGAAATGAGTCAAATTCGGGTGCTTGATGGGTAGTCGTGAGAATAATGGCTTTCATGCCAGCATTGAGGGCCGTTTTTGCGCCCGTTGGCGAATCCTCAAAAACCAAGCATTGCGGATATTCTATGTTCAAAATGTCCGCTACTTTAAAGAATACTGAGGGGTCAGGTTTTCCCTTGTCCACATCCTCGGAAGTGATAATGGCTTTGAAATAATGCCGAATATGGAGGTTGTCCAACACAAAATCCACATTTTCAGCGCGGGCAGCGGTACCGATACCCATCGGAATACCGTGTTGCTGCGCTTCTTCCAATAAGTCCTGCAAGCCGTCAATGAGTTTCAAATCTTTTAAAAAGACTTCCCGATAAACGGCTTCTTTGTCGTAAGAAATTTTATCACGCTCTTCAAAGGTATATTTTTCACCGAAAAGCTTTTGTAATATTTCATCATTCTTGCCGTGGCATTGTTCAATGACTTCTTCAAGGGTCAGCATCAAGCCCAATTCCGCTAATTTTTGTTGCCATGCTCGGTGGTGAACCATCATATTGTCCACCATCGTACCATCCATATCGAATATTAAACCTTTGTTTTGATACATATAAAAATATTAAAAAAACTATTCTTGCCCATAATATGCATTTGTCCCGTGTTTACGGTCAAAATGTTTTTGAATCAATGCCTCTTTGAGTCGGGATACAGCGGGGTTGATGGTACAGGTTAAATAAGCCATGCGGGCAATTTCTTCCAAAACCGCGGCATTATAGACCGCTTTTTTACCGGTTTTACCCCAAGTAAAAGGCGCATGATTGCCTAAAAGTACCATTTCAATCTCATTATACGAATATTCGCGCCGCTTAAATTCATTCATAATTTGAAAACCGGTTTCATGCTCATAATCCCCTTGAATCATATCATCAGCCATCGGCGGGGCGCAGGGCACATCAACGGTCAAATGATCGGCATGGGTGGTGCCCAAAATTGGGATATCGCGCTGTGCTTGCGCCCAAGCGGTTGCATAGGTGGAATGTGTGTGCACAATAGCACCGATGCCTGACCAATATTTGTACAAGACCGCGTGGGTTTTAGTATCCGAAGAAGGGCGTTTGCTGCCTTCTACCACATGACCTTCAAAATCCACAATGACGATATCTTCGGCTTTCAAAGTCGAATAAGGTACGCCACTCGGTTTGATGGCAAAAACGCTGTTTTGCCTATCCACCACACTCACATTACCAAAAGTAAACAAAACTAAGCCTAATTCAGGCAATTGCATATTGGCTTCAAAAGCTTCTTGCTTTAACGCTTTATATTCGGACATTTTCCTAAAATTTTATTTTTGAAATAACATATCATTCCATTTCAATTCGTTTCGGAATTGCCTCAAATCCGTTTTAGCGTCAATAACCGCTAATTCTACATTAAACATTTCGGCAAAATCGGCGATGTGTTCCGTTGTCAAGTTTTGGGAATAGACGGTATGGTGTGCACCACCGGCGTAAATCCAAGCGGCACAACCCGTTGCCATATCGGGCAAAGGTTTCCACAATACCCGTGCCACCGGTAATTTCGGTAAGGGGTTTTCTGCTGCTACCGCTTCAACTTCATTCACCAACAATCGGAACCGATTACCCATATCCACCATCGAAACGTTGAGTGCTGCCCCTCCGGCTACATTGAAAACCAATCGAACGGGGTCGGCTTTGCCACCAATACCCAACGGATGAATTTCGCAAGAAGGTTTTCCCTCGGCAATACTTTCGCATATTTCGAGCATGTGCGCCCCCAAAACAAGGCGGTTTTGTGGGTCAAAATGGTAGGTGTAATCTTCCATAAAAGAGTTGCCTCCGGGCATTCCACTTGCCATGACTTTCATCGCGCGCACCAGTGCTGCTGTTTTCCAATCGCCTTCTCCACCGAAGCCGTAACCTTCCGCCATAAGCCGTTGAACAGCAATGCCGGGCAACTGTACTATGCCGTGCAAATCTTCAAAAGTATCCGTAAAACCTTTGAAGCCACCGTCTTTCAGAAAAGCCCGCATACCGATTTCGATGCGCGCCGCTTCTTGCAGTGAAGTATGTTTTTCGCTCCCTTTTTTAAGGGATTCGGCTATTTGGTAACGTTCTGTATATTCTTTGACTAATTTTTGAATCTCTGAATCGGATACAGTATTGATATATTTTACCAAATCACCGATGCCATAACCGTTGACGGAGTAGCCGAATTGTAATTCTGCTTCCACTTTATCGCCGTCTGTCACGGCTACTTGACGCATGTTATCGCCAAAACGACAAAATTTTGCTCCTTGCCAGTCAAAACGGGCTGCCGCTGCCCGCATCCAAACGTTCAACCCTGCCAATACTGAGGGGTCTTGCCAATGACCGACTACGACCTTACGATTCAATCGCATACGTGCCATGATGTGCCCAAACTCTCTATCGCCGTGTGCCGATTGGTTCAGATTCATAAAATCCATGTCAATATCCGCCCACGGAATGTCGCGATTGAATTGGGTATGCAAATGCAAAAGCGGTTTTTGCAAAGCTTTTAACCCTCGAATCCACATTTTAGCGGGTGAAAAAGTGTGCATCCATGCCACAATTCCGATACAGTTAGCGTCGGTATTGGCAGCTTGACAGATGGCATAAATTTCATCCGGTGTCGTCACAACCGGTTTGAAAGTGACCACTACCGGTATTTGTGGCGCGTTATTAAACGATTGAACGATTTCTTGAGAGTGTTGAGCCACTATTTTCAAGGTTTTTTCGCCGTATAAATGCTGGCTACCGGTGACAAACCAGACTTCATATTTTTTTAGATTGATCATAAATGGTACTATTAATCTTTTATTGTTTGACAATAACGGTTTGCGTTTTCAGGACACTTTTTCAACAAAATCACCCACCGCCAAATATTTTTCATACAACTTTTTATACTCTTTTACATTATACGGTTTCGGAAAATAGGTTGTATCGAAGCCATTACCCATTGCTTTTTTTGCCCCCTCAGTATCGGCGTAAATACCTGCGGCTACGGCTGCATACATCGCTGCACCCAAAGCGGGCGCTTGCTCAGAAGAGGCAATTTTAATGGGCATATCCAGCACATCAGCCAGCGTTTGCATCACAAAAGGAGACTTTTTAGCAACACCGCCCAGACCGACAACTTGCTGAATGTCCACACCTTCCGAGCGGAAACGCTCAACGATGCTTTTTGAACCAAAACAAATAGCTTCCACCAACGCCTTGAAAATGCGGGGTGCATCGCTGCCCATACTCAAACCCATGATGGCGCCTTTCAAAGCCTGATTCGCATCGGGCGTGCGGCGACCATTGACCCAATCAAGGGCGATGATGTTGGATTCTTCGATGGGAATTTGGGCGGCGTCTTGGCTGAGTTTTACCAATAATTGGTCTTCAATGGCATCATAAATTTTAGACTTTAGGAATTCATTCAAAAATGATGCATTTGCCAGTATCTCATCAACAGGGTAGGTGATGACATCTTTGAACCATGCCAAAAGGTCGCCAAAAGCGGATTGTCCGGCTTCCAAACCCAGCATTCCGGGCACAATGGAGCCATCAACTTGACCACAAATACCGCGAACGAGTTTGTCGCCAATCTCCTCAAAAGGCGCGACCAACATATCACACGTAGAGGTGCCCATCACCTTGACAAGGCTGTAAGGTTCTATTTCACCACCCAAAGCCCCAGCATGAGCGTCAAATGTGCCGACAGCTATCGTTACGGAGGTAGGGAGTCCGAGCTTTTTTGCCCAGTCATCGCAAAGTGTACCTGCTATTTCGTCGGCAGTGTAAGTATTCTTGAAAAGGCGCGGGCGCAATTCGGCAAGTTGTTCATCAAGTTTTCCCAAAAAATCTGCACTTGGTAAGCCACCCCACGACTCATGCCACATCGCTTTGTGTCCCGCTGCGCAACGGCTGCGTTTGACGGACAGAACATTTTTAGAGCCGGTTAAAACCGCCGGAATCCAATCGCAATGTTCCATCCACGAGTAGGCAGCGGCAGCTACGGCGGTATCCTTTTTGACAATATGCAGTATTTTTGCCCAAAACCATTCGGATGAGTAAATGCCGCCCGAGTATTTTGTAAAATCTTCGCCGCCCCATGTCCGCGCCACTCTATTAATATCTTCCGCTTTTTTTACCGCCGTGTGGTCTTTCCACAGCACAAACATGGCATTTGGGTTATTGGCAAATTCGGGCAACATACTGAGGGGGGTGCCTTCGGCATTGACAGCAACAGGCGTCGAGCCGGTGGTGTCCACACAGATGCCTTTGACCTCGTCTGGCGAAATTTTCGGGGCATTTTTCAGACATTCTTTGATAGTCCATTCCAAACCCTCCAAATAATCCAAGGGGTGTTGGCGAAATTGGTTTTTTGCCGGTTCACAATATTTGCCGACTTTCCAACGGGGATAATAAAAAACGGCGTGACTTGCCTCTTGACCGTTTGCGGCATTTATTAAAACTGACCGCACCGAGTCCGTTCCGTAATCTACTCCAATGACATATTGATTTTTCATCTTTTTTCAGTAAGTCAAAAATATGTGTCTTAATGACACAATTTTAATTAAAAAAAATAACTATCGTTATTTTAAAAGCATTTATTTTGAAAAATCCGGCATAAAATTCAAAAAAGTATTGAAATGCTGCTGGTATTTGGCTTCGTCGAGCCGATAAAGTGTTGCTTTTTTGGTCGTTGAATTTTCATTTTTTTCGCCGGTGTCAATTAATAATTGGGTAGAAAGTATTTTTCTGCTGAAATTGCGCCGGTCTATTTTTCGCCCATAAATAGCCTCATAGAGGTTTTGCAGTTGTGGAATAGTGAATTTTTCGGGTAAAAGTTCAAAACCAATAGGGTGTAAGGCTGCTTTATAACGCAGTCTCTCTAACGCTAAATTCACCATTTGATCATGGTCAAAAATCAATTCGGGTTTATCTTTCAAACTTATCCAATAGCCGTTTTGAGAATTGGCTAACTCTTCGTCGTGGTCGTGAATATTGATGAGCGAATAAAAACACACACTCAATGTCCGTTCCACAGGGTCGCGATGCACTTCACCAAACGTTTGGAGCTGTTCGACATACACATTTTTAAGTCCGGTCAGTTCATTCATCACCCGATTAGCCCCAATCATGAGGTCTTCATCTTCATTGACAAAGCCGCCCAACAACGACCATTTGCCTTTTTCGGGTTCGAAACTGCGTTTTATCAGTAAAATTTTGAGTTCTTCACCGTCAAAACCGAAAATAATGCAGTCAGTTGCTACTAATATGCGGGTAGGATGTGGATACTGTTGTAACATGAATGTAAAGGTGAAAGATGATTATATTTGCTATCCGATTCACAATTTTAGTCAGAAAAAGCCAATTGTCAGTATAAAAAGACATTTTTTTAAAAACCTTGTAAATTCTCTATCAAAATGACGCATAAAAAAGTAAAAGTAGGGGTTGTGCAAGCCACACCGGCTTTGTTCGATATAGAAAAAACCATCGCCATTGTAGTGGAATGGATTGAAAAAAGTGCCTCCGAAGGGTGTGAGTTGGTTTTATTTCCCGAATCATTTATTCCCTGTTACCCGCGCGGTTTGGATTTTGACGCTGTCATCGGTCGCCGTTCCGACCAAAGCCGCAACCAATGGTTAGAATATTGGGAGAATAGCCTTGATGTCACATCAGAATACACCACCATTATCAGTCAAGCCGTCAAAAAAGCCGGTATCTATGTGGCTTTGGGCGTAACTGAACGCGAAAACATAGGCGGTTCTTTGCATTGTAGCTTGTTATATTTTGACAAAAACGGTGATTTATTGGGCAAACACCGCAAACTCAAACCAACAGGCTTGGAAAGGTACATTTGGGCAGAAAGCGATGGCAGCACCTTAGTGAGTTTTGATACGCCCATTGGTAAAATTGGTGGGCTTATCTGCTGGGAAAACTATATGCCTCTCGCCCGAATGTCAATGTATCGGCAAGGTATTGAGATTTATTTGGCACCAACTGCCGACTCCCGCGAGTCGTGGCAATCCACCATACAACACATGGCCCTCGAAGGTCGTTGTTTTGTGTTGGCGAGCAATCAGTTTGTCAAAAAGTCGGATTATCCCGAAAAATATCAAGCTGGCCTCGCAGATGAACCCGATATTATGTCCTCCGGTGGCAGCGTCATATTCTCACCGATGGGCGAAATCTTGGCGGGGCCGCTTTGGCATGAAGAAGGATTACTGACGGCAGAATTGGATTTTTCGCTCCTTGCCAAAAGCAAATTGGATTTTGATGTTGTCGGTCATTATGCCCGAAATGATGTCTTTGACTTTAGGGTGCACAAGCAGCCGGACATTCAGAAATTAACAATAACATAATACTCATTTCATATTAAAGATACATTCACGCTGCATTTTTGGTTGATAAATATAGATAACACAATTTTTCAATATTAACCAATCAGCGCAGTGAAATTACCATCTACACTTGTTTTAAAAGGGCAACAATGTACACTTGTCAGCCTAACCTCCGCACATCTACCCAAATTAGCTCAACTTGCTTCTGACCCCGATATTTGGCAGCATTTACCTTTGAGGGGGTATTTGTCTGATGTCTTTTGGGATTGGGCTGAGGATATGCTGCGCCTCAAAACGATAGGTAATAGCCATCCTTTTGTCGTCATGGATAATTATACAAACGACATAATTGGCACTACCCGTTTTCAGGATATTCAGCCCGAACACTTTAAGATGGATATAGGTTGGACGTGGTACACCCGTTCAGTTTGGGGGAGTAGCGTAAATACCGAAGCCAAAAGCCTCATGCTACATTATGCTTTTGAAGAATGTGGCGTAGCCCGAGTGGGGTTTAAAGTAGATGAAAACAACAAACGTTCACAACGCGCGCTCGAAAAAATTGGCGCTACTCGGGAAGGCGTTTTTCATAAACACATGATTCGCCCCGATGGTACGCCCCGAACCTCCTTATTTTACGGTATTATTGATGACAACTGGTTAGCCGTTAAAAGACGATTACATCATCTTCTGGATAACAAAGTTAGGCAACCGGTAAGCGGAAATGTAGAATGCAGTATAATATAGCGCAAAAAATAGTCATTATGGCGAAAGGGAACCAATAGACTTTGGCTATCTGTCTATCTGTTCTCATAAAAAGGTATAAAAACAGGATGAGAAAGGCAAGACCTTCATAGTTGCGCATATTGTTTTTATTTGCCTCCGAAAATGCCGTTATGGATACTTCCGTAACGGTAAATACTGCCAAAAAAGCGCCTGAAAGATACGGCACCCATCTATCAGAAAACTTTGGAACTTGGGATGAAATACGCATTTGATAATTTTTTACCAAAGATAGTCCCCCCCCTCAGTATAGTAAAGGCTTTTTGGAGACTTTACAATTTGATAAACTTTGCTTAACATAGGCATAATGTTTTGATGAGATTTTACATATTTTGCACTAACATTTTTGGGTTTCTTTTATGCTCAAAATAGCTTTTTAGGTCGGTTGGGGAATCGGTATTGATAAAATCTACTCCTAATTGGTAAAGAGTTTCCCAAGAGCGGCTATCATCCGGTGTTTTCCAAAAGCGCATTTTTTTACCTTTTGAATGTATATAATTCAAGACTTTTTTGAGGCGTTCGCACGTTTTTGGGCATAAAATATCTTTTCCCCACCAGCTTGTTTTATAAGCATTGAAATTGTCGCTCACTAAACCCACGCGTTGCCATTGTTCGGGGGTATAGACTTCATCAGGGCGTCCATCAAATTGAATAAATGAGGGATAGTTGCTCCATACTGAGGGGGTCGGTCGATTGCCACTGATGACGATTTTTATCATGCTTTTGTCGTTAAAAACATCCGGATAACGAGCCAATTCACGAGCGAGGACATTGAGGGTCGCCTCGGCACTGGTCTTAACATCTATCATCAGTTGCATCGGGTAAGCCTTTCCTGAACGTACCGCAAACACGATGGGTTGCACATAAAGAGCGTCTAATGTGCAAGTCCAATCAATGTCAAAAGGCGTGTGGGCGACGTATAGATTTTGGTTCCATAAAAAAACATCGGCTTCGATAGACGCCATGCCCGCTTCAAAAGCTGTGGTAAAAGGCTGTTTTTGAAAATAGTCGTTGTGAGAATGTCCATTTAAGAATGTATTATTCAGAGTCTGTGTCCAGCATGGGCTTAAAAATGTCATGTAAATGGAGCAGATAAAAATAAATTTCATAACTTAATAAATTAAAATTTTAGGGATTAAAAAGGCGAGGGGCAAGATTTGCCCCCTCGCGGTAGAGTCGTGATTAAAGAATGCATTAAAGTGATTTTTCGTTTTCATAGAGAAATTTGCCTTGTATGAGACACACAAATGTATTTCGGGAATGTTAAGTTGATATGAGGCATAAATGATGAAATCGTTAAGTTTAGGTAGTTGATTAAAACTTAATATTGGCTTAAAATTGAATTAACATAGGGCAGGTAATTTAGCTAATTGAATGGAAAACCTATGATGAAGAAAAAAATACTTTTTATTACCGGCTCTATGAATCAGACCACGCAAATGCATCAGATTGCTGATTATTTGTATGATTATGACTGCTATTTTAGCCAAATATTTACGGATTCTCCCGTCCATAATTTCATTTTAAAATATACAGATATTGGTAATACCACTATCTTGGCAGATGCATTCAGAGAAAAATCTGAAAAATATTTGTCCTCTTACGGTCATAGAATTGATTTTAGAGCGGAGGCTCACAAATATGATTTGGTGGTGTATTGCTCAGATATGCTGATACCGCCCCGTATGCGTCACCGAAAATTGGTATGGGTGCAAGAGGGCATGGTTGACCCTTTCCGGAAATGGAGTAACATTGTCAAAAAACTCAATTTGCCGCCTTATTGGAGTGGAGACACCTCGCTCAATGGCTCCTCGAATGTATGCGATGTGTATTGCGCAGCTTCTGAAGGGTACAAAGATTATTTTGTGAAGCGGGGTACTGAGGGGGGTAAAATTTTTGTAACGGGTATCCCAAATTATGACAATATTCGCCATTTTTCCAACAATTCATTTCCTCACAGGGATTATGTGATGGTCGCTACTTCGGATATACGGGAAACATATCGGCGAGAGAATCGCGTGGATTTTATCAAACACTGTGTTCAAATAGCGAATGGTCGTCGCCTACTTTTTAAGCTCCACCCCAACGAGGAAGTCTCGCGCGCAGCGGCTGAAATCAAGTACAATACCCCCGAAGGTACCATGATTTATTGGGGCGGCAACACCAATCACATGATAGCCAATTGTCAAGAGCTCATTACCCAATATTCTACGGTGGTTTATATCGGTATCGCATTAGGCAAAAAAGTGCATTCATATTTTGATGTAGAAGAGTTGAAGCGTTTGGCACCCATTCAAAATAATGGCACTTCTGCCAAAAATATCGCCCATATTGTTCGGAATTTTATCGAATTTGACGGCAAAAAAGAAGATTTTACCAAGCAGTATTGTTACACATTGGATCAAGACGAGGTGGAGTTAATGCTTGAAAACTTTAGTGCAGTCGTTTGAACAAGGGAGGAATACAAATAGAATATCTCATCATAGGGCAGCTAATCAATTAAAAAATATCCAGTTAGTAGCTTTCAAATGTATCATAAAATGGCGGAAAAAATTCTAATTATTGTTCAAGCGCGCACCTCTTCTAACCGGTTGCCCAACAAAGTGTTGTTGTCAATTTTAGGTGAAACATTGCTCTATCGGATGATTGAGCGGTTGATGATGATAAAACATCGAGCGCAAATTGTCATCGCCACGTCTGAAAATCTAGAGGATGATGTTATCAAAACAGAAGCAGAATTTATCGGCGTTCCCTGTTTCAGAGGCAGTTTAGACAACCTTTTGGATAGACATTATCAAGCAGCTTTGAAATATGGGGCAGATATTGTCTTGAAAATACCTTCTGATTGCCCGCTCATTGACCCCCGCATAGTGGATAAAGGGCTCGATTATTTCATTCAAAATAAAGGTCAATTTGACTACATCAGTAATCTTCACCCTGCCACTTATCCTGATGGCAATGACGTTGAAATATTGACCATGGAATGCCTTACAAAAGCATGGCACGAAGCCAAACGCCCTTTGGAACTTGAGCATACCACACCCTATATTTGGGAAAATCCCGATAAATTCAGCATCGGAAATTTCCGCTGGGAAACCGGAATGGATTATTCCATGAGCCACCGTTTCACGATTGATTATCGAAAAGACTATTTTTTCATTAAAAAAGTATTTGAAGAATTGTATTTCGCCCACCCCCATTTTTCATTGGACGACATTTTAAATCTTTTAAAAAACAAGCCCGAAATCTATAAAATCAATGCAGAATATGCCGGTGTGAATTGGTATCGCCACCATTTGGAGGAGTTGAAAACGGTTTCGATGGCTCAAACTAAGGTGGGGGTGTGAAATACTGAGGGGGTATCAAAACTCAAAAAGCCAATGCAAAACACAGTGCATTGGCTTTTTTACTGACTACTAAGGGGGTAAATTTAAATTTTAAGGCGGCGGTTCTTCTTTAGTCGCACGTTGTTTCACTTTCCATTCCTATTTACTACAAACTCCGTGAAGGTTTTTCCATTAAATTTACATACACCATTTTCATCCGTTCCGAACCAGAGTTCACCATTTTTATCTTTATAAATAGTATTTACAGCATTACTTGTAAGACCTTCTTTTATGGTATAATTAGTTAAGGTGTTCTCGTCATATTTCCAAACACCTGCATCAACTGTTCCAACCCATAGGTTTCCATAATTGTCTTCGTTTATAGTGTAAACGCGTGCCAATGTACCTGGGCCTGATTTCCCAGAAATTTTAAATTGGATATTGCTAAGTCCCTTTTCTTCTGTAAAATTAATTAAGGATTTTCCATCATATCGGAATAGTCCTGCACCGTTATTGCCGAACCAAAGGTTGCCTTTACTGTCCTCGAACAAACCGAGTACAGCCGAGCCATTCAGCCCTTTTTCTGTAAACCAAGTAAATGACTTCCCATCGTAGCGACATACACCTTGAGCTTGTGTACCGAACCAAACATTGCCTTTTTTGTCTTTCAATATACTATAAACAGCATAGCGACTGAGATTATAAGGTGAGCTTTGTGGCTGCTTTGAATTAAAACTGGGTTTATCCAAAGGTAAATAGACAAACGAATTGCCGTGATAATGATAAACGCCACTACCAGCATAGAACCATAAGTCGTTCGGTTCTATTTTCCAGTCGCTTTTAGAACCGTTATTGAGTTGCAAATTTTCTTTATTTGTTAACGTTGAGAAAATTCTACCATCAAATTTACTAACACCGAATAGACCAGTTCCGAACCACATATTACCAGAATCATCTTCTTGAATGCTTTGAACTTGATTGTTGGAAAGACCGGTTTTTACAGTACATTGAATCAACGTTCTTCCATCATAACGATATACACCCATTCCATTTGTGCCAAACCAGTAGTTGCCATTTTTGTCTTGAAAAATACTTCGTATGTTCTTGTCAATTTCAGTTGCTGTAATCGCATTGAAAATATAAATATTAGATTCTTTTGGAGGAACTGATGTCTGCTGAGTTACATTATTGTTTATATTCTCAGGTTTATTTTGTCCGTTGCAGGAGGATAAATAAATTGGTAATAGTAAAAAAGCATAGTTTTTAATTTGCTTCAAGATTGTCTTTGTATTCGTCATTTTCCATTATTTAATTGTTTGTTTATTGTTTACTTTGAAAATCTAAAATAAAAAGTCCACCGAGTAAAAATGTCGACCGCTTGTCGATGCCGAAAAATGTACCGCCTGAAGCACCATTCCATCTTAAAATAGTTGGCTATTACTTTATTTCTGACTCTTTTTATCTTTAAAGTCCGTTATGGTCTTTCCATCATAACGATACACGCCAACACCAGAGCCAAACCAAATATTTCCTTTCGCATCTTCTAAAATCCCCAAAAGCATTCCTGGTTGTGACTTTATTTCGGTTACAGTGGGCTGATCATTGTACAAGGACTTTTGATCATAACGGGAAAACGACCAGACCTGCCCAATACCCTGAGGTTTATCAGCACCGGTGGTCCAGATGTTTCCATTTTTATCTTCGATTATACCATAAGCGCCTTTCTGCGATACCTTAGTATAGGTACTGCCGTCATAGCGCCAAAGACCCAGTGAAATGAACGACGTATCGCCTCTTTTATCTTCTATTATCGTGGCACCGAACCAAAAATTCCCTTTTCTATCTTCGGTAATTCCCCAAACGTTCGTAAAGGTTTTACCGTCTTTGTTTTTTAAAACGGTAAATGTTTTTCCATCATAAACGAACATACTTTCTCCTTGTGCACCAAACCAAAGCTTGCCGCTTTTGTCTTCAAGGAGTAAACGAATACTGTTACTTGGAAAACCATCTTTTGTGGTAAAATTTCGAAAAGATTTCCCATCGTAACGGCTTGCTCCGAACCAAATATTACCGGCTCTGTCTTCATAAATATGAAGCGCCATATTACTGGCAAGCCCCTGCCGTGTTGTATAATGCAGAAAATATTTACCGCCTGTGCTGAGCGAAGCCGAAGGGTAACAATAGACACCTGAATCCTTGGAAGCAAACCAAATATTTCCTTTCCGGTCTTCCAGCACATCCCAAAAGCTGGGCGATTTGATTGCACTTGTTATATTGGTAAACAATTTTCCATCGTATCGCCACACGCCTGTGTAGGATGCAATCAAAATGTCTCCGTTCCTGGCTTGCTTTATATTCCGAACCATTCGGGTAGGCCCGTAGAAACTCACTGAGTCTTTGGTTTCGGATCTGATAATATCCGGGGGTGCGTATGTTTGCTTTTGTTTACAGGAAGTGCAAAAAACAGCCATTAAGAACAACGCAAATAATTTTACAAATTTTTTCATCTTTTATTTATCATTTACTATCGGGCAGGTTTAACAATGTGACTCCATCTGTATGCCATAAATCACGTTGCCGGAAACAAATAATTTGAACATCTTCCCTTTTACACAAGGAAGTACCAGTTTCCATGTTTTTCCCTTGTCTGATGACCTGTAAATGCCGTCAGTATGACCACAAAAGAAGTTTTCACCCACCTGGATAATGGTTGTAATGTACGCTGGTGCCGGAAGAATCGTAGTATCCTTAGGATGCCAGATTGAATCGGAAAAGCCTTGCGCCGGAAGGTTAGCATTAACCGGTGGCAAGATTGGGTCAATAAAGCCATGCGCCTGGAGGTCGGCATCAATAGCCTGCCAGGTTTTGCCGCCGTCGTAGGATGTTCGTATTCTCCGGGTCTTCGAAACGGTGCTGTAAGTAATAGCAGCGAATCCACCTTCGATGCGTTCTACATCGATGCCCACGCCTCCCTCACTGATCACCAACGCCCAGTTTTCACCATCATCGGTCGATCTTAATATCCCTCCCTGACTGGTCGCAAGGAGTACACCATTTGATTCTACCATTTTCCCCCAGCCTCCAGCATGCAGTTGTTTCCAGGATTTTCCACTGTTAGTGGATTTAAAAAGACCTCTGTCGGAGCCGATGAAAATTGTGCCTCCGGCAGTTTCAAAAACACTGAGTACCCGTTTCTCCTGAAAATTTGTGAATACCGGCGACCATACACCCGTTCCGTTTGTTTTTTGGAAAATTCCTCCACCCCAGTAATTGTAAGCAAAGATCCCTGCTTTACCGGGGGCAATACTGCTATGTTGGTCGGGGAAAATTTCTTTGGTCCAAAAAGGAACTGTGGAATTTGGTTTACTGTGATATATCCCATTGCCGGCAGTTAAATAGAGCCCATTATCATCTGCAAAAAAAACATTTCTGCCGACACCATATTCATCCTGCACAGGTTTGGGCAGCCCTTCGCTAATGTCCTGCCATG
>JANPGW010000064.1:0-47802 GCA_031424115.1 Saprospiraceae bacterium | reverse complement strand
TGCGGTGGTAATGATACCATCCGCTATTCTATTTGCAACGATGCGGGTTGTGATACGGCAAAATTGGTAGTAACAGTTAATTGTCCGCCGGTAGTAGTCGACCCGATTGCGGTGGATGACCATGTGACGACGAGTAAAAATACGAATGTGTTTATCACGCCTTTGGTGAATGATACGATTAATGGAACGTTGTTGGCATTAGGCACAACTATTGCGCCCCTCCACGGTGCGATTGGATTTGTTGGCACAGACTCCTTGGTTTATACGCCGTTGGTAGATTATTGTGGCAATGATACGATTCAATATCGCGTTTGCCGCGACGATTTCAAATGTGATACAGCGACAATATACATCACAGTGACATGCCCTGAACCGGTGATGAATCCGAATGCGGTCAATGACTCCGCGATGACCGATAAAAATATAGCAGTGACAATTGCTGTTTTAGCGAACGATACGACCAATGGTGTTTTAACTGCTCCTGTTAGTATCGTCAATAATCCGAGTAACGGTACGGCCAGTGTTGATAGTTTAAATAATATCGTTTACACACCGACGAACGATTTCTGCGGTGGCAATGATACGATAAGCTACGCTATTTGCACGGCGAATGGATGTGATACGACAATGGTAGTTATAGTAGTGACTTGTCCGGTAGTACCTATAGCAGATGCAGTAAATGATATAGCAACGACGAGCAAAAATACATTAGTGGTAATCGATGTTTTGGCAAATGACATTACGAATGGCATTTTAACAAGAACGCCGAATGTTATCAAAACACCGAGCCATGGTTCAGCCGTTGTTAATTTCTCTAATAAAATTGTATATACTCCGGCAACTGACTTCTGCGGTGGCAACGATACCTTGAGTTATGAAATTTGTAATGCGAGTGGCTGCGACACAGCAACAGTAATTATTGAAGTGACTTGCCCCGTTATTCCATTGCTTCCAATAGCGTATGATGATGTGGTGACGACAGACAAAAATGTGTCGGTGACAGTCAACGCATTAGCCAATGATACCTTAAATGGCGTTTTGATAACCCCCCTCAGTATAGTCAGTGCTCCGAAACACGGTACGGCTTCGGTAGATGGTTCAAACAAAATTGTTTATACGCCAACTAATGACTTCTGCGGTGGTAATGATACATTAGGTTATGCTATTTGCACGGCGAATGGTTGCGATACAAGCTGGGTATTTGTAATAGTGTCATGTCCGGTAATACCTATAGCAGATGCAGTAAATGATATAGCAACGACGAGCAAAAATACATTAGTGGTAATCGATGTTTTAGCAAATGATATTTCTAATGGCGTTTTAACAAGAACGCCGAATATTATCAGAGCACCAAGCCATGGCAGGGCAGTCGTTAATTTCTCGAATAGAATAGTTTATACGCCGTTAACGGATTTCTGCGGTAGCAACGATACCTTGAGTTATGAAATTTGTAATGCGAGTGGTTGTGATACGGCAATGGTTATTGTTGCAGTAAATTGTCCGGCAGTAATATTGCTTCCAATAGGGGTTGATGATATCGTTTTGACAGAAAAAAATACATCCGTAACGGTTACAGTATTGGCGAATGATACCACAAATGGTGCTTTAATAACTCCAATCAGTATCATTTCCAATCCTAAACACGGCACTGCGGTGGTAAATGGTTCAAATAATATTATTTATACGCCAAGCCTTGACTTCTGCGGAGGTAACGATACGTTGGGTTATTCTATCTGTACTGCGAATGGTTGTGATTCAAGTTGGGTTTTTGTTACGGTGACTTGTCCTGTGGTTCTTAATTATCCGGTTGCGGAGGATGATATATTTTCAACTACTAAAAACGTGGCGAAAAAATTTAATCCTACGGTAAATGACAGATTAAATGGTCAATTATTTGCTTTAGCGATTGTTTCATCTCCTAAACACGGCAATATTGGCTTTTTAAGCCTCGATTCATTGATTTATCTACCGAGCATTGGTTTCTGTGGAAAGGATACCCTTCAATATAGAGTATGTAACAATGAGTTATTGTGCGACACTGCAACGATTGAAATTCTGGTAACTTGTAATGACAGTGTAAGCATTATCACGCCAGTAGCAGTGGATGATGCGGTTTCAACGGTAAAAAATACGGCAATTGATATTGCTGTTTTATCCAACGATACAGTCAATGGCGTTTTGAGCAGACCGATTATTATTATCACAACACCTAAAAACGGCACAGCGGTCATCAACGGTAGTCTAATAACCTACTCACCGTTAACCAATTTCTGCGGGGGGGCTGACACGTTGACTTACGAAATGTGTAATGCAAATGGTTGTGATATTGGCAGAGTGATTATCAATGTAACGTGTGACGGTGGAAATAACAATGTTAATAAACCGGTAGCAGTAGATGATAATGTTACAACAGCACGTAATACGCCATTTATTATCAGACCGACATTGAATGATACAATAAATGGGACATTGGCTTCATTGAATATTGTTTCTACGGCTTTATATGGTTCCGTTACTTTTGCGAGTATTGACTCGTTGGTTTATAACCCGCAATTAGGGTATTGTGGTAAAGATACCATCTCTTACAGTGTTTGCAATCAATTGTTGATTTGCGATACGGCTAAAGTAATCGTCAACATTACTTGCGATAGTGTTCCTATTGGGAATGATTTGAAACCGAACGCTTTGGACGATATTGAAATCGCTTCTAAAAATACGGCATTAAATATAGCTGTTTTGGCAAATGATACCATCAACGGGACGTTGGCTTCGCCAGCGGCAATTGTCAGCCAACCGATACATGGCACAGCGGTAGTGTCAGTGAATGATATTATTTACACACCTTCGACTGACTATTGCGGCGGTAATGATACTTTGAGTTACAGCATTTGTAATGCTACCGGTTGTGATACCGCTTACGTTTATATCACGGTCAATTGCCCGATGGTGGTGACTAAACCGGATGCGGTCAATGATGTGGCTTCTACCAATATAAATACTTTAGTGGTAGTAGAAGTATTAGCTAATGATATTCCGAACGGTACTTTGACAAGAACACCGAATATCATCTCCGCACCCCACAATGGTACGGCAGTGGTGAATTTCAGCAATAAAATTGTCTATACACCTGTGGCATCCTTCTGTGGTGGCAATGATACCTTGAGTTATGAAGTTTGTAATGCAGATGGCTGTGATACGGCATTGGTTATTATTGAAGTGAAATGTATCGGCGAACGCCCTGATGCTGTAAATGATGCTATTACGGTCAATAAAAATATAGGTTCTGTTATCAATGTCCTAACGAATGATGCGGTTAACGGAACATTGATTGGCGCCATACAAATTGTAACCCAGCCTCAAAAAGGCAATATAGTGGTGGATATAGTCAATAATATTGTTTATACTCCTGCCAATGGTTTCTGCGCTGGCAAAGATACTTTAACGTATGCTATTTGCAATGCCATGGGTTGCGATACGGCTCAATTGGTTATCACAGTCGCTTGCGACTCTATTTTAAGTCGTCCGATTGCTATTGATGATTATGCTTCTACGCCCAAAAATAAAGCGTTAATTGTTGAAATTTTGACAAATGATGTTCTGAATGGCGTTGTGGATACCATCGTAATTATTGAAAATCCAAGACATGGTACGGCTACCATCAACGGTTTGGATGTGAATTATCAACCAAATAGTGTTTTCTGCGGCTCAAATGATACTTTAAGTTATGCTGTTTGTTCTTCTGCCGGTTGCGATACTGCGAAAGTAATTATTTCGGTCAATTGCGATACAACTGGAACGCAACGCCCTGACGCTCAAGATGATGCCATCAGCACAACACAAGGACGTTCGGTTAAAATAGGAGTTTTGGACAACGATATGCTCAATGGCACTACCCTTGATTCAAAACAAATTATCAGCCTTCCGCGTCATGGCAGTGCACGATTCGACGCTGATGTGAACATCATTTACACACCGAATGAAAATTTCTGCGGGGCAAATGATACGCTAACATATGCAATCTGCACATCTTTTGGTTGCGATACAGCCACGGTGGTGATTACTGTAACGTGCGATTCTACTTTCAACCTTATGCCAGTGGCTCAATTAGATACCGCAAAAACCAACCGAGGCGTGATAGTGGTTATCCCTGTGCTTCAAAATGACACTTTGAATGGGGCGGATACTTTCAGAATTGTAACCGTTGGAAAACATGGAACGGCTATTTTTAATGCTGATAACAATATTCAGTATAAACCGGATTCTACTTTCTGTAACGGAAAAGATACCTTGGTTTATGAAATTTGTAACCTCAAAGGCTGTTCAAGAGCTCAAGTCATCATTTCAGTGGCTTGCGATTCTTTGGTGAAATTGATTCCGAAGGCGGTTTCTGATACGGCAAGTACAATTGTGAATGAAACAGTTATAGTCAATGTTACAAATAATGACACACTGAGGGGTGCTACTAAACCGGTTATTGTGGATAATCCAAGGAAAGGAATCGCCACTATCACGAGTGATAATAAGGCATTATACATTCCGAATATAGATGCTTGGGGGAGAGATACATTTAGTTATGCCATTTGCAATGCATTTGGTTGTGATACAACGTTCGTCGGTATTTATATCAATCCGGGCGATAGTCTAACAATTATCAGTGGTTTTTCTCCGAATAGTGATGGCATAAATGACCGATTCGCGATAAAAGGTATAGAAAACTATCCGAATAATGAAGTGTATATCTATGACCGTTGGGGTGTAGAAGTATTCAAAATCAAAGGCTATAACAACGATAACGGTTGGGATGGGTCTTGGTCAAGAAATAGACTGCCTGATGGGACATATTTTATAGTGATTATTTACAATGATGAATTCAAACAAAGAAAAACAGGATTTATTCAAATCCACAGATAATGAAATTTAATTGAGTTTAAATCCGCGAGTCAGCAATGATTCGCGGATTTTTTTTAAAGTTTAAACATTTAAGGTTAAAAACGGTTAACTTTGTTCTTTGATTAGTTGTTTTCTGGCTTTGAAAAGCTTTGAATGAATTATTTTTACTGAAATGAAAGAATTACAATCCCTCAATATCTATTTTTTAAGGTATAAATGGCACTTAATAGGCGGTATCGTTTTCGTGACGGTGTCCAACTATTTCCGCATCTTACAGCCGCAAATGCTTCGTAAAGCACTTGACCTTGTGGTGGACAATATCAACCTATATAAGAACATTGAAGGTTTTGCTACCCAATCCGAATTATATGCGATATTGGGAAAAAGTCTTATGATGTTCGGTGTTATAGTATTGATTTTGGCTTTGTTGATGGGCGTTTTTATGTATTTCATGCGCCAAACCATCATTGTAATGAGCCGGTTGATAGAATATGATGTGCGCAAAAAAGTGTACGACCATTATCAAGACCTGAGTATTTCGTTTTACAAACGCAACAACACAGGAGATATGATGAGCCGCATCACTGAAGATGTCAACAAAGTCAGGAATTATCTGGGTCCTACCATTTTATACGGCGCAAACCTCATCACCTTGTCCACGCTTGTCATTTATTCGATGATTAGTATCAGCCCGACTTTGACGTTTTATAGTTTGCTGCCTTTGCCGTTTTTGATTATTTCTATTTATTATGTCAGCACGCAAATCAATCGGCGTAGTGAAAAAATACAAAGACAATTAGCGGCTCTCACTTCTACAGCGCAAGAGGCGTATTCGGGTATCAGAGTGGTTAAAAGCTACGTTCGGGAAGAGCCGATTGTCCAACATTTTGCGGAACAAAGTGAAGTGTATAAAGGAAAAGCATTGGATTTAGCTAAAATTGACAATGCCTTTTTCCCTCTTATGCTGCTCTGTATCGGTGCAAGCACAATTATCACGGTGTATGTCGGCGGATTGCAAGTTGTAGATGGTACAATAACGCCGGGTAATATTGCTGAATTTGTTATTTACGTCAATATGCTCACCTGGCCCGTCACTTCTGTCGGTTGGATTGCTTCGCTCACGCAGCAAGCGGCGGCTTCCATGACGAGAATCAATGAGTTTTTGAAAACAAAATCAGATATTGTCAATCAACCTAAACCGGAACTAAAAAATATATCACGTTTTGCCGGCGATATTGAGTTCAAAAACGTGACATTCAGATATCCAGATACGGGTATTTTGGCTTTAAAAAACGTCAGTTTCCACTTGCGCAAAGGTGAAAAAATGGCAATTATCGGGCGAACCGGTAGTGGTAAAACCACTATTGCCGACTTATTACTTAGAATGTATGATGTTACTGAGGAGGCTAATCTCACGGGGGGGATAAAAATTGATGGGCAGAATATTAATGACTTGGATATCAATATTTTGCGTCAACGCCTCGGGTATGTACCACAGGATGTTTTCCTTTTTTCGGATAATGTTTCGGGGAATATTGCTTTCGGAAAAGCGGATGCCCCCCAAGAAGAAATTGAACTTTTCGCTCGCCACGCCGCTGTTTATGAAGATATTATGGGTTTGTCGGACGGCTTTAATACGCTTGTCGGGGAACGCGGAGTGACGCTTTCGGGAGGCCAAAAACAACGCATCTCAATTGCCCGTGCTTTAATCAAAAAACCGGATATTGTACTGCTTGATGATTGCCTTTCTGCTGTGGATACTACCACTGAGCAAACGATTTTGGGCTATTTGAATAATGCTTTAGCGGATAAAACGGCAATAATTATTACCCATCGGATTTACGGACTTTTGCAATTTGATAAAATTATTGTGCTTGAACACGGTGAAATCACAGAACAAGGCACTCATGAGGAGCTTTTAGCCAATAAAGGCTATTATTATGAAATGTTCGAACAGCAAAAATTGTTGGAAGAAACGGTTGAATGATTTTTTTGTAAAAATCTTTGTCAATGAAACAAGTACTGAAATACCTAAAATGGCTGTCTATCGGCATCTTCTTGGCATTGGTTATTATGCTGTGTATATTTTATAAAAAAGATATACCGGTTTTTGAGTTGAAGGCTAAATATGCTTATAATGATTCCAAATTCATGGATATCGATGGTCAAAGCGTACATTATCGTATTGTGGGTAATGGTAAACCTTTGGTATTGTTGCATGGCACCGGAGCTTCGCTGCACACTTGGGAACAATGGACGCATCTGTTAAAAGATACTTTTCAAATGATTATGGTGGATTTACCGGCATTTGGCTTGACTGGGGCAAGAGAAGATAGGAATTATTCGATAGATATGTACGTGGATTTTGTCAATAAATTCACGGAAAAATTGCAACTCAGGCAATTCGATTTAGCCGGTAACTCATTGGGTGGACAAATAGCGTGGGAATTTACGACCCGCTTTCCTCAAAAAGTACATAAACTTGCCTTGTTAGATGCTGTCGGTTATCCATTCAATAAGCCCGTGGCGCAAATTTTCCGGTTGGCTCAGAATCCTATAATGGCGGTTGTGATGAAAAAAATTACGCCGCGTTTTTTCATCGCTAAAAACATTAAAGAAGTGTATGAAAACGATAATTTGATTACTGACGCGACCATTGACCGTTATTATGCTATGTCTCTGCGCGAAGGCAGCCGTCAGGCGTTTGTTGATCGCTCCAACCAAAAGCAATTCGACAACTCAGCTGCCATTAAAACCATTGAAAATCCCGTTTTAATACTTTGGGGTGAAAATGACAAATGGGTTTCACCCGACTTTGCTTATCGTTTTCATGATGATTTGAAAAACGATACTTTAGTTTTTATCAAGCAATGCGGACATATACCGATGGAGGAAAAACCCGAAGAAAGTGCTGCCATTGCTCGTGCCTTCTTTTTGAAATAACAATGCTTTTATACTGAGGGGCATAGTCCCGAAACCTCGGGGGGGTTAAAATTGTGAAAATAGCTGTCAATACGCGTTTTTTAATAAAAAACAAGATGGAAGGCATCGGGCGTTTTACCGAAGAAACGTTTCGCCGCTTAGCTGTAGCACATCCCGAACATGAATTTATTTTTTTCTTTGATAGACCTTTTGATACTTCATTTGTCTTTGCTCCCAATGTGACGCCCGTGGTACTTTTTCCCCCTGCCCGTCACCCTTTTTTGTTCTTGTGGTGGTTCGAGTGGTCGGTGGCAAGGGCATTGAAAAAATATCAAGCTGACGTTTTTATCTCTCCTGACAATTTTCTCTCTTTATCTACGTCAATACCGACTTTGCTCGTGGTGCATGATATTGCTTTTGTGCATTTCATTAATAATGACAAACTTATCAATAGGTGGTATTATCAATATTTTATGCCTCGTTTTTTGAAACGCGCCAATACAATCCTTACAGTTTCAGAATTTACCAAACAAGATATTGTCCGACATTATAATATTGATAGCAAAAAAATAGCGGTGTGTTATAATGGTTGTCGGGCAGAATTTAAGCCTTTATCAACACCAAAGGTTATTATAGAGGCCAAACAGGTTTATATTGAGGGGGTACCTTTTTTCCTTTATGTAGGCGCTGTGCACCCACGCAAAAATGTTCACCGCTTGATTGAAGCCTTTGATGCCTTTAAAAAAGAAACGCCGTCGGAGATTCAACTCATCATTTGTGGTCGTTTTGGTTGGCTGACCGGTGAAGTAAAAACGGCTTTTGAAAAAGCTGCTTATAAGAAAGACATCATTTTTACGGGCTATTTAGCGGATGAAGCAGTCGTGCAATTAACGGCTGCGGCACTGGCATTTGTCTATGTGTCCAATTTTGAAGGCTTTGGTTTGCCGATTTTAGAAGCCATGAATTGTGATGTTCCGGTCATTACCGCCAACACTTCCTCAATGCCCGAAGTGGCAGGCGATGCAGCGCTTTTGGTGAATCCTGACTCGGTAGCGGAAATAGCGGCTGCTTTAAAAAAAGTGGCATTTGATGATACACTAAGGCTTGAGTTGATTGAAAAAGGACGCCTCCAAAGAAACCAATTCAGTTGGGATAAAACAGCCGACATCGTTTATCAAAATATTTTAAAAACAGTAAAAACAACTTTATGACTATAAAAGACGCTCAAATAACCGTTGATAATTGGATAAATACCATCGGTATTCGCTATTTTAATGAACTAACCAATACGGCTATTCTGATGGAAGAGGTCGGCGAAGTGGCGCGCCTCATGGCACGTATGTACGGCGAACAATCCTTCAAAGATTCGGAACAATCCAAAAACACCAAAGAGCATTTGGCAGACGAAATGGCAGACGTGCTGTTTGTTCTCGTTTGCCTCGCCAATCAGACGGGCATTGACTTGACCGAAGCCTTGGCTAAAAATTTGGCTAAAAAGACTTTAAGAGATAAGGATAGGCACGCTAATAATGAAAAATTAGGGTGATATCATCTAAGTGTTCAATGGAAGTGTTGTCTTTTAGCAGGGAGCTGTCGTGTTCGGTCTCCGACTGAACTCGCATCTAAAGGAGGACTTACGCTTGACCACGAGTAAGCGGCAAAAAAAAATATAAAAGTGAATCATTCTCTCGAAAGGTCTCCCTTCGCCTCCTACTTTAATTTCCAGAAAACATACGGGCGGGCAACCATTTTTTTATCGCTTTCTCTTCCATTTTAAAAACGATAAATAGATAGCCGCCAAATAAAATCGTATTGATAAGGAGAGTCAGATATACTGAGGGGGGGGATAAAAAGGCATCATTTACCATTTCACTCACAATAAAAACCGTCAGCGACAGAGCCAGATAAGAAGTGATGCGCCTGAGCGGATACGCCACCGGATAATATTTCTGCCCCAACCAATAGCTCATAACTGCCATTGAAAAGTAGCAAATCAAAGTTGCCCAAGCTGAACCAATGTAGGAATAAGTCGGAATCCATAACCAATTGAGAATCAATGTGATAACAGCTCCACCAAAACTCACCAAAGCCCCCAAACGCGTTTTATCCGTCAATTTATACCATATTGAGAGGTTATAATACATCCCTAAAAATACATTTGCCATCAACAAAATAGGAACGACAGCTAATCCTTCTCTGAATTTTTCACCGATAAAATATTTAAAAATATCAATATACAGCATGACGACTAAAAAAATAGTGGTGCACACAATCGTGAAATATTGCATCACGGTTGCATAAGTTTGTTTGGCATCACCTTCTTTAGCTCGGGCGAAGAAAAATGGCTCGGCAGCAAATCGAAAGGCTTGGATAAAGAGCGTAATCAGTATCGAAAGTTTATAATTCGCAGAATAAATGCCGATTTGTTCTTCGGCGAAAGTTTGGTTGGGTATCAGTTGTTTCAACAAAACACGGTCGAGCGTTTCATTTATCATGCCGGCAAAACCCATCAAAATAACAGGGTAAGCGTAGTGAAACATTTGATTCCAAAGTGCAGAATCAAAACCAAGCCGTACCATTTTGAATTCTTTGATGAAAAAAGGTAAAACGACAAGGCTTGACACAAGGTTAATGATAATCATCCACTTGATATTGAAACCGCTCCCCCCCTCAGTAACTGAATCTAAAGGCGCAAAAATTCCGTGGCTCACCAAATAGGGAATGACAATATAAAATATCAGATTAAGCCCTATATTAACCCCAATGCTTAATAAACGCAAAATCGCAAAGCGCATCGCCTCATTTTGAAGCCTCAACCAAGCAAACGGAATGGTTGAGATGGAATCGGCAGCGAGTATGATGGAAAAATAGATAAAAAAAGATTCTCGCCCTTCATTTTTGGTGAAATGTGCGATAGGTGTCGCAAACAGAATAATTAAAAGACTTAATATAACCGATGAAATGGTGATTGATATCAGAGTTGTAGCAAAAACCCGCTCTTTATCTTCACTTTTTTGCGCAAATCGAAAAAATGCAGTTTCCATGCCATACGTAAAAAATACGGCAATAAAAGGAACAACGGCATAAAACCAACTGGTAACCCCATATTCGGCTCTTGTAAAAATATTGGTATAAAGCGGAACAAGCAAGTAGTTCAAAAAACGACCGAGGATACTACTCAACCCATATACCGCCGTTTGACCGGCTAATTTTTTAAAAACTGACATAATTGGTTATTGGTAATTCGTTAATTGTCATTCGCGCTGTGCATCAGGCAAAATATTTTAACGCAATTTTAATCATTTTATGGCTTATTCCCATTTATATTTGCTTTTTATAGTTTCACAGAACCTATTTAGCCTTCTAACATACAAAGGTGGAATCCTAAGAATTGGAACGAATTGCACTATTTGTTGTTCATAAAAAGTGTCTTTTGAATCTTTATTGAGTTCAAGTTCCACTTTGGAGGTAGGGAGTCTAAACAGGTAAAAAAAAGACGCAATGATAAAAAACATCATATTCGACTTAGGTAATGTCATCATTGATTTGGATATTGAACGCACTTGGCAACATCTAAAACATTGGTTAGGAGATGATTACTCCTTAAAGTTAAAAAATATTCGACCGGATGACGATATTTTTATCCAATTTGAAATTGGGGCTATTACTGAAGAAACCTTTTTTGAAACGCTCAGAAGTCTTTCTGATGTCCCCCTCAGTATAAGACAATTGAAAGAGGCTTGGAATGCCATGCTCATCCAAATTCCGGCACCCAGATTTGACATGCTGACGCGTTTAAAGGATAAATACAACGTTTTTTTACTCAGCAATACCAACAAAACCCATGTAGATTGGGTAGATGGATATCTCAGAACGGTTTATGGTTTTTCAATTCAGGATTTTGATGAGCGTTTTTTTCATAAATCCTATTATTCTCATCTCATTCATTTGCGCAAACCGGATGAGAATATTTATGAATTTGTTTTACAAGATGCCGGACTAAAAGCTGAAAATACGCTTTTTATTGATGACAATGCTGATAACATAGAAGGAGCAAGGAGGGTCGGATTGAAAACCCACTTGCACCCCATTGGCGAGGAGATTGTGACGTTTATGGTATCCTACTAAATATTAACAAACTAATTTTCGATATTAACTCTTTTCTATTTTGAAGGGTGACCTTTTTTGTTAATTTTGCACCGCAATACAATAAATTCAAATTTTTGGTTTTTAAATTGCTCTTATATTTTTTTATTCGATTATCAAATATTTCATTTGTTCACTTAATCAAAACAACATCACCTTGGCATTATTAAAAACTATTTCGGGCATTAGAGGGACAATCGGAGGGAAATATGGCTCGAATCTTACCCCACAAGATATTGTTGAATGTACGGCAGCCTTCGGAACGTGGGTTTTAAAGAATAAAGAAGGAGGAAAAGCTAAAATCGTTATTGGACGTGACGCTCGCATTTCAGGCGCTATGGTCAATGGTTTAGTTGTTAATACACTTATTTCTTTGGGTATTGATGTTATAGATTTGGGACTTTCAACCACTCCTACTGTTGAAATCGCAGTACCTGATGAAGGAGCTGACGCAGGCATAATTCTCACTGCCAGTCATAACCCAAAAGAATGGAATGCGCTTAAACTCCTTAATTCTAAGGGTGAATTCATTTCAGCCGAAGATGGGGCAGCATTTCTGGCTTACGTTGAAAGCGGTGAAATTTCTTATTGTGAGGTTGATGCATTGGGTCATTACAGCCAGAACGATACGTATATCCAAAAACACATAGATAAAATTTTTGATTTGCAAATAGTTGACAAAGAATTAGTTGCGTCGAAAAATTTTCGTGTTGTTGTTGATCCAGTCAACTCAACAGGCGCGATTTCTATAGTGCCTTTATTACAGCAAATGGGCTGTGAAGTATTTGTTATCAATGGCGAAGTGACGGGCAATTTTGCGCATAACCCTGAGCCGCTTCCTGAAAATTTAAACCAATTATCCCGAGAAGTAGGTAGCAAAAAAGCCCATTTAGGCATTTCAGTGGATCCTGATGTGGATAGATTGGCTTTTGTTTCCGAAGACGGTGAAATGTTCGGTGAAGAATATACGCTTGTGGCAGTTGCCGATTTCATTTTGCAACATACTCCCGGCAATACGGTGTCAAATTTATCTTCCACAAGGGCGTTGCGCGATGTGACTGAAAAACACGGTCATACTTACGAAGCGGCAGCAGTCGGTGAGGTAAATGTTGTGACTAAAATGAAAGAAATTGGGGCGGTTATCGGCGGTGAGGGAAATGGCGGTGTTATCTATCCGGCTTTGCATTATGGTCGTGATGCCTTGGTGGGTGTGGCAATTATGCTTACATCTTTAGCAAAGTTCGGCAAACCGCTTTCTTTTTTGAGAAGAAAATATCCTGATTATACCATTTCTAAGAAAAAATTGGATTTGCCACAGGGTGTCAATGTTGATACTTTATTGAATCAATTGGAAGACAAGTATAAACCCATGAAAGATTGTACCCGCAGCCGGATTGATGGGTTGAAAATAGAGTTTACGGATGGCAATTGGATTCATATGCGCAAGTCTAACACGGAACCCATTATTCGGGTGTACGCTGAGAGCACTTCACACGTTATCGCAGATAATTTGATTCAAAAAATAAACCGCGATATATATGAAATTTTGAGTCAGCCCGTAGAGGATAATTAAAATATGAGAGTCTATTTTGATAACGCCGCCACAACGCCTGTTGCACCTGAAGTCATTGAAGTAATGAGTATGGCAATGAGGAATTTGTATGGCAATCCGTCAAGTATCCACGCTGACGGACGCATGGCACGAACAGCAATCGAAGACGCTCGAAAAATAGTAGCAAAAAATATCCATGCCAGTATTGGAGAAGTATTTTTTACATCCGGAGGGACTGAATCTAATAATATGATTCTGAAAAACGCCGTACGCGACTTAGATGTACGGCGTTTTATTTCGTCTCCTATTGAGCATCATTGTGTGCTTCATACTTTAGAGACGCTGAAAAAAACAACCGATATTAAGATTGATTATGTTAAAATTGATAAAAAAGGGCGAATCGACCTCGACGATTTAGTCGTTTTATTGCAAAAAAGTACTGAGAAAACGCTTGTCTCGCTCATGCACGCCAACAATGAGATTGGAACCATGATTGACTTGGATATTGTGGGGGAGATTTGTGGTGAATACAACGCTTTATTCCACAGTGATACAGTGCAAACAATGGGTTATTACCCTATCAATGTTCAAAAAACAAAGATTCATTTCTTGACGGGTTCAGCTCATAAGTTTCATGGGTCGAAAGGCGTCGGTTTTGTGTATATCAATAGCGATGTCACCCTGCAACCGTTCATTGACGGAGGTTCGCAAGAACGCAATATGCGAGGTGGTACAGAAAACGTACCCGGAATTATCGGTTTAGCAAGAGCGCTTGAAATGGCTTATGAGGATATGTATGACAGGCAGGATGAAATGATGGGGGTTCGTAATTATCTTAAAAATAGGTTATTAGATGAGTTCGAGGATATTCAATTTATTAGTGAAGTCGAAGAAGATATGGATTGTGAGAAGAGCGGCTTGTTTCATTATAAAATTTTGAATGTTTCTTTCCCGCCATCTTTAAAAGCAGAGTTATTATTATTCAATTTGGATATTGCGGGCATTTCAGCATCCGGCGGGTCGGCTTGTAGTTCGGGAGCCGAAGGAGGTTCTCATGTTTTAGATGCTTTGGAAATAGACCCCGCAAGAAAATGTATTCGCTTTTCTTTTTCCCATTTGAATACACTTGAAGAAGTAGATTTTGTGATTGATAAGTTGAAAACTATGACGCCCTTGAAAAAGTAGGAATTACTTTATTCCTCATTCATCACATAGCGATAAACCACCGTTGCTAAAACGGCACCACCGAAACAGCCCACTAAATAAATCCATAAATTATTCCAACTGCTTAATTGAGTGATGCAACTTGCTACCACGATAGCCGGATTAAAAGCACTTCCTGAAACGCTGCCCAGTGTGTACATCAATCCGGATACTGTAAAACCAATCGCCAAACCGTAAAAATTATTACCTTCAAGAGATTTAGAAGTTGCCACATTGAGAACTACCCAAACTAAGGCAAAAGAGCCTAACACTTCGGCTAAAAGCGCCGACGCCAAAGAAAAATATTGAGGGGTGACTATAGGTGCAACGGGTGGTTTGGCAGATATTAACATTGCCGTCGTGAACGCTGCCGCTGCTGCTCCTACAAACTGTGCCACCATGTAAAACCCCATTTCTTTAATATTGATTTTACCTCTTAAATAAACAGCTAAAGAGATGGCAGGATTAAATTGTCCTCCTGAAAAATATCCCATTGAATACGTTAAGCCCAATAGCATTGTACCCACCGCAATAGGTTGTAAATCGGCGGATACTTTGCTGAAAATAGCCATACAGTAAGTTAAAACAAGAAAGAAAGTACCGATAAATTCAACAATATATTTTTTTAGACTCATAGTCTTAATTAGATTTAGTTTCCGTTTTTACGAAATCCTGATGCTTAGGTTTTCGATTTTAATTACTTTTGAGCAAACTTATTCAAATTTTGCTATTCAAAGAAATTTTTAATGAAAAGAATAACATAACACTTCACTTTCATAACAAAAAAACCCGCTACTTATATTTCAAAGTAACGGACCTCGATCGTGTTAGATCGTCACATTTATTATAACAATCTGAATTTAAGACGTTTTGTCATATTTAAGTCACTTTGGTTTACTATTAATTAACATCTCATTAGGTTTTTATGAAAATTGCATTGATTGGTTACGGAAAAATGGGGAAAACGATTGAAAAAATCGCCATATCAAGAGGGCATGAAGTCGTTTTGCGCCTTGATATCAACAATCCCGAAGATTTTGAAAAATTGCGCGAGGCTGATGTTGCCATCGAATTCACGCGCCCAGAATCTGCAGTGGGTAATCTCGAAAAATGTATAACTGCGGGTGTGCCGGTTGTGTGTGGGACTACTGGGTGGTTGAAACATTTTGATGAAATTGCTGCTCTCACAAGCACTCAAAACAGCGCATTTTTTTACGCTTCCAATTATAGTATTGGCGTCAATATTTTCTTTGAAATCAACCGCAAATTGGCGGAAATGATGCAAACGCAACCGCAATACGATGTGAGAATGGAGGAAATTCACCACACTCAAAAACTCGATGCCCCAAGCGGCACGGCCATCACTTTAGCCGAAGGTATTTTACAAAATGTTAAAAGAAAAACGCAGTGGGTATGTGATACTGAGGGAGGGGACGAAGACATCATTATTACCTCAAAACGCATTGACCCTGCACCCGGTACGCATATTGTCACTTACGATTCCCCAATTGACTCTATCGAAATTACGCATACCGCCCATTCCCGAGAGGGTTTTGCAACCGGTGCAGTCTTGGCAGCTGAATGGCTGGTAGGGAAAAAAGGCGTATTCTCGATGAAAGATATGTTGGGCTTTTAAATTTTTTTAGAAAAAATATGGAAAATCAACGCATCAATCATCTTAGTAAATGAATCTAATAAATGTCATATTCATTTCACCTAAAAATTGATTGCGATGAAAACTCTTTTTCTGACTTTGTGCATGGCTTTTCTTTATCCGGTCATCACGAAAATTGATCAAAAAGCCGAAGCTGACACGCCTCACACTGAAACACCTACGTCTCTAAAAAAGAAAGGAACGATTCAAATGGCTTTGCTTTTGGATACTTCTAACTCAATGGACGGATTGATTGACCAAGCCAAAGCTCAATTGTGGAAAATGGTCAACCAACTCGCCTCTTCCAAAAAGGATGGGGAAGCGGCAGATATAGAAATCGCGCTTTTTGAATATGGTAACGACAATCTGGCTATAGGCGAAGGTTATGTCAGAATGGTGAGCGCCTTGACCAAAGACGTGGACGGTATTTCTGAAAAGTTGTTTCAACTCAAAACTCGGGGTGGTAGTGAATATTGCGGGTGGGTCATTGGCGATGCTGTCAAAGATTTGAAATGGTCAACGGATGATAACGATTTGAAAATCATTGTCATAGCCGGCAACGAACCTTTTAATCAGGGACCCAAAGATTATAAAGAAACTTGCAAATGGGCGCACGATAAGGACATTCTCATCAATACTGTTTTTTGTGGAGCCTGGCGCGAAGGTATCGAAACGTTTTGGGAAGATGGGGCTAAAATCGGGAAAGGGAAATACCTCAATATCGAACAGGATAAAAAAGTCATCTATATTCGCACCCCTTACGATGATATTTTGATTGAGTTGAATATTCGGTTGAATAAAACTTATATCGGCTATGGCTCGCAAGGCAAAGTCATGAAAGAGCGTCAAAGCAAACAGGATTCTAATGCCGCCGCGTATGGGCAGGCAAATGCTGCTCAACGGGCAACTTATAAAGTCAAAGAGCAGTACCGCAACGATGACTGGGATTTACTCGACGCTACTGATGGGTCTAATCCCGAAACCTCGGGAGGGCGTAAAAAAATAGAATCTATGCAAAAAGAAGAATTGCCTGAAGAAATGCAGAAAATGACTATTGCTGAACGCAAAGAATATATCGAAAAATTGCGCAAAGAACGTGAAGATGTTAAAAAACAGATTCAAGAGATGGATAAAAAAATTAGAGATTATGTAGCTGCCGAAGAAAAGAAAAACCCCGCCGCCAATACGCTCGATAATGTGATGATTCAAACGGTGACGGAGCAAGCCAAAACTAAGGGTTTTGAATTTTAAAGGTTTTTTGAAAGATTTCAAAAATGCTCGTGTGAAGAATACCATACGAGCATTTTTTGTGTTGGCAGTCAGGTAGTTTAGCGTATTTCAGAATAGATTGCGTTTTTATTTTTATATTCGCCTTTCCACAATTCCTAATTCCTAATTCTAATTCCTAATTATACTTGTTCCACATGAAAATAAAAATCTTACTCATTTTACTTGCCGGTATTTTAAGGCTCAACGCCCAAAATAAAGCCCCTCAACGTACTGAAGGGGAGGGTCCCTACTCCCAACTCATCATTAGAGGTGTCACCCTCATCAATAGCACGGGCGCACCACCGATTGGGCCTGTCGATATCGTTGTGGAGAAGAACAGAATCAAACAGATTAAAACGGTGGGATTCCCCGGTGTGCCCATTGATAGCATCAAACGACCAAAACTGAAAGCGGGCGGTAAAGAATATGATTGCACAGGGATGTATTTGTTACCTGGTTTTGTGGATATGCACGGGCATATTGGCGGCAAATCGCAAGGGGCAGATGCTGAATATGTCTTTAAATTGTGGATGGGGCATGGTATTACCACCATTCGCGACCCGTCGGCAGGCAATGGTTTGGATTGGGTTTTGGATGAAAAGAAAAAAAGTATCGCCAATGAAATCACCGCGCCCCGCATTTTGGCTTACACCGCTTTCGGCATGGGCTTGGATGATGCTGTTGCCACACCCGAAGAGGCGCGTATATGGGTGCGTGAAAATGCTAAAAAAGGAGCCGATGGCATCAAATTCTTCGGAGCAAATCCCGACGTGATGGCTGCGGCTTTGGATGAAAATAAAAAATTAGGCTTGCGCTCAGCCTGTCACCATGCTCAATTGGACGTGGGCAGATGGAATGCTTTGAACTCAGCAAGGGCAGGTTTGACCACCTTAGAGCATTGGTACGGCTTGCCGGAAGCACTTTTTGCGGATAAAACCATCCAAAACTACCCCCCTCAGTATAATTACCAAAATGAGACCAATCGCTTTGAAGAAGCGGGGAAATTATGGAAACAAGCTGCACCGCCTTACTCTGAAAAGTGGAATCAAGTGATGAATGAACTCCTGAAACTGGATTTTACCCTTGACCCCACTTTTAATATTTATGAAGCCAATCGCGATCTCATGCGCGCCCGCAATCAAGAGTGGCACACTGAGTACACGATGCCCAGCCTTTGGCGTTTTTATATGCCGAGCCGCATTTCACATGGCTCATATTGGAATAATTGGGGGACTGAGCAAGAGGTAGCTTGGCGTGAAAATTACCGCCTTTGGATGGCTTTTGTGAATGAATATAAAAATCGAGGTGGACGTGTGACGGCAGGCTCTGATTCGGGTTTTATTTTTCAATTATATGGTTTTGCTTACGTTCGGGAGTTGGAATTATTGCGTGAGGCAGGCTTTTCACCGTTGGAAGTGATTCGTTCGGCAACCTTGTATGGCGCACAGGCTTTGGGCATGGATAAAGAAATCGGCTCAGTGGAAGTAGGAAAAATGGCTGATTTCGTCATTTTAGAAGAAAATCCCCTCGAAAACTTGCAAGTCCTTTATGGAACAGGTGCTATTAAATTGAACGATAAAAACGAAGCAGTGAGAGTCGGTGGTGTACAATATACAGTCAAAGATGGTATTGTTTATGAAGCTAAAAAGCTGTTGGAAGATGTCCGCAAAATGGTGAAAGAGGCTAAAAAGGGTAGGGAGTTGAAACAGCCGGGGGTGAAAGATAATGAGAATTAAATTTAAAGTTAAGCAAAAAAGCCTCGCAAAATGTGATTTTGTGAGGCTTTTTGGGTTTGTAAATTTAAATTAATGCTTTCTCTAATTAGAATTTTAAAATTAGAACATTTAACACTTTGATGAGTATGTTTAAAGGGATTAAATGTATTGTTGAATTTAATATCTCAAAGCCCAATAAGGATTTCGATATGATTTTATGCTGTTTTTAATATGCTCGGCTATGAGTTTATCGTGGTCTGCATCTTTGATTTTTTTACCTTTTAATTTGGGTAATTTGAGCTCTTTTTCTATTTTTTTAAATTCAATTTTTTTAGCCGTTATCACCACATCGCCTTCATTGATGTCCAATTCGAGAATGGCGCCAGGCAAGCCAAAATAGCGTTCAGGTCCTAATTGGACAGGGATATCCTGCGCAAACCAAGCCTCTATTTTTTGCTTTTTTATGGTATCTTCCGTGACGGCTTTCATGCAGATATAACTGTTGATGTCTTTGAGCTGATTCATGATTTTCCAATTAGGCGTGTGGAGAGAATCTTCAATGACATAGGTTTTACCGAGCATTTCAATGATATCGGTCTTTTTATCCGTTTCAAAATTACGTTGTAAAATGAGTTCTTCTTTGTGCCATGAGTAGCCATTGGTTTCTTCCACATTGTCTTCGCCGTAGGTATAAAGGCTTTCTTTGGTATTAAAATAAAGGTTGAAATTCTGTTTCCAACCATCATCATTGGCACCCCAAGTCATCTTAACGCGGTCTTTTTCTTCTTTACTCATGTAGGAAAGTCGATTGATAATTTTGGCCCAATACGTTGTACGTTCATACACAATCATCCCCTCCGTCTTAGATACTGAGGGGTCTGTATTCGTTTGTAGTTTTTGAGCAATCGCTGTAAAACTTGAAAAAACTAAAAGGAGAAATACTATATTTTTCATTTTATAAATACTTTTTATTAGTTATTGAAGTCTCCATTAACTGATGTTAAAACGAATTACGATTCTTGCGCATATTATTGGTGACGCCCCGCATATTATACGTAAGGCTCAACATAACATAACGCGACAAAGTGACCGTTTGCTCTCTGGACACATAGTTTTGGTAGGCATTTTGACGGATGCCCACATTTTTATTGAAAATATCATTTGCCATTAAGCGGATTTCAGTTTTTTTAGATTTCCCCAATAATTTGTAAACCGACATACCCAATATCGGTAAATCTTGATTAAAACCATTGGTTACGTTTTTGTAGATATTATAGTTCAGATTAGTCGCAAAGTACAATTCTTTTCCAAAGGCAATATTCATTTCACCACCGTAGGAATTATTATAGATGGTTTGATTGGGCGCAGATGGCAATTCGTAAGATGTTTTGTTGATGCCCCAGCTGGCGTTGCCATAAAATGTAAACTTGTCGCTGGGTGTCAAATTCATTCTCAAACCAACATTGTAATTATTATTATTGGTTTTATTCGCTTGGTCGTTAATGAAAATAGGATTTTTTGAAAGGCTGAAATTGGAGTTGAGGTTCATTGTCAACTTCGTTTTAATAATCGGAAACCCAAATCCAATGTAGCTACCAATGGAATTACCGCCCGAAATATTGGCTGGTTTAGTGATGGTTTGCCCCTGTTCATTGATACTTTGATTGTAAATGACTTGATTGATATAATAATTATAATCAAGATTCACATATACATTGATAAAACTGGCAGGATTAAACATATTATAGCCGCCACTGATTTCATGTTGTAAAGTAGGTAACAAATCTGGATTTCCTTCCCTGAGGTAAAGCGGATTGCTGTTATCTACAATGGGCTGTAGGTCGCGCAGTTGAGGTTCGCGCGTACTTAAATCATAATCTAAAGATAAATACCTATTGTTTTTTAAATCCCAATTAATGCCTAATTTAGGTATCAAATTAAAATATTTACGGTTAATAAGCGTAGATTTAGTATCTGTTTTAGATAATTTAAAATCGCCATTGAGGTTAAACTGTTGTGCGGCTAACCCCACCGTAACATTTAAGCCTTTATCCGAATACCGAATGCTTGTTCCCAATCGGTTGTAAGTAATGTCATTGGTGTAATAACGACTTAGACTGTCATTGCGCTTGGCAATATCATTGAATTTATCCGAAAGAGTTCTATCCACTTCCTCATTCCTTTGACTGAAATTATAGAATGACTCCCAGAAGAACCTTTTTGATAAAGGTTCAAGATAAAACAAACTTGATTTAGTCAATTTACGCAGATTATTATTGTCATTAATTTGGTCAATTGCGACGATAGAATCCGTTGGATTGGTAGCCCTCATCAACTTATTGATTGATTTTTGAGTGGCTTCCACATCCGAATTTTGTACATTATAAGAGGCACTTGCCGCAAAATTACGCCCTTTCTTCTTGAATTTGTGGCGATATAGACCAGTTGCTTGAAGATTATATGAATTAAAATCATTAAAATTATCGATCGTCGTCCGGCGAGGTAGGATGCTACTTGCCTGCAAAGTTTGCTGTTGGATTGAACTGATTTGACTTGCATCGCCCATCGAATACCGACCGTTGCCAACGACTACAAGAGTGTTTAATGAGTCTATCGTTTTTTCATAACGCATACTTGCCCGATGATTAATACCGAGGTTTTTTCGATATGACGTATCGTTGCTATTCAATATTTTATCTTGAAAAAAACGCTGAGTTAAGCCAATTTTATCAATAATGCGCTCTGATTGATTGTAAAAATAGTTGGAACTGAATTTAGTTTTTTTAGTATCATAATTATAGTTCAAACCCCCCGCATAACTCTCAGAAAGCCCTTCGTTATTGTTACCGATGGGTATACTCAGCCCCTCGTCAGTGTCTTCGAAATAGTAGAACCGTCTATTACTACCAAAGCCGAAATCCGCCTCGTCGCCCCAATTAAAAGATTGGCTACCCCTGAAATCCTGATAATCATTCCACGAAAGCCCCGATTGGTTCAAATTATTACCAAATCCAATCACTGAAAATTGGTGAGTAGGATCGAATTTATTGTAATTGCCACGTACTTCAGCCCGCGAGTCAGTACCTACACCCGCTTTAATTTTACCAAAACCACCTTTTTTAGCGTCTTCTTTCAGCTCTAAATTGACTGTTTTTTCTTTTTTACCGTCGTCAACGCCCGTTATTTTCGATTGTTCGGATTTGTCATTAAAAACCTGAACTTTTTGAATGGCGTCGGCAGGCAGATTTTTAGTCGCTAATTTAGGGTCATTGCCAAAGAAGCTTTTGCCGTCCACGGTTACTTTTTTAACTTCTTGCCCTTGTGCCATGATACTACCGTCTTGGTTGACTTGCATACCCGGCAACTTGCGCAAAAGGTCTTCGACGGTTGAGCCGGGCGGAACTTTGAAAGAAGCGGCATTGTACTCGATGGTATCGCCTTTTATACTGAGGGGGGCGCGGGCAGTCCTTACTACCACTTCTAAAAGCTCTTTTGTGATGGGTTTCATTACAATTTTACCCAAATCCACTATGGCTGTTTCATTAGGGATGACATCGTTTTGGCAAGGCAAAAGCCCTACAAATGATGCCTTGAAAATGTAATTTTGTCTTTTGACATTTTTGAATTCAAATTCACCATTGTCGCCAGAACGACCAAAATTGACCAAAGTAGAGTCTTTCGGTTCAAGCAACATAACGGTTGAAAAGGGAAGTGGCGCGCCCATTGTATCCACTAAAATGCCTTTGATTTGGATGCGAGAGGTATTTTGAGCTTGAGAGAAAAAAGAAATAAACAGGAAAGGGAGTAGAATAGAGCTAATTTTTTTCATGGATTAGTGTTGGTGATTAGGTTTTGAAAAAGAGTTTAAAGCATATTGTTTGAAGCCTAACCGCAAATATAGTTGACTTATTTTCTCCGTTTATAATATTAACTTTTTTAATAGTATTTTAACCGTGGGGTGGGCAATAAATGAAAGACTGTATTAGGAAGGAAAGGTTGCAAAGTGTCATTATTTTGGGGGACTAACTTAGACAAAGACGTTGATAAAATTTACTTGTTTTCAAGAATCAAAGGTTTCACCGAAGCGCTATTGCCCCTTTCAAATATCAAAAATGCAGGTTCCCAGCCTTGCGGAGGGGCTATTGTTGAAACATTCCATTTTACCGTTTTTTCCCATTCATTTTTACCAAAAACCACCCCCCTCAATATATAGGCTTTTTCAAATTGCGCAACCCAATCTTGCATCTTTTGTTTATTGTCATTATTCCATGGCGTATCAGCGCAATTTTTAATCAACCAACGGGGTTGGCTTTTTTCCATTTCAGCGAAAAATTGCTCCAACATGGGCGTTGCGAAACGCTGTTTTTCATAAAAAGGATAATTGTAGAGATAGCCCGATGCGGCTTTCAAATCTGCATAAAAATTGAGTTGCGGCTCGTTGGCAATTTGCCCGATTTTGTCACTGGGTTGTGAGTTCAATTTCAACACTTGCCCGACCTCGCGCATTTCGTTGAAATAATCATAACCGTATTGAAGATTGACAAATTCCCCATTTTTATACCTGCCAATATAAGGAAATTGATCATAAATGGCAGTGCCTAAACTAACTGCCAAAAGTAAAATATACACCATTTTTAAGGCTTTATCCTTACAAATACTATAGAACCACGCCAAACAGTAGCCCGACAACAACGCTAAAGCGGGATGAACATAGAGAAAATAATGCGGTCTGTAATACCAACCGGGCAATACCGATAAGTAAGAAAATACTGCCAATACGACCAATAATAAAGGCTCGTAAGGAGTCTTGTAAATGGTTTTTTCCTTATAAAATAGATAAGAAACCCCGATAAGCATCGCCAAAACGGCTTCTTTCCAAAACCATTCATTTTGATGAATCGCAAAAATAAAGGGCGTAAAATATAAGGGCGTCGGTTTATTCAACCCCGTATAAGCACGAGCATAATCAACCACAAAAAATTGGAAAGGGGCTAAGGCATTTTTCTGCCAAATAAACAATAAAAGCACTGCAAATGGGATTATAAAACCACTCATAATATAAAAAAACGGCTTAATAATGGGTACTTTTTTTCGGTTTAAATATATTTCAAAAAAGCAATACACAAAAGCAAAGCCTAATAATATTGCTCCTTGTTGCTTCATCATAATGCACAAAGCCGCACTTAATCCGGCGATAAAATAAGCGTGTTTTGTTAATGAAAAAAGAGTAATTATGAAAAAAAACAGCACAAAATGTTCACAATTAGACACCAACCCTTGCGTCCGAGTGCCCACGGCAGCCAATAAATACACTCCTGCTGTCAACCAGCCAGCTCGCTCATCGAACCATTTTTCGGCGATTTTTTTGATAAAAAAGCCATTCAAAATATTTAAAACCAACACACACAAACGGATGGCAGATATGGATTTTCCGAAGAAAAAAAAGATAGTGGCGTAGAAATAATAGACGCCCGGTAGCTTCATATTGTAAAAATCAAGGTATGGGAAGCCCCCCCTCAGTATCTCGGCGGCGGCGTAGGCATATTCGCCTTCGTCGCGTTCCATCGCCATATCTGAAAATCGGAGACGGACAAAACAGATAAAAACAAGGATAATAATAAAAAAAATATACTCCGGAATGAGCGCTTTTTTAAAGGGCATAGCATAGTCGTTTTGGATAGATTTTCGGTTTCTACATATTTTGATAAAGCTAAGGTAGTTTTATTTTTCAAAATTGTATTGTCCATTTTCAATTGTTACAAGAAAGCTCTATCTTTTTTAACGCATTCTCCGCCACATCATAAACACCCCCAACAACATCAATGGCAAAGTGCCATTCACAAAAGGTGTCAAAAAAAGAAGTACCAAAACCACCGTTGCGAGGTGTCCAAAATAGTCAATTTTTCGGGTAAAATCGCGATAAAAGCCTCCCCGAGGGTTCGGGATAATACCCCATAGTATAGCACCCATCAGAACTATAAGGGGGATAAAATATTGATTATCAATGCTTAATACCATATTTCTGCTTAAATACAGACTGCCCGAGGCTGCCAGACCAATATAAACCAATCGGTAAGTGAGATTAAAATCTGGCGCGCAATCAAAGCCTTCTTTGGGGGCTTTACTACCGGCTATGATGCGGCGATTGTAGGTGATAATTTGGTACAAGACATAAATCAATCCCCGAAAAAGGCTAAATCGAAAGAGGGGACGGAGTACAGGCATTTGTTCGCCAATGATAAAAAACAACGCCTCTTTCCCATAAATAGTTTGCTTTGTTTCACGGTCATAAAGGGGGATTTCGTGTCGGGCGCGATTGATGTCAATGCGGGCAATAATGTCAGCGGGGGCATTGGCAAACCCAATTCTGTTTTCAGGCATCAACCAACCTAATTGAACAAATCCTTCCGTATAAGCTTGGCACAACGGGCAAACGTCGTCGTAGATGATTACTTTATTCTTTAGCGTTTTCATGAGTCAAAAATTTTATAAGCTGAATGAAATAACTATCCAAAGTTAAATGTATTTTCTGAACTTTCAAAATTTTCTGAAAATTAAATAAATTAAATTGTTTGCTCTAAAACTGTACTTTCGTTTTTATTTAAAACTAAAATTAAATATGAAGCATATCCTTTTCATCCTCCTTTTGTCAAGTCAAATAATGGCTCAAAACTACGTGTACCTCAAAGCGGATAGGCTTTTTGACGGTGAAACACTGCACGAAAAATGGGGCATTTTGGTCAAAGACAATAAAATAGAAGCAGTTGATAATCAATTGGTTATAGAGAAAAATTTGCCGCCCGGCACTCAGACAACAGATTATAAAAATGCGACCCTTTTACCGGGCTTGATTGAGGGACATTCTCACCTGTTATTACACCCCTACAATGAAGTGAGTTGGGACGACCAAGTGCTGAAAGAATCCCGTGCCGAACGGGTTGTGCGCGGCAGTGCCCATGCACAAAAGACACTGGCAGCTGGTTTTACGACCGTCAGAGACTTGGGTACTGAGGGGGCCGATTATGATGATGTCGGTTTGAAAACAGCCATTGAAAAAGGCGTGATTAAGGGACCCAGAATGATAGTCGCTACACGGGCATTGATTGCCACGGGTAGTTACGCGCCCAAAGGATACAGCCCCGACATTGCCGTACCACAAGGTGCTGAGGAAGCCGACGGCGTGGACAATCTGACCGTAGCTGTGCGCCGACAAATAGGGAAGGGGGCGGACGTGATAAAAATTTACGCCGACTATCGTTGGGGTTGGTCAGGTGAATCGAGACCGACTTACACGATTGACGAAATCAAGCGCATCGTAGAAGTGGCGTCGAGCAGTGGTCGCCCAACAGTGGCTCATGCGGGCACAGCTGAGGGTATGCGTCGAGCGATTTTGGGCGGCTGCGAAACACTTGAACACGGGGACGCCGGCACGCCCGAAATTTTTAAACTTATGGCGTCTAATAATGTGTGTTTGTGTCCGACTCTTGCGGCGGGTGACGCTATCAGTCAATACCGAGGCTGGAAAAAAGGAGTTGACCCCGAACCGGATCGCATTAAAGCCAAAAGAGTCACTTTCAAACAGGCTTTGGAGGCGGGGGTGAAAATCTGTTTTGGCGGCGATGTCGGCGTTTTCCCTCATGGCGACAATGCCCGTGAATTGGAAATGATGGTGGATTATGGGATGAAACCGCTCGATGTATTGAAGTCGGCAACCAGCATCAATGCGGACGTTTTCCACATTGCGAACAGGGTCGGGCGATTGAAAAAAGGACTTTTAGCGGATATTATTGCGGTGGAGGGGAATCCGACGGTGGAGATTAAGGATATTCGGAAGGTGGTGTTGGTGATGAAGGATGGGAAGTGAAAAATCTAATCTGTTATATTTCATTTTTTTTAACTTTGTTCGTAGGAATAATATCAAAAAACTATGGACAGAGCGATAGACGTAAATAAACAAGGGACAGAACTTCTGGGAAAGGGCAAAAACTACCTTTTGGCGATTGGTATCAATGCGTATAAGCATCATCCCAAACTCAACAATGCCGTGGCTGATGCAGAAGCGTTTGGAACTGTTCTGACAAAACGCTATGGTTTTGAGCATTTGATTGAGCCGCTGACGGATAATCTGGCAACACAAGAAGCAATATTCGATGCTTTGCATCATTGTGGAAAGTTGAAAACGGAAGACCGCTTAGTTATCTTTTTTTCGGGTTTTGCGCGGCGGCTCGTGGGACGACGGCGGACGGCATTGCCGTTCGGCTAAGCGCAACGACTACGCGCCCGGCGACCGCATTCACGATGTTGGTTTTCGGGTAGTCTTCGTCCCGTAGCCCCTTAAATGTTCATGCCGACCCAATTTATGAGCTAAAAAAAGTAAGCGAGGGAGGAGGGACGACGACTAAGCGCAAAAGGGAAAAAATCAATAGGGCGAAGCACCCCTTATTTATAAAGCCTCTTTTCGATAGAAAAGGGGCTTTTATAACAAGGGAGAGTCTTTTAAAAGTAATTTATGCTATTCAAAAATCAAATAAATCTTGCATATTGGCTTTGAATTCCTTAATCACCAAAGACGTTAAGGTATCCGTTTGCTGAAAGATGTATTTTACATAAAAATCCCCATCTTTGTTTTCATATTGAGTTAAAGTTTTTTTGGTTAGGTTGACAAGCCAATATTCCCGAACTTCCGAAAACTCATAAATAACCTTTTTATATGCCATTTCTTTGGTGTCATTACCAGGAGACAATATTTCGACCACTAAATCGGGTGCGCCTTCAATTTTTTTTTCGCCAATAATACCCAATCTTTCCTGAGCAATAAATAAAATATCGGGCTGGAAAGTATCATGAATTGTAAAAACAGTGTCCATTGGTGCTGTCATGACGCGTCCCAATTTATGTCTTCTGACATGGACGTTCATTTCAGTAAATAAATTACCCGAAAAAATCTGATGTGAGGGCGTGGGAGAGGGCATATAAATGATATTTCCGTGATGTAGTTCATAGTTGCCATTATCGGACGGTGTCAGCCTTACGTAATCGTCATAAGTTAACAGGCGCGGTTTAGGGATACGCGCTTTTGGGGGTTTATAAATAACTTGTGGTGTCGTCATTTTTTATTCTTTTTACAAAGATAAGCCTTTTTTTCAAAAAATAAAAAAACACTGAGGGGTAGCATCCATACAGAGAAAAGATAACGATAGCGGATAAAACCCATAATCCGACCTTACCAATTGCGACTCAATTTTCCTCAAATAAATCTTTAGCACTTATTTGAAAATCTGGTAGGATAGGCGCTCCGCTACAAATAGTTTCACCTCTACAAATCGTCACGTCATTAGGTGAGGTATAGACATACACCACTTCTTTTTGTGGAATAATATGCCAAACCACTTGTACACCCGCATTGAAATATTCGAGCATTTTGTTTTCAACTTCTACCATATCATTTGTATCAGAAATAATTTCAGCTACCCATGTTGGTATTTGAAATTGTTTGGTGCGCATAATTCGTAATTGTTCAGAAGTGTAAAAAGCCAAATCAGGTTTGCGGAGTTGGAGTTTAGAAGTCATTGTTTCCATTTCTGCACAAATGCCACCGCCTAATCGAAAGGCATTGGTTTGAACGAAAAGGCGTAGCAGTAGGATCTCCAAAAATGCTTGATAATATTTTATGTTTTTCGTTTTCTCAATTTTGCCGTTGTTCCATTCGTATTTATATTCGTCTTCAATATCTGAATACGAGGCTCTAAACTTTTCCAACGAGATGTATCGAGGCAAACGTTTAGTAACACTTATGGTTTCAGTTGTCAGATTAACTGTTGTCATTTCTTTTTATTTTACTTCAAAACTAATGTATTTATGCAATTTATACAACAAGTTGAGTAGATATTTCTAATTAAGTTATTAAAAATGTAAATTCATTCTTTTCATGATTTATGATATATCTATTAGAGCATTTCAAAAAAAAAATAAAAAAATACTGATAGGTAAGTTTTTATTTTTTCAAAACTCTATTATCTTTGCACCGCTTTTGAAGAAAAGCACAGTTTTTAACAAAATACAACACCGTATGCGGGTGTGGCGAAATTGGTAGACGCACTAGACTTAGGATCTAGCGCTGCAAGGCATGGGGGTTCGAGTCCCTCCACCCGCACATTATTAATAATGTTCAATTCTCTATGCTCAATGTTTATGACTTCAATAATTCTTTGACTATTGATAATTAAGCATTGAGCATTTTACTTTTAGCATTTATGCTCTCCTAATGCGCTGATTATCAGCGGAATGTATTAATTTTAATTCATCATAAATCCATTATAGAAAATGCCTAACGTCGTCAGAACAGATATTGACTCGGTGAACGCTGTATTGACAGTGACCCTGCCTAAAGAAGAATATCTTGACAAAGTCAAGAAAGACATCAAACAATATACTCAAAGAGCCACTATGAAGGGTTTCCGCCCGGGAAAAACGCCGCCGACATTGGTGAAAAAAATGTACGGTATGCAATTCCTTATGGATGCGGTGAATGAGCGAGTACAGGCTGCTCTCAACGATTATTTGGATACTGAAAAGTTGGATATGCTCGGTCAACCGATTCCTTCGACCGAACAAGAAAAATTTGAATTGGATTTGAAAGATCCTAAGGATTTGACGTTCAAATTTGATGTCGGTTTATTGCCTAATTTTGAAGTAAAAGCCCTAAAAGGCGAAAAATATGACCGCTATGCTGTGACTATTGACGACAAAATGATTGATGAGCAGGTGGCAAAAGTCATTGAAAAGGGTAATGAAAACAAAGAAGTAGATGGTCAGATTGAAGAAAATGACATCGTAACGTTGAAGATAAAAGAGGTGGGCGGTACTTTAGAAAATGAAGTCAGTGTGTCGGTCAATTGGATGACGGAAGACATGAAATCTGTCTTTTTGACGCAATCCAAAGGGGATTCACTCCAAATTAATATCTTCCAATTGGAGAAAGAGACTACCCCTCAGTATGCACGCAAATATTTCCTTGGATTAGAAGATTCGGACAGTCGGGAAGTGAATGAAAATTTTGACGCCACTATAGTCAAAATTATGCGCGCCGTGAAACCTGAATTGAATGAAGAGTTTTTTCAAAAGAACTTTGGAGTAGCAACGGAAGAAGAAGCCCGCAAAATAATAACAGATTCACTGGTTGCTAATTACGAAAACCAAGCGGATGCACTTCTATTGCGCGATATTCAAGACCGCGTTATTAGCGAAAACAACATTGAACTGCCCGACAGTTTCTTGAAACGTTGGTTAAAAACGCAAAATGAGCGCAATACTGATCAGATAATTGAAGCACAATACAATGGTTTTGCGAACAATATGCGTTGGACACTTATTCGGACGAAGGTGTTGAAAGATGCCGAAGTGCAGGTGACCGATGAAGATTTGCGCGAACACTACGCAAACAAAATACGCGGTTATTTGGGAGGTATGATGCCGATGGATGACAGCTTTATCAATAGCCTTGTGGACAGGGCGATGGCTGACGAAAAACAAGCAACTGAATTGTACGAAGACGTATTGACTGAAAAGCTGTTTAATACCATGAAAGGATTGGTAGAAATTGATAAAAAGTCTATCTCCTCTGCTGAATTCGATTCTCTTATAGCCGCTGCTCGTTATGAAGCATCAAAAGCGCGAGGCGAAATTGCAGAAGAAACGCAAGTGGAAGAAATTGAAGCATAAGTAACTGATAGTCAATTTTTTATAAAACATACTATCAAATTACCTTATTTTAACAACAAAAACAGCCGCATAGCGTAAACTTATAGGTCGCTTGTGCGGCTGTTTTTTTCACAGAATTTCAACAAAGGTTGCTAATTTGCGTTACATTTGGGACTTATGTCATTGATGTTTGATAAACGAATCATGATGAATACATTTTTTTTAAATCTCAGCACTAACATTGTTATTTTAAAATAAAATGTTGTTTAAAACGTCATACAAAGTGTATCTTTCGTCAAAAATTACCCTAAGCCTAAAAGTATCTTCATTCTAAAACCATTTTTAAAAATACACTAAATAAGGATCAATTATGTTTCCTAAAGATGAATTTAAAAAATATGCCACAAAACACATGGGCATGAGTACGATGCACCTTGAAAACTACATGGCAAAAAGTGTACAAGGCGCAACTGTACCAAATATCAATAATTTTACACCGGCTGTTATCGAAGAAAGACAGTTAAATGTGGCTCAAATGGACGTTTTCAGTCGCTTGATGATGGATAGAATTATCTTCATGGGCGTGCCTGTTGATGCTTATGTAGCGAATGTTATCCAAGCGCAATTGCTTTTTTTGGAAAGTACAGACCCTAAACGCGATGTTCAAATGTTCATCAATAGCCCGGGCGGTTCGGTGATTGACGGTATGGGTATTTATGACGCTATGCAATATGTTTCACCGGATATTGCGACCATTTGTACGGGTATGGCAGCATCAATGGGTGCTTTCCTACTTTGTTCGGGTTCTAAAGGCAAAAGAAGTGCCTTAACGCACAGTTTAGTAATGATTCACCAACCTTCAGGCGGTATGTCGGGTCAATTTTCTGACATGGAAATCAGCTATAACCTCATCAGAACGTTGCGCCACTCGCTGTATCAAATTATGGCTGAAAATTGTGGAAAATCTTTTGAAGAGATTGAAAAAGACTCTGACCGCGATAATTGGATGTCAAGTACAGATGCAAAAGAATACGGCTTGATTGATGAAGTATTGGTAAGAGGTGTTAAAAAAGTGTAAATTATTCATTCTTCATTATAAACAATGAGTCGAAAAAATCCTGGATATTATTGTTCGTTTTGCGGACGTGATAAATCGCAAGTAGGCATTCTAATTGCGGGTGCAGAAGGGCATATCTGTGAAATTTGTGTTGAACAAGCCCTCGAAATAATCGAGCAAGAATTGGGTACAACCGCTAATCCTGCTTCTAAGAAGAAAAAATCGGTCAAGAAAGAGGACAAAGAATGGACGCCGATTGTCAAAAAACCGGCTGAGATTAAAGCTTATCTTGACCAATATGTTGTCGGTCAGGAAGATGCCAAAAAGGTGCTTTCAGTAGCGGTTTATAACCATTATAAGAGGTTGACTCAAAAGACAACCGATGATGATGTGGAGATTGAAAAATCCAATATCCTCTTTGTCGGCCGCACCGGTACGGGCAAAACTTTGATGGCAAAAACCATTGCTAAGCTTTTGAATGTGCCTTTTTCTATCGTGGATGCTACTGTTTTCACAGAAGCGGGTTATGTAGGCGAAGATGTTGAAAGCATGCTTTCACGTCTACTTCAAGTATGCGATTATGATGTCAAATCTGCTGAACGCGGCATTGTTTATGTGGATGAAATTGATAAAATCGCCCGCAAAGGCGATAACCCAAGTATCACTCGCGATGTTTCAGGCGAAGGCGTTCAGCAAGGTCTGTTAAAAATGCTGGAAGGTACGGACGTTCAAGTGCCGCCGCAGGGTGGGCGAAAACATCCCGAACAGAAACTCATAACGGTCAATACAAATAATATTTTATTTATATGCGGTGGGGCTTTTGACGGTATCGAAAAAATCATTGCTCGGCGGATGAATACTCAAGTTATCGGTTTCAATGCAGAGTTAAAAGCTCAGATTGACCGCGAAAACTTGTTGCAATACATCTCTCCACAAGACATCAAGAGTTTTGGTTTGATTCCCGAATTGGTGGGTCGTTTGCCCGTTTTGGCGCATCTGGAACCGCTTAATCTGGAGACTTTAATTAATATTCTCACTGTACCACGCAATTCAATCATTCGGCAGTATCAAAAATTGTTTGAATATGAAAACGTGAGACTTACATTCACTCCGGGTGCTGTCGAATATATTGCTACTACTGCATTGGAATACAATCTTGGAGCACGGGGTCTTCGCTCAATTTGCGAGGCGATTATGACGGATTTGATGTTTGAAATTCCTTCTTTTGAAGATATCAAAGAGTTTGAAATCACGCGCACGTATGCCCGAGAGAAATTGAGTAAATCTAAATTGACGAAATTAAAAGCGGCTTAGAAAGAAATGATAAACCTGCCTGTCGGCAGACAGGTGATAAATAATGGACGATAAATATACCTAAGCTGTTGAATTTATCTACTAAGTGAAACAACTCGTCTTTATCTGAATTATACAATAAGTTTTTGCAAAACAAAAAGTCGGAACGGTGTAAACTGCTTCGACTTTTTGTTTTTTACCCCCCTCAGTATAGCCAATAAAAAACACCAATTATAATTACTATTTTTGGTTGAATTTTAATTTTTACTCTAAAACCACTTTTAATCATGAAAAACAAACAACTCTATACGACACTTAACAATGGGATAAAAATGCCATTATTGGGCTTAGGTGTCTATGATATGTACGGCAAAGAGGCAGAACAAGCTGTCTCGTGGGCGTTAGAAATCGGCTATCGGTTGATTGATACGGCAGCTATGTACAACAATGAAAAAGAAATTGGTAATGCCATACGGGCAAGCGGTATTCCTCGAGACGAGATTTTTCTCACTACCAAAGTTCATAACGATGATCAGGGTTATGATAAAACGCTAAGAGCATTTGATGAAAGTCAGAGAAAACTCCGTTGCGGTTATATCGACTTGTATCTTGTGCACTGGCCTCTTAAAGCCACGCGGAAAAGTACTTGGCAAGCGTTAGAACACCTATATAATTTATCAGCGACCAATGAGACTGAGGGGGGTGTCCGAGCCATAGGGGTAGCCAACTATTTAGAACCTTTTTTGAAAGAGTTGGAAACCTATGCTGAGATAGTGCCTGCGCTCAATCAAGTAGAATTCAGTCCTTATTTATTTCTTGAAGAATTGTTACGGGAATGCCAATCCAAGCAGATTCAATTGCAAGCTTATACACCTTTGGTGCGGGGCGAACGCATGACCGATGCCAAACTGGTGAATCTCGCTGAAAAATACGGTAAAACGCCTGCCCAAATTATCTTGCGCTGGGCTTTGCAGCACGGTGTTTCTACCATTCCAAAATCTGCCAGTCACAAACGGCTCACAGAAAATTTTGATGTTTTTGATTTTGATATCAACGAAGCGGATATGCTAAAAATTGATGGTTTTAATGAAAACCTGAGAATAGTTGAAGACCCGATGGATTTTCTTTGAATGGGTAATAGCTAATAAGCAATGGGTGATTACAATTGCCCATTGCTTTTTAACTATTACCCATGTTAATTATTCGTCATTTTTAAGACTTGCAAGAATTGCCTGTCCGTCTTTTTCAGCCACATGGTCGCCATCTTCAAAGATGATAACGATGAAAAAATTGGTTGAATTTTTTGGATTAATCAAGCCAGCCAGCATCACTTGATGTCCTTCAGTATAACCTAAAATGTATTGACCTTCGAAACCATTGTGGTCAACTTCATAATGATCATCTTTCATCTCAAATTTGAGATCTCTGCCCAACTTATGGGTCGCTTTATTCATTTGTTCAAGCGTCACATCGCCGTCGTCAAAGACATACATATAGAGATGCATCCCTTGTCCATCACATTCAAATTCATTATCTGTATTTTTCACAACTTTAAAATCATCGGGCAATTCTAACGATACTTTGTAGTAATCCCATGTGAACTCCTGTTGTGCAGATACAGTGTTAGAAGATAACAAACTTAAAATGGTAATGAAAAAGGCGAGAATGGTTGTTTTCATTGTAAAATGGTTTTTTTTTAAATTATGAAATGATATTTAATTAAACTGAACGAAATTATCTATTTTTTAATACAAATCAAAACAAGGGTAAAAATATATATCGTTTATATATAAAAAAATATACATTTTTCATTGATTTCAACACGAAGGTATAGGCAAATTTATTGCCACAAAAAATGAATTGCCCCATTGAAATGCGCCAAAAAAGATTTAAAGAATTAATGCGTGCCCGTGGCTTCTTTTTTCAGTTTCTTAAATTCATCTTTGCTCAATATCCGTATCTCCACCCGCCGATTAGCGGCGTCTTGTTCAAAAGTTTGTGGGTCGTCATAAATCAATTCCCAATTGGCGTAACCGTTATAGACCAAACGATTTTTTGAGATACCTTTTTCTACCAGATACTCATAAATAGCTTTTGCTCTGTTTATCGAGAGTTCCTGATTGGCTTTATCCGACCCGATGGCGTCGGTATAAGCGTTTAAATCAATAAAAAGGGAAGAATCTTTTGACACGGCGTTAGCCAAAGAATCTAAACGCGGATAGTGCACGGGGCGGATATCGGATTTGCTGAAATCAAACTGCAAATCAAATGACCAAATTGCCTGTGATTTAAAATTTTGACTGAACAAACATGTGGGAAAAAACGCCATAAAGAGGCTGATTGTTTTTAAGGTATTGAGTTTCATGGTAGTTAAAATTAATAAATTATGAAAATATTTAATTCATATTTAACAATAATCTGTCACTTGAAAGTTCCACGAAAAACAGAAAATATATGTAATAAAATAAAAATATTAGATTTACAGGGAGGGGTCAAAAGCAATGATACACCGTTCTTTATCAAACATATCTGAGTTTAATATCTCGATTTATTCATTTTACGGTTTATCGAAAAAAAAAATGAATCTGCCGTATCAGGCTTGATTTCTCCGTCGGATGATTATATTTACCATAAATAATGGTAACTAAATTTTATAGACAATGAAAAGAAGAAATTTTGTTAAAACATCCCTTTTGGCGACCCCCTCAGTATGGGCAACCAATTCTCTGGAAACGCAACCGAATCCCGCTCAAAAAGAGATTTACGAATGGCGAGAGTACGAATTTAACTTTAATTCGCCTCGCGGTGAGGTAGAGAAATACTTCAAAAATGCGCTGATTCCGGCTTTCAATAAATACGGCATTAAAACCATTGGCGTGTTTTCTGAAATTGGCAAATCCGACCCTGCAAAGGTCTATATGCTCATTCCTTACGCTTCATTCGAAGATTTCAAGTCCATCAATGAGAAAATAAAAACGGACGAAGGGTATAAAAAAGCATCCGTAGATTACTATAATCTTCCGGCTGATAAAGCCCCTTACAACCGTGTGAGTTCATCTTTGATGCTCGCTTTTGATGGCTTACCGAAGCTATTGCCCACCAAAAATGAACCGCGTATTTTTGAAGTTCGTAGCTATGAAGGCTACAGCGACGATGCCCTTCGCCGAAAAGTATTGATGTTCAATAAGGATGAATTTGATATTTTTTATCGAACGGGTTTAAATCCGGTATTTTTTGGAGAAGTCATTGCCGGCGGTAATATGCCTCGATTGACCTATATGCTTACTTTTAAAAATTTGGAAGAGCGGGATAAAAACTGGGCAAAATTCAGCGCTGATGATGTGTGGAAAAAAATATCTAAAGCACCGGAATACGCTAACACGGTTTCCAAAATTTATAAAACCTTTTTAGAACCAACGGCTTATTCGCAACTGTAAATAAGTCTTTAAATATTCAATAATGGACAGACGCATTTTTATTAAAAACTCAGGATTAGCAGTAGCTGGCATTATGTTAGCGGCTCCTCATTTTGATATGGCAAAACGCCATCGTTTCGGTATTCAGCTGTACAGCGTTCGGGATGATATGAAAAAAGACCCCCTCAGTACCCTTAAAGAATTGGCGAAAATGGGCTATCATTACGTCGAAGGGTATGGTTACAGCAATCGCAAATGGCAAGGTGCGAGCGATCTTAAACAAATGAAAATGCTGCTGGCTGAATCGGGTTTGACGATGCCTTCGGCGCATTTTGTCTTAAAATCCACCGATTTTGATAAAACCAAGGGGGATTTTACGGATGATTTTAAACGCATGATGGAAGATGCCCTTGCCGTAGGGCAAAAGTATTTTGTCAGTTCTTCTATTATCAAAGAAGATAAAGAAAACCTCGATGCGTTTAAAAGTCTCTGCGGCGTGATGAATAAAACAGGAGAATTATTCAACAAAAATGGTCTGAAATTGGGCTACCACAACCACGAATTCGAGTTTGACAAATTAGGCAGCGAGACCATGTTTGATACCATGCTGAAAGAAGTGGATGCTAAAAATCTGACCATCGAAATGGATATGGGTTGGGTCGTGTATGCCAATCAAAACCCGATTGACTGGTTCACAAAGTATCCCAAACGCTTTGAACTGAGCCACATGAAAGATGGCAACAAACGTGGTACAACGGATAATAAGCATAAATCGTGTATTATCGGTCAAGGAGATGTGGACTTCAAAGGCGTTTTGGCTAATCGCAAATTGGCAGGTCTGAAAATGCTGATAGTCGAGATTGAGGACTATGTAGTGTCTCCTTTAGCTGATGCCAAATCTTGTCTTGATAATTTTAAGAAGTTGGTTTGAGCGAAGGAATAAAGTTTCATATATAAGCCTGTGGTTGATTATTTGTCGGCTGGGGGCTTATGTGTTGGGTTAAAACCCGTGTCACCGCTTTATGATGGAGGCACGGGTTTTATAATATAACAGAAAAACTATAATCCATAAACAACCCCAATGAATCTTTCCCATATGTAACTCACTTTTAGGTTTTCCCAAAAGCACTTTTGTTTCCACAAACGCCTCAAAAAACGTAACTTTGCGCATGATGGAAAACAAGACTCTGGCTTTATTTATTGAAAAAATCACGGAAAGTGTTCAGAATCAAACGCTTATCAAATTGACATTGTCGAAACCGAAGCAAAAATCGGATTTGAAGAATGTCTATGTCCGGCTCGTCGAAATCAAAAATACTCAAAAATTGTCTTTCACTTTTCGCTATACCACCCGCGATGAGGTCAAAAACTATGACTATACTGAGGGGTCTAATCCCGAAACCTCGGGGGTTGCTTTTATACAAAATCTGTTAGGTAATACCTTTTTAATAGCCGCTCTTTTGACTGTTGACGGTGATACATTTTTAACTTTTAACAAAAAAGGGGAAGACCCAAAAATTTCAGTCAATAACAATACTGGTTTTAAAAAGCCAGAAACAGCGTCTGAACCGCTCAATTTAGCGCATAATAAAGAGAAAAAACGCTTGTTGGATGCTACCCAACCGTATTTTCAGGCACTTGACATCACAGACGCCAAAGGTATGGTAACGCCAACAGGGCAGAAAAAATTCAAGCAAATCAATAAATATATCGAAATTATTGACAGCCTTTTGAAAGAAGGGCATATGCCCAATGACAGTATTATCGCTGATTTTGGCAGCGGAAAAGGCTATTTGACTTTTGCGCTGTATGACCATTTGGTGAACCATCTCAAAATGACCCCCTCAGTATCGGGCTTCGAACTCAGAGAAAATTTAACGAATTTTTGTAATGATTTGGCTGTCAAGAATCATTTTGACCACCTGACATTCATCGCTCAAGACATCAATGACTACCAAACCGACCGACTTGATATGCTCATCGCCCTCCATGCTTGCGATACGGCAACGGATATTGCTATTGCCAAAGGCATTAAATCGGATGCCAAAATCATTGTGGTGGCGCCTTGCTGCCATAAGCAAATCCGAAAACAATTGGATGTGAAAAACGAAATGCAACCGATTCTAAAATACGGCATCATGGCAGAACGTCAGGCGGAATTGCTGACCGACGGTATGCGGGCTTTATTGATGGAAGCCTCTGGTTACAAAACAAAGGTTTTTGAGTTTATCAGTACGGAACACACGCCTAAAAATGTTATGATAGTCGGCATCAAAAGCCAACCGAACAAAGAGGCACTTGGACAAGTGGCAGCCATCAAAAAACACTACGGCATCGAGTACCACGCTCTTGAAAAGTTATTGGCTTAAAGTGTTTTGTTTGGGATTTACCCGACAGTTTATTACATTTGCTTATCGAAATTTATTAAAAGATTTTCATGAAAAAACTTTTCCTTTTGGATGGTCACGCGCTGGTTTATCGGGCGCATTATGCTTTTATTACTCGCCCTTTGATGAACTCCAAAGGATGGAATGTTTCCTGTATCAGCGGTTTTACTCGGACGTTGCTCGACGTTTTGAAAAAAGAAAAACCGACCCATTTAGCGGTCTCTTTCGATTTGCCGACGCCAACTTTTCGGCATGTGATGTTTGACCTTTACAAAGCCAATCGCGATTCTCAACCCGAGGATATTTCTTTTGGCATCCCGCATATCAAGGAGATTTTGAAAGGTATGAATATTCCTATCGTTACGGCGGAGGGTTTTGAAGCGGATGATGTTATCGGTACTTTGGCCAAGCAGGCGGAAAAAGAGGGTTTTCAAGTATATATGATGACGCCTGATAAGGATTACGGGCAACTCGTGAGCGAAAATATCTTTTTATACAAACCGGCCAAAAATGGCAACGATGCAGAGGTTTGGGGAGTGAATGAGGTGTGTGAAAATTGGCAGATTAAAAACGTGGATCAAGTAGTGGATATGCTCGGCTTGCAAGGGGATGCGTCGGATAATATTCCGGGTATGCCGGGAATTGGGCCTAAAACAGCGTCAATTCTTTTGGAAAAATATGGCTCGGTCGAAAATATCATTGCACATGCCAGCGAACTGAAAGGCAAACAACAAGAAATCTTCACCAATTTTGCGGACAAAGGGATGTTATCCAAAAAATTGGCTTTAATTGACATTAATGTCCCGGTTCAGTTTCACGCAGAAGATTATAGATTGAGTGAATATAATAAAGAGCGACTGGCTGAAATTTTCAAAGAATTAGAATTTAAATCCATTGCGAAAGAGATATTGGGTAATGATACTAAAGAGGTAGATGACCAAGCCATTATCCACGCGGCGGCGCATAAAATTGGGTTGCAAGGTGACCTTTTTGGTGCCATTGCCGGTACAACGGCTACCCCCTCAGTATCCGACAATCCAAACGATAGCGGCAGCAGCCACAGTGGTTTACCGAGTTATACGAAAGCTGATAAGAATATCAATAACACCCTCCATTATTATGTATTGGTAGATACTGCTGAAAAACGAGCTGAATTAATTCAAAAATTAACGGAAAGTAAGCTATTCGCTTATGATTCTGAAACGACGAACATTGATGCCAATAAGGCGGATATGGTCGGTATGTCTTTCTCAACAGCCGCTTATGAAGGATATTATGTACCCGTGCCGGCTGATAGAACCGCTGCTCAACAAATCTTAGAGGAATTCAGGCCCCTATTTGAAAATCCGGATGTAAAAAAAATCGGTCAAAATATCAAATACGATTTAATTATTCTGAAATGGTATGATATCGAAATGCAAGGCGTGGAGTTTGATACCATGATTGCGCATTATTTGATTGAACCGGATTTGCGGCACAATATGGATTACATGTCTGAAACGTATCTACATTATGAACCGGTTTCAATTGAAACGCTGATTGGTAAAGGTAAAAATCAGCTCTCGATGCGCGATGTGAACGTTGATAAAGTGAAAGACTATGCCGCTGAAGATGCTGATGTGACTTATAGATTGTTTGAGTTTTTAAAACCCAAATTAGTAGCTCAAAATTTTAATGATTTATTCCATAAGATTGAAATACCGCTGGTTGAAGTTTTGACAGAGTTAGAATTCAATGGTATTAGGGTGGATGCTGACTATTTGAACGATTATGCAAAGGTCTTAGATGTAAAAATCCGAGAGTATGAAAACAAAGTCTATGAGTTAGCGGGTATGCGCTTCAATATATCATCACCGAAACAAGTAGGAGATGTATTGTTTGATAAATTAAAAATTCCTTATCGTTGGAAAAAAACGGGTAAAACAGACCAATATGCGACCGATGAAGAAAAAATGAGTGAGCTATCGGAAAGTTATCCCATTGCTCGCGCTATTTTGGATTATCGCGGTTTAACCAAATTGCAATCCACTTATGTGGAGGCTTTGCCCCGCATGATTAACCCGAAAACAGGAAGAATCCATTCCTCATTTAATCAAGCATTGGCTGCCACGGGGAGGTTGAGTAGTAATAATCCTAACCTCCAAAATATTCCAGTCCGAACAGAAGAAGGGCGGCGTGTACGTGAGGCATTTATTCCACGCAACGATGATTATATATTGTTATCGGCGGATTATAGTCAGATTGAGTTGCGTTTGATTGCCGAATTGGCGAACGAAACTGCAATGCTTGATTTTTTCAGACAAGGTTTGGACATTCACCAAGCCACTGCCTCAAAAGTGTATGGTGTGCCGTTGAATGAAGTGACACCAGAACAAAGACGCAATGCCAAAACAGTAAATTTTAGTATTCTCTACGGCGCCGGAGCGCAAAATCTGTCGCAGCAATTGAGTATTCCTCGCCTCGAAGCGAAGCAACTGATTGAGCAATATTTCACTCAATATAAAGATTTGAAAAAATATATGGAGACAGTCGTGGAAGAAGCCCGTAAAAATGGATATGTGACCACCCTCATGGGACGGCGTCGAATATTAAGAGATATTGACAGTCGTAATTCCTTAGCGCGTAGCAATGCGGAACGGGTAGCAATTAATACTCCTATTCAAGGTTCGGCAGCAGATATGATAAAAATTGCGATGATCAACATTCATAACATATTGAAAGCGAAGCGATTAAAAACAAAAATGGTATTGCAGGTGCATGACGAATTGGTTTTTGATGTTTATAAACCGGAGCTGGAAGAAATAAAAAATATTGTTGAAAACGGGATGAAAAATGCCTTACCCAACCTAAAAGTCCCTATTGAAGTGGGCGTTGGTGTTGGTAACAATTGGTTAGAAGCACATTAAAATTCTTTTTTTTACATAAAATTAAAAATAATTAACCATTCAAAAATAGATTCAATATGGCAATTAATGAAATCGGAGAAGGTGTAAAAGCAAAAGTTGCTTCATGGCATTTACGGCGCAAATTCTTTTGGCTTGTAGGCATCCTCGCTTTAGGCGGTGCTATTTGGGCATCTATCATCTTGTATTATCCGTATAGCGAGGGTAGTCGCACAGGATTGTTGCGTAAGTTTAGCCATAAAGGTTATGTTTTCAAAACTTGGGAAGGAGAGTTACAAATGAGCGCTGTTATGATGCCCAATGATGGTACTCAAACGGTTGCCGGAGGTAATATCTGGTATTTTTCAGTGACTGATGCCAGTGCTATTAAATCTCTTCAAGAGGCTGAAATGTCAGGTAAAAGGGTAACATTGTACTATACAGAGTACTTAAAAGAGCTCTTTTGGCGAGGTGAAACCAAATATTTTGTCAATCGAGCGACCATTATTCAAGAATAGTGTAAACGTTGTATTGCTATATTGTTGTATTGCTATAATCCCAATTGGCATAACAATATAGCAATACAACAATATAACAATTTTACTTCAAATTCAACACCATTTTCACATCTGAACCATCATAAATTGACATTTCAGGGTCGAAAAGGGTTTCTCGGAAGCCGAAAGTGCGGTACATTTCGACAGATGTTTTTAATTTTGTACTTGTAATCAAATAAACTTGTTTAGCACCGGCTTGAACTGCTTTATCTATGGCTTTTTTTAGTAAAGCTTTACCGATATGTCTGCCCTGATACTGAGGGGTGACAGCCATGTTGGCAATTTCATAAAGTTTGTTGCTTTCGCGCAATAAAGCACCGGTTCCCACTATTTTTCCATCCACTTCTGCAAAAAAAATAGACCCACCTTTTTTGATAATTTGCTCTTCCGGGTTTTCAATCATGGCTCTGTGACTGCTGTTCATATCAAATTGATCCATCCATCCCATATTCAGATTTTTGAAATCTTCCTGATATTCGGGAGAATAATCTATAATTTCAACCGATGTGGTTATTGCTTCCATAGCTATTACTTGAGATATTTTGGTTATAGAATAATTTGAATCCTTGATTGCAAATTTACTTAATTCTTTTGAAAACCCCAACAATTGGATATAATAATAAAAGAGGGTATAAAAAAACGCCTTGGTTTGAGCAAGGCGTTTTTTTATACTTTAAATTGAATATCATATAGGCTTTGCACCGGATTTGGCAGCAGATTTTGATGTAGAAACAGGTTTGGTTGGAGCTGGAGACGACTTATAAATATCTCCTGATTTTTTCTTAACGATAGCCGACACTTTATTAGCTTTTAATGTCCGAACAGCTGCGTCTGCACCACCCTTAAATTTGTAATAACCTGCAACCACATAAGTGTTCGCAGAATTTTCCATTTTAACGGCTTCCGCGTGAGTAAAACCCTGTTTTTTCAATTTAGCTACCAACGCTTCTGCATTGTCTTTGCTGGCGAATGAGCCGGCTATAGCCATATAGTCACCGGACGTCAAACCCGCATCGAATTTTTCTTTCGGTTTTGCGACGGATTTGCTTTTAATGCCTTTTGCGGTGACTGTTTTCTTTTCAGATGAAGCAATACCATCATCTTTTCCTTTTGAATGACTGATAGTACCGGGTTCTTCAGCAACGACTTCTTTAACTTCTGTTGAAGAAGTCTTCGAAGGTGTTGAATAATCCGTAGGGTTAGACACAGCTGCATTGTTATTGCCTACTATACTACCATCAACGGTGTTGGTTGAAGTTTCGTCGGGTGTAGTAGTAGTTGTTGTATTTCCAGCTATACTACCCGGAGAGTCGGTATAACCGCTCAAAGGTGTTGTGCTTTCAACGCTGGGATTCACGCGTTGTTTGCTTTTATTAGCTTGATAAACGAGATAGCCAAGTGCTCCGACTACAGCTATTACAGCAGCATAAGTGAGATTTCTAAAGGAATTAGGCCCCATAGTGTGTGCTTGTTTTTGATGTAAAAAAATAATGTTTCATGAATGGGGACTGTCTCCCCGCTGTTTTAAGAAGCTAAGTTAAGGAGTTTTTTTTAATTATCGAAATTCAAGTCAACAATGTGTTAAAATTTTTAATAATTTTTCAGCAGAATGACTTGATAAAATATAACTAAGTGGATATGGAAAACTTAATATCTCGAAATATAATTCTGTATATTGTTTAAAATTATTAAATATTCGCTATCTAAGAAAATTTTTTCAAAATTTTCAAAATTTAATTTTGAAGTTTAAAAGGAATATTTTTTTTATTCCAAATTGTTCTTTCCGCCAAAAAAAACATTTTATTTACTCCATCATTTCTCATGACCTCTTGATATAGCACTTTCTAAATTAAACCGCCCACGAGGTGATTCAATCCCAACCGTCATATTCGCCTATATCGTATACACCATTTTTGCTCAATTGTATGGGTTCGAGCCCGCGTGTTTCTTTAAATGGATTTGGGACAATGAGCAATTCATCAGGATTATCAGTCCAGCGGCAATCTATGTGCAGCCAATTTTCAGTATCTGCTTCGATGGTGGTGATATATTGTTTGAGATCTTCCCAATATCGTTTAACGACCTGCCGCAATTCTTCACCGTTCATGCCTTCGCATTTCAGGTCAGCTGCTCGCCCATATTTATGTTGAGAATACATGACACCTACATTGCACACGAACGGGCGCAATCCGGAGAATTGCCGTTCGCCGCCATTGAGCCAATTGTTAATAGTAATAGGTTTGCCTATTTTTTCACGGATGAATTGGCAAGCCGACACTATGCGTTTATCAATAAATTTGAGTGAACCTTCTTGATTTTCATTATAAAAATCACGCGGTACGAACTCTTGTAAATAGAAGTTATTGGTGAGTTTCATCATAGAAGTATTTTAGTTAACAAATTTTTGGTTCTATTTTGACCAGCTAAGATACTCTATTTTTTGTTGATTTAGTAGAAATATTTGTTCAAATTTTGGCGGATTAAAATCCGCTCTACGTATTTTTAAGGTTTTTTATCAGAAGGTTTTGGCACTTCCATTGCCCCCGATTGGATAATATTCCCAAAGAAAATCATATTGGCAAATATTTTATTGGTACCATACCAAAAAGCCCTGAAATTTGGATTATCCACCATACAGATTGAGCGACCTAAACCCGCTTGTGAGACTATGATTGACGGCGAATTTTTCACCATGTCGTTCCATTTTGTCTTCATGTAGCCACTCACTAATGGATTTGAAGTATAAACCAAAGGTGCAGCATAGACATTTTGGGGCATGTCCATGAAAAAAGTATCTGCTCTGAAAACGGGTATTTTTATAGAATGATAACCATAAAGTAAGGGATGCGACAAATCCGCATTGGCTTCAAAAATAGCGCCACCGATAACGGTTGAGCCTTCATCACTTTCTAATTTAGCGTAAGGACGCTGATCGGATTTAGCTTCCTTTTTAGTGGTTTTAAAATCCACGGCCGCTAAATCATTGGCTTTCAAAAACTTAACTGCTCTGCCCATGGCAATCAAAGTACCGCCACCCGCTGCATATTCTTTCAACTTCGCTGCTACCATCGCAGAATATGAGCCATCTACCAAAACCAAACTGGTATAGCTACTCAAATTAAGGCGGTTGATGTTCGCTACATCAATCATAGTCAAAGCCATGTCGTAGCGAGTATCGAGCAAATGCCACACTTCGCCTGCATCATTATTCGTTACCCCTTCCCCCACGAGCATCGCCACGATTGGTTTTTTCATTGTGACCGATGACGGACTGCCCATATCTACCCCCTCAGTAGACAGACCTGTTTTCAGCGCAATAACCGTCACACCGGTTTTTTTGACGGCATTTTGGAGGGTGTTAAAAATAGCTTCTACCGATTTGGTTTGATTTTGGGGTGAAACCACGATTGTACCATAATCAAAAGATTTGACACCATCCGCGGTTTCAATTTTTGAGGGGCTCGTCAATACTTTCACGACAATATTGTCTTGCAAGAGCGCATTTAGCAAATTGGGCGCGTAGTAATCATCGTACGCAAAAGCATACCCATAACTACTTTGTCCTCCGACAATGGTACCGGGTTGGAAAGTCCAATCTGTTAGCTCCTTACCTAACAAATTAGAGGTAAAACTGCCACCATCCAAAGGTTTAAAATCCAAACCGAAAGCCATCGGCAGCGTCCACGCCGAAATATCATAAAAAATAGAATCAGTGAAAAGTCCGTGACTGCCCTCCATATACCGCTCAAAAGAGGCTTTAATGAGTTTATATTGTTGTTGTTCAGTGGGGACTATGTAAGCCAAGCCTTTTTCGAAGCCTTGGGTATTTTGATTGAGTTCATACACTTTAATTTGGCTCCGTTTTAGGATTTCAATAAAATGAAAAACCCGAGATTTATCGTATTTATCCCCAAAAACGTAAGCTTTTCGAGTGTCTTTGGCGGCTTCCTCTTTGGCGTTTTTGTAAAAATCCCGCTGATAATTTAAGATTTCGACCCTCAAATTTTTCGCCGCTTCAATTGTTGAAAAAGAAGTAGTCAATTGATTTTTTATAGTGAAAGGGAAGCTCAACAAACCATTCGTGGTGCGTTGCAGATGGCCGCGTGAACTCGCCTGCTCGAACAGAATGCCAATTGAGCCATTCACATCAGGATAAGTGGAGCCTTTGCCGTAATAAAAATCGTCAAAACCTTGTTTGGTGTAGTACAATGAGCCGATTTTATTCAAAGCCTTAGCGTGAAACTCACCAATTTTACCGGTCAATTCCTGATTTTTTTTAGGTGTAAAAGGATTAACCCGCGTTGGTTCGCCCGGCATAAAAAAGAAGGTGCCATTGCTGCCCATTTCGTGGTGGTCGGTTAATATATTGGGCTTCCACTCATGAAAAAAAGCTAAACGCGCTTGCGATTCGGGGTGTTGTGCCACGAGCCAATCGCGGTTGAGGTCGAACCAATAATGGTTGGTACGACCATAAGGCCACACTTCGCTGAATTCACGGCTTGCCGGGTCAGATACTAAATTTTTAGAACGGTGCATATTGACCCATTGGCTGAAACGCTGCATGCCGTCGGGGTTGAAAGAGGGGTCAAAAAGAATGACTATATTTTTCAACGTTTCATCAACCTCAGGGCTTTGAGCGGCAGCCCAATAGTAGGCGGCTAAAATACCGGCATTGGCACCACTCGGTTCATTGCCATGTATGGAATGCCCTTGATACACCACAATCGGCATTTTCGACACATCCAAACCGGCGGATACTGAGGGGTCGGTTAATTTCACATGGTCTTCCTTTATTTTATCAATATTGCGCTGGTTATCGGGAGACGTAATCGTCAATGCCATAACCGAGCGATTTTCGTGGGTGCGCCCAATCATTTTCGACGTGATTCTATCCGATAGCCTATCTAATTCTTTCATGTAAGACACTAACTGGTCATGGCTCACATGTTGTTCTCCAATTTGAAAACCAAAAAACTCCTCGGGTGTCGGAATATTTTTATCATACGAAATATTATCCGGCAAATAATAAGAAAGCTGTTTTTTCTGAGCCGCAAGAGTCATTGTCAGAATGGAAAAGGATAATAGTAAAAATTTTTTCATCATTGGATTTTATATTGGTTTGAAATAATCATTTAAATATTTCGGAATCGAGGTGTCAG
>JANPGW010000063.1:0-6388 GCA_031424115.1 Saprospiraceae bacterium | reverse complement strand
TCAGGATTCTAACCCCGACAAAGTCAATCACCTTAAATCGTTGGGGGCAGAGATTGTTATCGGCGACCTCAAAAATCCGGCTTCACTTGCCGCGGCTTGCACCGGTATAGAAAAAGTGATTTCAACGGCTTCTTGCACGTTTTCCATGCGGGAAGGTGACAATATCGAAACGGTTGACCATCAAGGGCAACTCAATTTGGTGGATGCGGCGAAAAATGCCCACGTGAAACGCTTCGTTTTTATTTCTTTTTTCGATAATCCGGACAATACTTTCCCATTGTCAGAAGCTAAACGGGCTGTTGAACACGCCCTTGCCGAAAGCGGCATGAATTGGAGCAGCCTACAAGCCAGTTATTTTATGGAGGTTTGGCTCAGCCCCGCTTTGGGTTTCAACTATCCGCAAAGCCAAGCCCGCATTTATGGTGACGGTGACAATAAATTGAGCTGGATTTCATACAAAGATGTTGCCCGTTTGGCGGTGGCGGCTCTCGATAATAGCTATTCAGATAACCGGTCTATTGCCATTGGCGGACCCGAACCGCTCAGTCCCAAACAGGTAGTGGATATATTTGAAAAGGCTCATGGCACTACTTTTACCGTTGAAAACTTACCCAAAGAGGCTCTTTTGGGACAAAAAGCCGCAGCGACCAATCCATTAGAAGCGTCCTTTGCCGGACTGATGCTCCAAAGTGCCCATGGTGATAGTATAGATATGCAGGGCATCATGAAGCAAGTGGGGATTCACTTGACGTCTGTCGAGCAGTATGCGCACGCGGTTAAAGGGTAGGTTTTTATGAACAGATAACATGTCGCATTTTTACAATATTTGGACGTGTCTTTATGGTATTTTTGCATAGAAATGATTTTTATTACCCGATTTTCAATATATTTTAAACTCAATTTTTAAACCCTTAGACTTTTCAACTATAAAAATTTAAACTCTTTTTTCAACTTTCTAAGAGGTGCTCTATGAAGGTCAGTCATTGATTTGTCTTTATGCCCCTCGGTTTTCACCCCTTTTTTTCATTCAAAAAACAAATGACTCATGAAAAACATTACACTTCTTCGATTAGTATACCTCAATACTTTATTGATTTTTGCAACTATTTATTCTTCGAAAGCAGCAACTTATACTTTCTCAACGGCTGGAAATTGGAGCGAACCTTCATTTTGGACGGGGGGTATAATACCGCCCAACCCTTTGCCAATTGGAGATAACGTGGTGATTGCTGCGAATTGTACGCGTACTTGGTACACAACTATCAACGGCAGCATAACGGTCAATACTGGAGTCACTTTGACTATCAGCAACGGAGCAGAAGATTTGACTTTTACAATCAATGGTACGGGTGATAACTACGGTACCATTGATGCCACTGCTGAAGGTTTGGTAACAGGCAGCGCGGGTAGTTTTACCAATTTTAGTGGTGCGACTGTTCAAGCTATTACTACTTTTGGGGGGATTGAGAATAATGGACAATTTACCAATCAGAGTGGTGCAAATATCAATGTTTGGGGTTGTGCTAATAGTGGCATTTTCAATAACAACGGCACTATAGCACTTGGCTTCTTATGGAGAAGTTTTTCAGGTAGTACGCTTACTAACAATGGTACTATTTCCAATTCCAATAGTTTAGGTGCGTTTGAGAATTTTGCGGGTGCCACGCTCAATATGAATGGCGGTATAATTACTTTTTCTTGCGGTATTTCCAATACAGGTACGATAAATGTATCGGGCGGCGATTTTCGACTGACGAGAAATCCAGTGACTTGGTCTCCTGGACTAAATTGGACTGGTGGAACAGTGACTATTGGAGGCAGTTTTAGTATTGGTTCAGGGGAAACCATTACAGTACCCAGTGGAGCGACTCTCATACGCATAAATGGGAACGCTATGTCCATCAACAATGGCGGTACTCTACAAGTCAATGGCACTTTCACACCACAATCCGGCAGTTTTACGGTACAGAGTGGCGGCAGTTTGAGTATTGGTTCAGGGGGAGTAACTACTTTTAGCTCCGCTATTTTGAACAATTCGGGGAGTGTCACCAATTCAGGTACAGTCAATATTTCAAGCCGTTTAGAAAATAACGGTTCACTCTCCAACTCAGGCACTATTAATATTAACAACAATGGCATTTTGGGATTGAACACGAATCCCGCCACATTGCCGGGTGGTACGCTTAATTGGAACAGTGGGAGTACGATTATTATTGGTGCAAGTGGTGTGATGAACTTGAGCGGCTCCTTTACTGTCCCAACCGGTCGTTATTTCTATGTCAGTGGCGGGCAATTCGCCATTTAAAGTGATGGTCAATTTAACAACAACGGTACGAGTTATTTTTATGGAACCACCTCCAATAACGGTATTCTGAACAATACTTCAACCATTCAAGTCAATGCAGCTGGATCACTCAACAACACAGGCACTTTATCCAACAGTGGAAGTATGGAATTTTTTAATACTTTTTCCAATTCGGGTACATTCAACCAGACCAATGGAGTGTTTAGTTTCAATTATAATAATGCAATCTATCCAACTCTTAATGGCACTTTTAACTGGACAGGTGGCGTTGTGCGTCTCGGAGGTACTATGACGCTTAATCATGCAGTTACTATTCCCAGTGGAAAGGATTTTAAAATATTGGGTGGTACACTGACAAATGCTTCTACACTGACTAATAATGGTACTTTTTCTGCAACTTCTACTGGAACGCTCATTAATAATTCGCTGTTTATCAACAACGGCACCATTTCTAATCTCATTAGTTTCAGCAACAATGGTACACTCAAAGGTTCGGGTGGTCTCAATCAAGGTGCTTTTACCAATCCATTGGGCAGTACGTTTGCTCCAGGTCTTTCTCCCGGTTGCTATACCATACAGAGTGGATTTACTAACAATGGTACAGTGGAAATAGAAATAAATGGCTCAACTTCTTGCAGCGAATTTGACAGAATTACCGTACTCGGAGCCGCTAACCGAAGCGGTACCCTGTCTCTTATTTTTGGGTTTACCCCAACTGTAGGACAGACATTTCAGGTAATTTCAGCTTTAAGTTATACGGGTAACTTTAACACTATTAACGTCACGCCCAATACGATTGCTGTAACAGAAAATAACGGTACAGTTACAGTTAGCAGTATCTTGCCTATTGAGTTATTATCGTTTTCTGCCCATAAAATAGAATCTCAAAAAGCCCAACTCATTTGGCAAACTGCCGCCGAAGACGGTGTTAAAAACTTTGATATCGAAAAGAGTACAGATGGCAAAGCCTTCTTAAAAATAGCTGAAGTCAAAGCCAATAATACCCCCTCAGTATATCAAGCCTTTGACGAATATTTCTTCCAATCAAGCTATTACCGTTTGAGAACCAATGATTTGGATGGTAAAACCGAAGTGTCAAAAGTTGTATATCTCGAAAAATCGGCAGGCAAGGTAGCCAAGATACATCATACTGAGGGAGTAGTTTGGGTTGAAACAGACAATGTTATCGAGTCTGTGAATGTCGTCAATACAATTGGGCAAGTGGTAAAAACAACAAAAGATAAACAGTTTTCCATTGCCGATTTGGCGAGAGGAATATATGTGGTCATAGTCAAAACAAATAAAGGTTTTGTTTCTGAAAAGGTATTTTCAGCAATGAAATGAATCAATGCTGTATTCCGCATACTTTAAAAAACTCATTTTTGAACGCCATTATAAAACCCTTAAAAATTTTTAAGCTATGAAAATTTTAACTCTTTCTTTTCTTTTAACATTCTTGACAATTGGATGGACTCATGGACAAAATTGCGTTAGCATGGGCTGTCTGTCTATTCCTCCTACAATTACCGCTCCGTTAACCGGTGCGGTGTTAGATAATGGCTGTAATGACCGTGGGGCAAGTGACGGTATTAACTGGCAATTTACCTGGACACCGGTTAATAAAGCTATCGGATATAATTTATATGTCAAACATCAACCAGCGCAATTCGCTAGTATTGATGTCACCACTTCAAACACGTCATATACAAAGCTCGACCCGGGTTCTTGGATCGCCCCGGCTAATTCTTCCGGCTGGGAATGTAAAGTGCGTGCCAAATTTTCAGACGGTAGTTTTGGGGAATGGAGTACTACCACAATTTTTAGTGTTGAACCAGTCAATACGGATTGTATTCCTCCGCCGGCAGCCCCTTTCCTCACAGCACCCACAAATGGTCAAAAATTAGACAATGGTTGTTTAACAGCGCCTAATTCAACCAATTGGAAATTCGCGTGGAGTAAAGTTGCCGGGGCGGTTAGCTATCAGCTATCGGTTTTTTTGACTGACTTTGGCGGTGTATTTTTAACCCGTGAAACAACCAATACTAATCATGACTTTACTACAGAGACCCCAGTTCCTGTTCAGAATTACTCTTGCAAGGTCAGAGCAAAGTTTTCTGATGGCAGTTTTGGTAGTTGGAGTTCCATCATCAATTATACAGTAGAGGCTGTTGAGACTGATTGTCCTCCTGCTCCTACTATTACTTACCCTCGGCCAGGTGAGATAATGGACAATGGCTGTGAGGATACCAGATTAGATCCATTATTTTGGTCTTTTTTCTGGACTGCCGCAAATAATGAATTTGGCCCTTACCAAATTTATGTGAAACGGATAGGAGCTTCAACACCATTCATTGATGTACGTTATACCGGTACTAGCTATCACACTGGAAAGGCCGATTATATCCCAGATGGAGAAAGGACTGGCTGGGAAGTAAAAATGCGGCGTCTCGTGGCGAATAGCGATGATTTTGGTCCTTGGAGTGCAACAGTGCCATTTACTGTAGAGCCTGTTAATACGGATTGTCCATGTATTGTAGTGAAATCACATCCCCAATCGAAAGCGGTGTGTATCGGGCAGTCAGCTACTTTTGAGGCTTCTGCAACCATAAATAGTGCAGCACTTACGACTGTCAAATGGCAAAGAAATGGGGTTGACGTCACATCTCCGGTAAATTATACACCGGGGTCAATAGTAAAATATACCACAACGCCTCTCAGTTTATATGACAATAATGCATATTATCAAGCGGTATTCAGCAACTCCTGTGCGACAATTGCTACCAATAAAGCCATTTTGAATGTAGATCAACCGGCTGTAGGAGGTTTTGCGCTCAGTTCGAATATACCAAGTGCTATCATTTGCCCCAATGAATCTAAAACCATTACATTATCCAGATTTATCGGTAAAGTAGTCAAGTGGCAATTCAGCTATGACAACAACGTTTGGACGGATATACCTAATAGCAATTCAGATAAATTGGTAATTAAAGGCATGAATAGAAATCAAACTGCGATATATAGGGCTGTTGTTCAGAGCACTTATGGTGTCTGCATACAATTCACCCCTATGTATTCTTTCCCTTTTGTTGCTATATTTCGGCAGAATTGTGTTGTCGGTAGTAGTTTGACTGAAAATATGGTTGCTGAAACCAATACTTTTTTCGCCAAAGTCTATCCAACAGTCACAAAAGATAAACTCACCGTTGACATTCAAAGCCCTACTGAAGGAGAGGTTGAGATTCAAGTTTTTAGTCTCACCGGGTCATCCGTGTTTTTTGAAAAAAGGAATGTTGTGTCTGGATACAATCAAGTAGATTTATCAATCGCTAACTTAACCAATGGACTGTATATAGTTAAAGTAAAAGATAATAACAAAAATCAAACATTGATAAAGATAAACAAAATATAGAGTCTGTTCTGGTTAATTACCCCCTCAGTATAACATCTTTCTGTAGTGGAAGGGTTTATACTGAGGGAATATTAATCCAAATCTGCTCACTTAAAACCTTAACCCCTACCTCATTAAAACCACATCCCCACTCCGCTGCATTTTCCGACTCTTGCCGTTGAACAAGTATTGGATATTGATGACCCACATATACATACCCGAAGGGGCTATTTTATTTTGAAACTGACCATTCCACGCGTCTTCGATTGCAGTCGTTTTAAAAACGAGATTGCCCCATCGGTTAAAAATGAGCAATTCATAGTTTTCTATGGGGTAAAAATCGGATTTGAAAAAAGGCTTAAAAACATCATTGTTGCCATCATCATCCGGAGAAAAGGCGTTGGGAACGAATAACCCATCGCCACAATCATGGGTCAGGAGACGAAAACTATCTATCCACTGTGCACAATGGCTTTCAACATGGGCAGTATATACCCCCTCAGTATGGGCAGTAAAATCCCGTTCTTTTGCTCCATTTTGCCAACGGACGGTCTCTCCTTTTAGCCCTGCTCCGGCTCTGAAAGTGACGGGTGTACCTATGCAGAGTAAGGTATCTTGCGCAATAGGTTTATATTCGGGCGTTATGACTTTCAATTTTAAAGATGTATTCAATAAGCATTGATGCGAATATTGAA
>JANPGW010000062.1:0-67468 GCA_031424115.1 Saprospiraceae bacterium | reverse complement strand
CTAACCCTCCTCTAAATCAGGAAAAAGAAATATACGAATATTGTGGTGTTGCATCCCTTTCGCCCGTTCATGAAATGGAAAATTTGGATTTCACCATTTTCCCGAATCCTGCTAATCAAGTTTTAAACATTCGTATTTCGTCATATACTGAGGGGGGGGTATCCGTAGAGATTTTTAATGCGGTGGGCTCGGTTGTTCGAAAAACCAATGATTTGAATGTGGATATTTCAGAATTGCCAACGGGGCTTTATTTCGTTCAAGTAAAACAAAATAAAAAAATAGGTATGGAGCGTTTTTCAATTATAAAATGATAATATTAGAGTGATTTTTAACCTACATATTTAAAACGAAGAAAATGTTTATAATTGACGCTCATTTAGATCTCAGCATGAACGCGATGGAGTGGAACCGCGACCTGCGACAATCTGTTTTTGATATTCGCCAACGCGAACAAGGATTGACGGATAAACCCGACCGCGCCAAAGGAACCGTCGCTTTCCCAGAATTGCGCAAAGGCAATATCGGTTTGGTTGTGGCGACTCAGATTGCACGGTTTGTAGCCGATGATAATCCACTGCCCGGTTGGCATTCGCCCGAACAGGCGTGGGCACAAACGCAAGGGCAATTGGCTTGGTACAAAGCGATGGAAAAATCGGGCGAAATGGTGATGATTCAAAATAAAATAGAGTTGGACAACCACCTCGCTTTATGGATGAATGATGCCTCCAATGATGACAAGCCAATCGGCTACATTTTGAGTTTGGAAGGAGCAGATTCGTTAGTGGATGTCAGTTATCTTGAAATAGCTTATCAATCGGGCTTGCGGGCAGTGGGACCCGCTCATTATGGCGCCGGTAGATATGCGAATGGCACAGACGCCACTGGACATTTGAATGAAAAAGGGAAAGCACTATTGAAAGAAATGGAGCGTTTGAATATGATTTTAGATGCCACCCATTTGTGCGATGATGCTTTTTGGGATGCGTTGTCTCTCTTCAACGGCAATATTTGGGCAAGCCACAACAATTGTCGAGCGTTGGTCAACCACAACCGCCAATTCAGCGATGAGATGATAAAAGCGTTGATTGAAAGAGGAGCTGTTATCGGTGGCGCATTAGATGCATGGATGATGGTATCCGATTGGGAGCGCGAAAAATCGACTCCTCAGTATATGGGCTGCGATTTGAATAAAATGATCGACCATTTAGACCATATCTGTCAAATAGCCGGAAACACCTTACACGTCGGCATCGGCTCGGATTTAGATGGTGCCTTTGGTAAAGAACAATGCCCCTCCGATTTGGAAACAATTGCCGATTTGCAGACTTTGCCTGAGTTGTTAGCCCAAAGGGGCTACATGGCACAAGATATTGAGAATATCATGCATGGCAATTGGATACGTTTTTTGAAAAATGCTTTATAAGACCATAAAAAATAATTGTTTATGTTAAATTAGTTACATCCTAAAACTCACTTTTCAAGTGAAACTGCACTTTCGGATGCTGTTCCTGCGCCATTTGCAACGCCCAAGACGATTCTGCTAAAAATACTGGATTACCATGTTTATCAGTAGCCATATCGCGGCGGCGACGGTCATAAAACTCATCATACGCTTTCTTATCATCACAACTCACCCAAAATGCTTTGAATAGATTAACAGGCTCATAATCGCAACTCGCTGTATATTCGTGTTTCAAACGGTATTGAATCACCTCAAATTGAAGCGCACCTACGGTTCCCACGATTTTACGCCCGTTGATATCTCTGGTAAAAAGCTGCGCTACACCTTCATCCATCAACTGATCCAAACCTTTTTGGAACTGCTTCGTTTTCAATGGGTCAGTATTGTTCACATAGCGGAACTGTTCAGGAGAGAACGATGGAATCCCTTTGAAATGCAAAACTTCGCCTTCGGTGAGAGAGTCACCAATTTTAAAATTGCCAGAATCATACAAACCCACAATATCACCCGGAAAAGCTTCGTCAACAACTTCTTTTTTAGCGGCCATGAAAGATGTCGGGTTTGAGAACTGCATCAATTTATTATTTCTGACGTGCAAATATTTCGTTCCCCGCTCAAATTTACCACTACAAATTCGGACAAAAGCGATACGGTCGCGGTGTTTGGGATCCATATTAGCGTGAATTTTAAACACAAATCCCGTAAACTTATCTTCTTCGGGTTGAATTTGACGTTCTTCAGTAACGCGCGGCAGAGGAAACGGGGCAATATCACAAAAACAGTCCAACAACTCTTTCACCCCAAAATTATTCACTGCCGAACCGAAAAAAACCGGTTGGATTTTACCATCTCGATACGCTTGAGCATCGAATGGGTCGTAGATAGATTCAATCATTTCTACTTCTTCTCGTAGTTTAGCGGCGGCGCGCTCGTTGATGATTTTATCCAATTCAGGATCGTTGAGGTCATCAATAATCACTATTTCATCGTCCTGTTTGCCATGAGGGCGGAAAAGAACCAATTTTTTTTCGTACAAATTATAAACGCCCTGAAAACTACCGCCCATACCAATGGGCCAGCTGAGCGGGCGCACGCGCAAACCTAATTTTTGTTCAATTTCATCGAGCAAATCGAAAGGATCTTGCCCCTCGCGGTCAAGTTTATTGATAAAAACGATAATAGGTGTGTTGCGCATACGGGATACACCAACGAGTTTTTCGGTCTGAGATTCTACTCCTTTGGCGACGTCAACCACCACGATGACAGAGTCAACCGCCGTGAGGGTTCGGTAAGTATCTTCGGCAAAATCCTGGTGTCCGGGTGTATCTAAGATATTGATTTTCAATCCTCTATAATCAAACGCCATAACGGAAGTAGCCACGGAGATACCGCGCTGTTTTTCGATTTCCATGAAATCCGAAGTGGCATGTTTCTTAATTTTATTAGACTTGACCGCGCCTGCAATCTGAATAGCACCACCGAATAAGAGGAGTTTTTCAGTCAAAGTCGTTTTACCGGCATCGGGGTGACTGATGATACCGAATGTCCGTCGGCGGTGGAGTTCTTCTAAAAATGTCATTTATTTTTAATTTTTAAGGCGCAAAATTAGGCTTTTTAAGTCTTAAAAATGCCATTTTATTAAAAATAAGTCCATTTTAATTCTACTCTTTAATTGTTAAATTTATCTAAAAGCCGGTTATTAATGTTGCTTCTCATCAATATTTCAGTTTCTTTTGTATTTATCTTTCAAATTTTCATTTTAATAAATTATTAAAAAATCAAATACCGATGAACATATTTAGAATTCTACTTTTCGTAACCCTATCATTTTCATCTCTTTGCGCCCAAAAAACCACTTCTGTCTCATTCAAAATTGTCGGATATACTGAGGGGGGGGTACAATTGATTGGTGTTTTCGGCGACGCCAATTATTTAGCCGACTCCGCTAAAATCAATAAAGATGGAAGTATTCAGTTTTCCAACAAAGTTGGATATGCCGACGGGCTATTTTATTTGTTGTTACCCGATCAAACCAACTTTCAGTTTTTGATTGCGAATGGTGAAAATTTTACTTTAAAAACCAAAAAAGGCGATTTCATCAATGCTATGCAAGTTGAAAACTCGCTTGAGAATCAATTGTTTTTTGAAAACCAAAAATATCAATTGTTGATTGAACAAAAATTCAATGCCATCGGTCAAGAATTGAAAAAATATGTGGTGGGTTCTCCTCAATATGACAGCTATAGAAAAGAACAACAGCAGCTTATTGATGAACGCGATGCCAATGTTATTAATTTAAAGCAAAAATACCCCAATGCCTTGCTGACCAAATTCAAATTGGCGGGTCAAAACCCTCGTTTGCGTTATACCTTCCGAACAGATGGCTCATTGGATAGCAGTCAAACGATGATAAATTACCGAATGGATTGGTGGAATGATTTTGATTTTACGGATAAAAGACTCCTCCACACGCCTGTTTTTTTCAACAAGTTGAAAAAATTTGTGATGGAATTGACAACTCAACATCCGGATTCTGTGATGAAAGCCGCCGATTTTATCATTGACAAAACCGCAGTGAGCAAAGACTATTTCAATTTTGCTTTAAATTGGATTACTTATGAGTACAAGCCCGGAAAAGGCAAACTGATGGATAGTGATGCCGTTTATGCCCATTTGGTGCTCAAATATTATTTACCTGAAAATTCAGCAACTATAGGACAGTCAGTAGCAGATATAGAAAGTATGCGCAGGTCGGCAAAAGAAATGCAGTGTAGTCTTATTGGTATGGTGGGTCAGGATGTTAGGGCAAAAGACAGTAAAGGGGAGTATAAATCCATTTACGAGCTTAATGCCCCTTTGACAGTGGTTTATATCTATAACCCAGACTGTGAGCATTGCCAGGAAGAAACGCCAAAACTGAGAATGGTTTATGACCAATGGAAAAGCCGGGGTGTTGAAGTGTACAGTATAGGAGCGAATGCTAAAAACAGGGAAGAATGGCAAAAATTTGTCAAAACCTATGGGGTCAATTGGACGGATGTTTGGGATCCTGAATTGAAAAGTCGCTTTCATGAAAAGTATTATGTAGATAACACGCCGGAATGTTATGTCTTGGATAAAAACCACAAAATCATTGCTAAAAATTTAAAACCAAACCAATTGCCAGAAATTTTTCAGCGAGAATTGGCGAAAATGGGGCAGTAAGTAATGATGAATGGTAAATGATGAAAACATAAGATGTTGACTATTAACTAGTTAAGAAGAATCAATTTCCCGTTTATTTTCATTTATCAACTTCATACTGAGGGGGGTAATAAAATGAAAAAGCAGTTGGTAAAACCAACTGCTTTTTTCATTTTTTCCCACTTGAAAATTATCTACCAGATTTCAATAAATCTCTGATTTCTGATAATAATACTTCCTGAGCCGGGGGTGTCGGTGCCGGTGCGGGAGCCGCTTCTGCTTCTTTTTCAGCCGCTTTTTTCGCTGCTGCAATGGCTTTCACAATCATGAACATCACCATAGCAACAATTAAGAAATTGATTACTGCTGAAACAAAATCACCATACTTAACAGCCACTTCCGGTGCTGTTACTTTACCGTCAGCTCCAATCACAGCAGCTTTTAACGTCGTTTTCCACGTACTGAAATCCGCTTGAGTAATCATTGAAACCAATGGCATAACCATACCGTCAATGAATGAAGAAGTAATTTTTCCGAATGCGCCACCCATCACGAATGCGATGGCTACATCTACTAAATTGCCACTAATGGCGAACGCTTTAAACTCTTTGAGCATGTCCCGTTTTTTTTAAAGTTAGTTAATATGTTATTGATTTATGTGTTTGTGACGCGGTAAAATTAAATACATATTCCAATATTACATAATTTTATTTTAAAATGTGTAAAAATTGAATAGAATTTTCTTTTTTTTAAGTACTATTACAGAAATTTTAGACGAATTCGTCTCAAAAAGTCACATTCAAGAAAATAAAATTATTTAATTTTGTGACAATTTTATTAGATTGTTAGATAAGGAAGGGAGTAGGCAACTAAAAAGTTGTTATGGTTTTTTCCTGAAATTTTTGCGTACGAATAATTAAATAACGTATCGGCTACTATCCAGTTTTAACAGAATGCCCAGCATGGCAGTAAAGCCTAAAAGGGAAGAACCTCCTGCTGACACAAAAGGAAGGGGAATACCAATGATAGGCATGATACCCATTGTCATACCGATATTGATAAAGAAGTGAAAAAAGAAAATCCCGCCCAAGCAATAGGCGTAAAGCCGAACAAAATTGGATCGTTGCCGCTCGGCAATCAGAATAATGCGCACCAGAAAAAGTAAGAAAATGGCAATGACGGCAAACACGCCAATGAATCCTTGTTCCTCACCAACAGTACAGAAAATAAAGTCAGTGTGTTGTTCGGGGACAAAGCTAAGTTGTGTCATCGTGCCTTCCAAAAAACCTTTACCTTCCAATCCTCCTGAGCCAATTGCCATTTTGGCACTATTGAGGTTATAGGCTACCCCTCGAGGGTCACATTTGTCAGGACGAAGCCAAACATTAATACGCTCTTGCTGATGTTTTTTTAATACATTGTTAAAAACAAAACTGGTGGCATACACCAAAGTAATGGCAAATAGCAGAGCTCCTACTGTCAGAATAACCATTTTAAATCGTCCTCTACGACTGTGTACGACAACGAAAGCCAGAACTGTTAGAAGCATCGTTATTAGGGCGGTTTGATGGCTGATTCTATAAAAACTAAAGCCGGCAAAACCACAAATGCCCAATAAAGCTATCACCCACCATTTCTTATTTTTAGAAATATTGGCGACAAAAAGCAATGATACGAACATCATCAGAAACATCACGACCTGATTGGGGTCAATGACTAAAGATAAAATAAAAAGAGTAATGAGGGCAAAGGCTATAATATAAGGTATAGGAGATAAACCTTCTCTATACAACATAATGCTGAATGAAAGAAAAACGAGCGTGGAACCCGCATCCGGTTGTAATAAAATGAGGAAAATGGGAACAAAAAGGAAGCCTGCGATACTCATAAGCGTTTTTGAGTTTTTTAGGCTGATACTGGGTGACGATAAGTAGCTTGAAAGGGCAAGTGCTGTACCTAATTTGGCTATTTCAGCCGGTTGAAATCCAAAACCGCCAATACTAAACCAGGCTTTTGCTCCATTGATTTCTTTTCCGAAAACTAAAACCAACATCAATAAAACAATTCCAATAGCATAAAGAGGATAGGCAAATACGCGCCAGAATTTTGCATCGATAGAAAAAATAATAAGCAGTAAAAACATCGATACTCCAATGAAAATAGTTTGCTTACCGACGGATGTTTTCAGCATAAACTCACCCCATTCCATCGGATACCCTTGCTTGTAGCCTACGGCATATATCATCAACCAACCAATTGATACAAGGCTTAGATAAAACGAAACCAATACATAATCTATCTTCCCTCCTCCGACTAAATCCTTTGATATCATTTATGCTCAAATTTATTGATGTAAATAATTACACCATAAAACGCTTTTAATTAGATATTATTTCTGATGTCTTCACTCTATCCGGTACGATATAAGCATCCGGATAGTCTTTTTTTATCTTTTGCAAAAAAGAAGTCGCGTCACTCCGCGATGTAAAAGCGCCTACTCGCACGCGATAATACGGTTTCGCTTGCGACCACCCACTAAACACACCCGGATACCGCGCATTGAAAATAGATTGAGATTCATCTACTTTAGTCCGATCTGTTGTTGCCAGTAGCTGAATCCGGAAACCATCCACAATCTGGACCGTACCGCCCGTAGTAGGCGTATTAGCAGATTTTCCGCCGGTTACATAGGTGTACATCATTTTCGTGATGAGGGGCTCCTCGTTGATAATAATATTTTGAGCGGTGGCTAATTGAACACCCCAAAAACACACGATAACGAATAAAAATATTTTTCTCATAATAGTTTGTTTTTCGATGACTTATAATTATTTTTTCTCATTAAATATTTGAAATAATAAAAAATTGCTTGCTATACAAAGATTTTATCCCCGATAGCTTCGGGGGATTATTTTATATTCAAAACAATCTGAACACTACTCGATGTTCCAATTCTATCCGCTCCGGCATGAATCAGTTTTTCTGCCATTTCAAAAGTTTTGATACCACCGGACGCCTTAATTTTAACTTTTGGGCTCAGATTTTCTCTTAAAAATTTGACCACTTCAACCGTAGCCCCATCAGCGTTAATGCCGGTAGAGGTTTTAATAAATTGAACGCCATTTTCTTCAGCTACCTTCATGATTTGTTTCATCTCATCTTTAGTCAACAGCCCGGTTTCGATGATGAGTTTCAAAATTTTACCACGCATCGAAACGGCTCGAGTAAGGCTATCAATTTCGCTTTTAATGTAATTCCAATTGTTGCTTTTGATAGCACATATATTGACAACAGCGTCTATTTCGTCCGCTTCTTCATCAATAGCCCGTTTTATTTCTTCAACTTTGGCTGAAACAGTTGAATAGCCCATTGGAAAACCTACAACAGTAATTACTTTAGCCTGTTCATTGACAAAACGAGCGGCATTTTTTACAAAAAAAGGGGGCACACAGACGCCATAAAATTTGTATTGCAATGCCTCTTCACATAAACGTCGAATATCGTCAACGGTACAATCAGGTTTTAGATTGGTATGTTCTATTGCTTTGTGAATATCCATAGCATGTCTTAATTTTGTTAGAGTTTTGCCTGTATTTGTTACAAGTTAAGACAAAGATACATTTTTTTTAAAATTCAGAAATTGAAGAATGAAAAGTTTAATTTTTTAATTCTGCTATTTATCTGAAATCAAAACATTGCTGCCACCTTTACCGGTTACTATCACTTTTGCATTGGGAGACAATGACAGTTCTTTCATCGCTTTTATTTGTTCATATTGAAGAAGCTTATCACTTAGTCCCAATGACAAAATGCGTTGATAGTCAGCGATACCTTGAGCTTCTACGCGTTTGCGCTCGGCTTCCTGCTTTTCTTTTTGTAAAACAAATTGCATTTTTTGGGCATCTTGCTCAGCATTGATTTTAGATTCAATAGAGAGTTTTACTGAAGCCGGTAGGGTGATATTACGGATGAGCAGTTGCTCTAAAGTTAAGCCTCTTTGTTTGAAAACGCCTTCAATGTCTTTGTTGATTTTCAATTGAAATTCTTCTCGTTTCACAGAATATAAATCAATAGCCGGATAATAAACGGCATTATCTCGTATTTTGGTACGCGTAACGGGTCGAACTATCACATTTTCGTAATCGGGGCCAATTTCTCGAATGATATTGGGTGCTTCTGTTTTATTCACATGATACAGAACCGTTAAATCTATGACCAATTCCAACCCGTCACTGGAGAGCACACGGATAGCGTCATCTCCTTCTTTAGAGCCTTCATCGTGAACGCCTGACATAGTGTAGTTTTGTGTTCTGACATTAACGGGAGTTACACTGACAAAAGGATTGACAATGTTCAAACCACTTTCCAAGACCCGATCTTGAACCTGTCCAAATAGCTTCTGAACACCCACTTCGCCAGCATCTACTTGCTTAACGCTGGCAAGAAATAACCCCAAAACAGCCACTGCAATTCCGCCCATTTTCAGAGGGCGTTGAATTTTTGAAGCGGGATAATTAGGATTGGCTGGTAAAACATAAGAGATACCCAATATAATGAGACCAATAAAAAAAAGGAACATGGTTTAATTGTTTTAAAAATGAAAAAAAAAAAAGAAATTTTAGTGCTTGTTATTGAAGGTTAAGTGTAAAATTAACATTTTTATTATCCTAATAGTCTTTTATTAAAAAGTATTGACGACTAATTTTTGTACTTTTTACACGAAATAAAGGCTTTTAACGACTAAATCATAAATGTCAATTTCCTGAAAAGGTATTGCACATCATTTTTGAACAAGGCTATTTTCAACCCATTATTTGTATAAATATCATATTTATTTGACGATTAATGATATAAAGGCTAATTTTGCGCCTCATTTATACCCCCCTCAGTATAAAGTCATCAGAAAGTGCGGTTTTGAATAAAAATAAAAAAAAATCAGATATATGTCTCAACAATTGAGTGAACAAGAAATAGTCCGACGCGAGTCGTTACAAAAAATCAGAGAGATGGGTGTTGACCCCTATCCTGCCGAACAGTTTGATGTGACGGCTTTTGCCGCCGATATTAAGTCCAATTATATGGAAGAAGTTCTTGAAGACGGTACTAAAAATCGTTTAAATTATCAAGAGGTGGCTCTGGCGGGACGCATTATGGCACAGCGTGAAGCGGGTAAGGCTATGTTTATGAATATTCAGGATACGACGGGGCTTATCCAATTGTATCTCCGTGGAGAAGAAGTGAATGCTGCCGCCGGTAAAGAAGATTTTTTTCAGGTATTAGTCAAAAAACTATTGGATATTGGTGATTATGTCGGTATCAAAGGTTTTGCCTTCAAAACAAAAACGGGTGAAGTGTCAGTTCATGTGCAGGAGTTAAAACTTTTAAGTAAATCCTTGCGCCCTTTGCCGATAGTGAAAAAAGATGCTGACGGCAATATTTTTGATGCTTTCACCGACCCCGAAATGCGTTATCGCCAACGGTATGTGGACTTGACCGTGAATCCGCAATTCCGAGAAATTTTTAAGAAGCGCACTTCGCTTATTAAAACCATGCGCAACTACCTCGACGAGTTGGGTTTAATGGAAGTAGAAACACCCGTTTTGCAACCTATCCATGGTGGTGCAGCAGCACGCCCGTTCAAAACGCACCATAATACATTGGATATGCAGTTGTTTTTGCGCATTGCGAATGAATTGTATCTAAAACGTTTGATTGTGGCGGGTTTTGATGGCGTATATGAGTTCGCCAAAATGTTCAGAAATGAAGGCATGGACAGAACACACAACCCTGAATTTACCGCTTTAGAGTTTTATGTTGCTTATAAGGACTATAATTGGATGATGAAAGTGACTGAAGAAATGCTCGCTCGAGTAGCGGAAGCTGTACATGGACAGACGAAAGTGCCGGTTGGTGAACATGAAATTGAGTTTGGTGGTTTGTATACGCGGCTTTCTATGTTTGAAGCCATTGAAAAATATTCAGGTTTCAATCCGGAAGGTAAATCGGAAGAAGAACTGCGGACGTTCTGCAAGCAAAACCATATTGAATTGGACAATACCATGGGATGGGCAAAATTGATTGATGAAATATTCGGAGCAAAAGTCGAAAAAAACCTGATTCAACCAACCTTTATCATTGATTACCCGATTGAAATGTCACCGTTGACTAAAAAACACCGGTCAAAAGAAGGTTTGGTCGAACGGTTTGAATTGTTCGTGAATGGCAAAGAAGTCGCCAATGCTTATACTGAATTGAACGACCCGATTGACCAACGCGAACGATTCGACGAGCAATTGAGCTTGGCTGAACGGGGCGATGAAGAAGCGATGGTGATGGACGAAGATTTTGTCAGAGCGTTGGAATATGGTATGCCACCAACGGCAGGTATAGGCTTTGGTATTGACCGTTTGACGATGTTATTTACCGGACAAACATCCATTCAGGAAGTACTGTTCTTCCCGCAAATGAAACCCGAGAAGTCATAAAATTAACATTGAGGCTTTATCCAAAGTGATTTTTGAAATTAAAGACTCTTATTTCAAAAAAAATTACCGCATCCGAATAGTATTGAGATATACTATTCGGATTTTTTTTTTCATTACAAAACAAAACAGAAGCTTGTTTCGTATTAACAAACTAAAATTATAAATATATTTTATAATTTCACGTTATTTTTTTATATATTACCAAATGTCAACAATGTGTTAAAGATATATGTTGCGAGTTGCCTTATTAGGTAAAGACACTTAGTTTTGTATAACAAAATATTTTTCAGCAATTATAATATCTCTATATAGAACATTCCTTAAGTTAGACAGCCCATGAATTTCAGGTTATTTTTTTGTACACTCCTCCTTCAATCCACCGCACTCTATACAACTCTTTCGGCACAAAGTGCTGAAACTGCTGAGAAGAGGCCCCCTCAGTATGTCCGATTGGACATTGAGAATGACATGCTCATTCCGAGAAGTAAAACGGATCGTTATTTTTCGAGCGGATTAAAATTTGATTATTTATTTTTGTCCAATCCCCACAAAAAATCTTTAATCAAAAAGATTTTTCCGAGGTTAGAAAATGCCAATAACTATTACGGCTACACTTTAGCCACCAACATGTACACTCCGGCAAATAAGTCAGAGAATATAGCCGTCGGTGACCGTCCATATTGCGGATGGGCTTATATTGGTCTGACGGGCATTTCAAATGACTACATCAAAGAGACAAGGTTTTCTACGGAATATACATTGGGTGCCATTGGTCCCATTACGCAACAAGAATTTTTGCAAACACAGTTTCATAGCCTAATCGGCAGACCTAAACCACAGGGTTGGAAAAACCAAATTGCAAATGACATCGCCCTCAATTTAAGTTTCACAGGCGAAAAGCGTTTCACTCAACTTTCTGAAAATGTGGATATGATTGCTGCCATTGAAACGAATATAGGCACCGTTAATAACTATATCGGTGTTGGAGGCATTATCCGAATCGGTTGGTTTGAGGACTATTTTCGCAATATCATGCAAGTGAAAGGACGAAAAAATTGGCAGCTTTTTGCTTTTGCTCGCCCTATGGTCCGGGTAGTTGCAGACAATAGTCTTTTACAAGGCGGTATGTTTACTTATTATAAAAGCCCATATGTGATACCAAAAGATGATATCAATCATGTATATATGAATGCCGAAATTGGTTACAGTGCCACTTTTCGCAACTTCAACCTAACTTATAGTCAAAATATTCGCACGGCTGAATTTGCTGAAGCTAAAACTATGTTTTGGGGCGCTATGACTTTTTCTTTAGGATTTTGATAGCGTTTTCAAGGTTTTAGTGATATAAAAAATGCCTTTGCAGTGATGCAAAGGCATTTTTTATATCTATACTGAGGGGGTACTCCGAACGAATTATTTAATAATATAAGTCGTTGCCTCCGCTTTCACCTCTTGTTTAGATTGTTCGATTGTCGTTTGACCGATACCGGATTGTGGATGTTCAGCTTTGTACTTCTGTCCCAAAATCGGCGCGATGGCCAAACCAACTAAACAAGTCAATTTAATCAAGATATTCATTGAAGGACCTGATGTATCTTTGAAAGGGTCACCCACTGTATCACCAATAACGGCTGCTTTGTGCGCATCTGAGCCTTTATATTCCATTTTACCATTAATCATCACGCCTTTTTCAAAAGACTTTTTAGCATTGTCCCAAGCACCACCGGCGTTTGATTGGAAAATAGCCCACATCACACCTGAAACTGTCACACCTGCCATATAACCACCTAAAGCCTCTGGTCCCATGATGAAACCAACAAGGAGTGGCGTAATGATTGTCAATGCACCAGGCATCAACATTTCACGCAAAGCTGCTTTTGTTGAGATTTCAACGCATTTACCGTATTCCGGTTTGCCGGTGCCTTCCATGATACCCGGAATTTCGCGGAACTGACGACGTACTTCATTTACCATGTCCATAGCTGCACGACCCACAGCATTCATCGCAAAAGCGGAGAATACGACCGGAATCATACCACCAACGAATAATGCTGCCAATACTTTTGCATTAAAAATATTGATACCGTCTATACCCGTAAATTTCACATAAGCAGCAAAAAGTGCCAAAGCCGTCAAAGCTGCCGATGCAATCGCAAATCCTTTACCTATAGCTGCCGTAGTGTTACCGACTGAGTCCAAAACGTCTGTGCGCTCCCGAACTTCTTTTGGCAAATGACTCATTTCAGCGATACCGCCTGCGTTATCTGCAATAGGGCCAAAAGCATCAATGGCTAATTGCATAGCCGTAGTAGCCATCATTGCAGAAGCAGCTATCGCTACACCATAAAAACCAGCAAATGTATAAGCACCCCAAATAGCACCCGCAAAAAGAAGAATCGGATAGAAAGTTGACATCATACCCACACCAAGACCGGCGATGATGTTTGTCGCAGCACCCGTAGCAGAACGCTGAACGATGTCTAAAATGGGTTTTTTACCTAAACCTGTGTAATATTCAGTGATTGCGGAAATAGCTGCACCAACTACTAAGCCCAGAATAACAGCATAAAAAACATTCATTGAAGGGATAGATTTCAAACCTTCACCAAAGAAATTCATATTGATACTTTCAGGAAGCATCCATTTAATCAAGCCAAAACAAACAACTGCTGTGAGACCTAATGACACCCAGTTACCTTTATTTAAAGCATTTTGAACCGCATCAGATGATACGTTCTTATCATCAACACTGACAAACCACGTTCCAATGATGGATAAAAGAATACCAACACCCGCTATCAACATAGGTAAAATAATGGGGCCTATACCACCAAAGGCATCGGTAAAGCCAGGATTGTCAGCAATCAAATAACTGCCTAACACCATTGAAGCCAAAACTGTAGCCACATAAGAACCAAACAAGTCAGCACCCATACCCGCTACGTCACCCACATTATCACCCACGTTATCGGCAATTGTAGCCGGATTACGAGGATCGTCCTCAGGAATTCCTGCTTCTACTTTACCCACAAGGTCAGCTCCCACGTCAGCCGCTTTGGTATAAATACCGCCACCTACACGAGCAAAAAGAGCAATTGACTCGGCTCCCAATGAGAAACCTGCCAATACTTCCAATACTTTTTCCATTTGGTGTGGATTATTGCCTGTACCGTTCATAAATTGTGTATAAAACACAATGAATAAAAAGCACAATCCAAATACCGCTAAACCGGCAACGCCCAAGCCCATGACAGTACCACCTTTAAAGGATACTTCCAAAGCTTTTGAAAGGCTTGTACGCGCAGCTTGTGTTGTGCGCACGTTCGCTTTTGTCGCGATACGCATACCGATATTACCCGCCACTGCTGAAAAAACAGCCCCGAGAACAAAAGAAACAACAATTAACAAACTTGAATTTTCAACCAATGTGGATTGAAAGCCCAATAAAGCACCCGCAACAACCACAAAAATCATCAGAACGCGGTATTCTGCATTCAAAAATGACATGGCACCTTCAGCGATAGCCGTTGCGATTTCTTGCATTTTAGAGTCGCCAGCATCTTGCTTGCTGACCCAAGTCCATAAGTAAGCCATATAAGCCAAGCCTACTAAACCGAAGACCGGTAATAAGTACAATAAATTTTCCATCTTAATTCAGTTAGTTTTTCTGATGTGTACAGATATAGATTTTTATATACGTTTAAATTTTGACGAGCAAAAGTAGGATTAATCGTTTGATTTTCAAAGAAATTTGTGTGAATCTTCATATGATTAAAAATAAATAAAAAAATGTTTTAAAAATATTTGGTTATTAGAAACAAAATGTTTTATATTTGCACTATCAAAAGAACGAAAGGACAATAATTAAAAAGACCATTGCATTATTAAAATTGGAGACTTACGCCATGAAAAAGCACATCATCATCTCTCGGGTAAGAGAATATGTTGGTCGGCATTGGTTCAAGTTGATTCTTTTGCTACTCATCGTTATTGCTTGTTTCCGTAAAGACTTGAATTTTAGTTTAAGCCTCAATTCGGCTAACAAGAATAAAAAAGTTGAACAGAAAAAAAATTCAACGGAGACACAAACACCGGCTACTTTACAAAAAGAAGCAAGCGAAGGTACTCCTCTTCAGGAGTCGGGACAAGCTCTCAGTATATTGGGTACTTTTTTAGGAACACAAAAAAAAACGGATGAATTTCCGGAAATAGATGAGCCAACTAAAATGGCTTTTATGAGGCGGTTCATTCAAGTGGCTGTGGCTGAACGTAAAAAATACGGCGTGCCCTCCAGTTTAATACTGGCCAACGCGCTGCGACAGAGCTTCGCCGGAAAAAGAGAAATAACGCTACAAGGCAATAATCATTTTGCTCTGCCTTGTACATTCGATTGGACAGGGAATACCGTGAAAATCGGGGATGATTGCTACCGAAAATATGAAAATGCTTGGCTTAGTTTCCGTGACCACAGTATTTTCATCACTTCCGGAAAGTTTGCCGAATTGCGAAGTTTGAACACTACGGATTATAAAGGATGGGCAAAGGGCTTACAAAAACTGGGTTATCCGGGAGGAGGAGACCATTTAGCAGAGGATTTGATTGATATTATCGAAAAATATCAACTTCACACGCTCGATAGTATGTAAGATTGAGTTATTACTCGATTTTCTTTTCATCATGGATTTGTTCTGGGAATTATAAATATGCTGTTTTTTTGATGGAGGCTGCCGTAAGGACAGCCTTTTTTTGTGCCTAAAATACTCACACTAATTTCGCTAATTTCACACTAATTTCGCCAATTTAGGTATTGAAGTAGTGTGATCCACATCATATTAGTGAGATTAGTGTGAAATTAGCGAAATTAGTGTGAAAACTAAATAATTACGTTTAATCCAAAATAACCACCCCGCTTGCCATGAATTTATATTCTTCAAGCGGTTTTGTAATCTTGGCAATTTCTTCCTTTGATTTACCTTCATCTTGAGCGAAATGGCGCAAAGTTTCCACATCCGTGACTTCTTTGAAGGCATATCCTTTCATGATGATTTTTTTACCGGCAATATCTTTGGGCATAAAAAAAGCGTAATCTTTGAATTTAACAAACATGGAAGGAGCTCCCGTCTCAGATTTGATGTTCATCCAACAGCCCTTGGCTTTGCAGACAGCTTCTACCGAACCTTTCACCTTCACGTTTTCAATTTTTTCGGCACCTTTCAGACTTTTCAACTTGGATATCATATCATCGTAAGCGATGGCGCCTTTGGTATCTATTTTTTCGCCAAAACTTTTGCCATCGCCGGGATTGCTTTTAAAGTTTTGGTAGGCATCCTCCTCCGAAATTTCTTTTTTAGCCGACGTTTGTGCGGATTGAGTGGACTTTGTACACCCTACTGCAGTTACTGCAAAAGCCATAACGATACCATAACTCAATTGTATTAAAACTCGTTTATCCATTTTTTTACATTTAAGATGTGATGTAATTTTCTAAATTGCCACAAAAATAAAGCAAAATTTCACCATAGTTCATAATTTTTATCATAACAAAAGATGATTAATTTTTCCGTGTGAAAATCTGCTTGAAAACTTGAAATTCCTATTTTAAACATTTGTTTATACTGAGGGGGGTTAGGTTATGACCACAATGCAGCCGCTTCCTGCCGAATAGCCGCTTGTGCCTTTGCCAACGAATCGCCTTGCTGTTCGTTCATCACCTTAAAAATTTCGGATATCAACGCACCTGCTTCAGCTTTAGAATCTACCTTTTCAGCGGCAATATTTATAATTTCGGCCGTGTTGTCGCGGGCAATTCTGAGAATAGTCCAAAGGTTATCACTGACATAAATTTGTTGAGTCACATTGTGCTCAAATTCTTGCTGAATAGCCATCAACATTGCCCATTTTAAGTCATTTACAGAAGCCCCTTCGGTGCGCAACCGCATGATAAGATTAGGAACAGTTATCCTCTCACAAAGGAGCACCAGACGTTCGTATGCCTGAAAGCGAGAAGACATAGTCGCTTTAGATTTTTCAAACTGAATACTTTGCCATTGTAAAGAATTCATTTGATTCTTTTGCTCTCGCCAATATTTCAGTATAAAATACGATAATATGCCTAAGCCGGATAAAAACAAAATTGGTAAAATAAGGAATAAAAACACTTGAACTGATGTCATAAATTTTTTTATTAAAAATGAGAAGAAAATAAAATGCCTATTTGGGGGTTATAGTATTTTGTAGATATTTGTGATTTTATTAACCACAAATATCCGCAAAATAACGATTAATTTGGCGCATTGTTCCGTAATTTGTACAAATAGTCAAGTGCCTTATTTAAGAACTACCCAGATGGTAACGAAAAATTTTAGTTACGCTACCAATAAAAGAAGAACAAAAAGAGTGTCGAAATTGTTAATAAGCAGTCTGAAGTGATAAGTCTTTTTGACATTACGAGTATAAACCATTATTTTTGTAAAAAATTTATACATTGAAATAATATGAGTGTAGAAGCAGCAGTACAACCAATTCAACTGACCGACAATGCGGTCAAGCAGATAAAGACGATATTAACGGAACAAAAAATACCGAATGACTATGGTCTTCGCATAGGTGTGAAGGGCGGAGGATGTTCCGGATTTTCTTATATTTTAGGATTTGACGAGCCTAAAGAAGGCGATGAAATGTTTGAAATCAATGGAGTGAAGGTTTTTATGCAAAAATCACACGCCATTTATTTGCTTGGCATGGAGATTGATTTTATAGAGGGATTAAACAACCGGGGCTTTTCGTTTTCCAATCCGAATGCGAAAGACACCTGTGGTTGCGGTACATCATTCGCCGCGTAACCCATTTTGCTCTTTGTAAAAAGGAGCAACAATTAACTTGGTAAGTTTATGTATAAGTATAAAATCTCGTGTCCTGGTTTCAGGAGCGGGATTTTTTTCTTAAAAACACCCTTGTTCAATCAAAATTGACCTAAAAAGGCTCATTTTTAGGTGATTTAAAAAAAGATTAATATTTATAAGAAATATTTTGACTAATAAAAAAGATTATACTATCTTTGCACCGCTTTAATAGAAAAGCACAGTTTTTAGTCTATTTGGAGGGATGGGTGAGTGGCTGAAACCACCAGTTTGCTAAACTGACGTACGGGTAACTGTACCGAGGGTTCGAATCCCTCTCTCTCCGCATCTTGACTTAGTCAGATAGAGTAAAAGTTCAGTTCAGTTCGGGGTGTAGCGCAGCTCGGTTAGCGCACCTGCTTTGGGAGCAGGGGGTCCCAAGTTCGAATCTTGGTACCCCGACAATTTAAAACATTGGCTATCAGTCACTTATACAGGTTTTTAGAGTAACGTCTAAAAACCTGTTTTTTTTTATAGGTAATATTATAGGTAAAAAAGCCTTGACTTTTCACAATCAAGGCTTCTAAAAAAATTCTTTCTTTTTCTTAATCTTTCATCATTGTCTCCGCTTTTTTAAGCATTGCTCGAACCGCCCGAACCGCTTCATAGTGCGTGTCGTATTTATTCGGCTTTTCTTCTCTTATTTTTCGGGCTTTTTTATGGATATACTGATGAAGTTTTTTATATCGCGCCACAAGGTTGCTATTCCGGCATGATTCAGCCCATTTTTTATACAAGGCTTTCTTATCACCGTCAGCTTCTCCCATACGAATTTTATAGATTTCGCTCATCCAATGGCGGCATTTACTGTAATCATCTGAATCACTGTAAAACTCTTTGATTTCTTTTTCATCTACTTCTACCTCATAACTTCCCTTTTTCGGTTGTTTTTGAAGTATTGACATTCTGCCACTATCCGGGCAAATCTGATACCACTCGGGTGTTACCATCCAACCCAATGCGGATTTATTGGCTATTTTCGCAAACACTTCACCTTCTTTTGAAATGAGCACCTTTGTAACATACAGATTCGACTTGTTACTATTGAACCGTTCCACCATATCTTCTAACCACGTCCGAACGGGAACGTTGGGCATATCCCGGTTATATTCGGCAATTGTGCAATCGCTTTGATGGGTGGCTTTGATGATTTCAATATCTTTTTCAGTAGGCTTCTCGTTGTGTACATCTTCAACTTGCATAATAGGTGTTTCTTTTCTACCTGATTCTACAAGCTCCACCTTTTGTATTGATTCATCAGGCTTTTCAATGACAACATGAGCCGTTTCGCCTTCTTTCAAAGTCAAGCATTTTCTCTTAGCATATTGCTTTTTAATCACCATCATGGGTCGATTGGATTTTGCATCCAAAACAATGATATCACCTTCTTCAGCTTCAGTCGGTACAATAACGCCTACTTTACTCGTAGCTGTGATGAATTTCATGTCGCAAGTCAGCATCCCTAATTCAGCATATTGCAGTTGGTCAGCAACAACAGGCTGCTCCCACGTCAAAGTGCTGCCTTTCTGTTGCAAGGGTTTCTGCTTTTTAGACTTCGGTTTTGCATCCACAAGTGGCTTCAAGTCAATGTTTTCTGAATCGTAAGGTTCATAAAACTCAAAAATTACAGTAATTGCAATTTCATCTTTCTTTGAACCCTTAACATAAGCCCAATCTTCAACTTTGTAACCAAATTCTTCACCTTTCGGGTAAGCATTTTTCACGTGAGCATCAACCGGATAAATCCAATTTTGGTCATCATCAAAAAAGATTTTGATTTTATCATCATCGTTATCATTTTTTTCGACTTTAAAATCAACATCTATGATACAAGTGATTTCCCCTTTTTTATAGATACGTTCATTTTGATACTGAGTATCGGTCAAATCAATATCTATATCATCACCTGAAATGACTACGGGCGGTACTCTTTCTTTTTTGAATTTTTCTTTTTTCGGCTTTCTTGAAGGTTTTGATTTCTCCGCTTCGCTCGGTACGATTTCAGAAATTGGCGATGGCAACGGCGCATCGTCTTTCATAACAGCCTGTTCTAATTCGCTTTCAGCGATTTGAAGATTTTCCCGTAAAAGCTCAATCATATCGGGGTCAGTTTCAACGGACATGCCTGATTTTATATCAGCAATGTCTTGGCGCAATTCATCTATTTTATTCATTATAAACGTGTTTTAAAGATTTATCTAATATTTATTTTACATACTTGAGGGCAGCCTGTACACCCGCTATTTTAGCTTGTAACACTTGTATTTTATCCGGTTCTTTCGCAAATTTAAGAGCGGTTTGGTAACTCTTTAACTTGAGGTCAAGTATCTGCTTCTTGGACAATTGAGGATCCATTGCCGGGACAGCATCCGGCTGACGTGCAATGGTTTTTTGCACAATACCATCCGACTTAAAAAAGCCTTGATTCTCAAGATATTGCCACAATAGCGCATCGGCTTTTAGCGCATCCGCGTCTTTTTCAGTGAAATTATTGGATTGTGAGACAATTGCTTGATAGATTTTGATTAAATCCATCGGTTTGCCTGTCTGAGCGGTAATGTCTGCTTGTTTGGGTATTGGCACTTGAGAAAGTTTCCCTACTTGCAGGACATTGAGTTGTTGAAGATTGTACATTATGAATGATGTGTTTTGAAAATGAATTTAAAATAATAATTACAGCCTAATTGAATGTCACAAAAATATTTTACCCCTGTTGAGTTGGTTAATGGCAATTCTAATATCAACATATCGCTATCTACAAATTGCTCAAAAACCTGTATTTTTCCTTTCTTTTTAGCGTAAAAAATGAACCAAAAAGCGTTTTTTGAATAAATTATCATTTTCACCGCTTCCGGTGGGTGTGTCGGTGTTATGTCTGTTAATACACATTCTCGTGGGTGAATGTGAATAGCATCTATATTGAGTTCTGAAAACATTTACAAAGCGGTTGAAAGTTGCTGAATACTGAGGGGTATCAAATTGCGATGAAATTCTTTCTGCAAAAACTGAATTATTTGTTGCGCAATGTTTTTATCCACTTGTTTTAATTCTTTCTCCATGTTGCTATCAAATGAGGGTTTAGGTGTCCAATCTCCATCGTAATTTTTCAGCAGGGGTAAATTGAGCACATCATAAAATTCTTTAGCAACCAACATATGTTTCCGGGGTGAGCTATAAACATAGTAGTTTGTGGGTCCATAAAGATTTAATTCTGCCTTGGCAAAAAACTTTTGGTTTTCACCATCAACCGTTTCTCTGATAGTCAAGTCTCCAAACTCGTCAACATATTTATCCGGTATGGGCGAATCCAACATAGCGTTGAATTTTTCAACGAAATCTGCATCTTGACCGTCTAAATCGTAAAGCGATTCAGATTCATAATAAAGGTCTTGTGCTTGCCTGTAAAGGTTTTGAAACTGATTCAACAAAGATTGAATCGGTTGATTTTGCCACACTTCTGGGAATGTTTGCGCTAACTCTAAGCTCAAAGGTTCAAATATCATATCGTAAAATTTTCAATTAAAATCATGTTGCCGTAAAAAATATTCCATGCTTCGATAGTCTTAAAATCAGGGTCACAGTCCAACCGCACCCCCTCAGTGCTGAAACATATCCACCTATAATTCTGCTCAAAATGTTCATTCCTGAATTGGCTTTTCGTATAGCGGACAAAATACCCATCTGCACCAACATTGCGATACAAGCCAAAATCATAGCAATTTTGTTGGCAGTCTTGTCGGTCTTTACGAGCTTCATTGATTATGGCCGCCTTGACTTTTTCACTAATTACTTTTAAATGTTCCTGTTTCATTTATTTCGTTTAAAAGGTTCAAAATACTATCTAAAAGTTCTTTTTCATCATGCACTCTATCAATAAGCAAATATTTAGTGTCTTTATTCAGTCGCTGCATCAGGTATTTCATATTTTCACCGAATGTATAACTGCCCACATTTCGGGTTTGAATATTATCCTTTTTAAAATGATTATAAACAGCAATTTGCTCTTTAAAACCTTTGTAGCGCATGTAGGCTGCGTCGGCCACACACAATAAAAAATCATTTAGATTTAACCGAGCGTTGACTTTTTTGAAAGTCGTAAACGTAGCATAAAAATCATGTCCACCATCTTTATAACTACTAAAATCAGTTGTGCCGTTCACGCCAATCACTTCAACATCGTACCCCACATTCATCAATTCCTCTGACAATATAGCCGCATAGGCTCCCAAAAAAAACAACTCATCGGCGTGATGGACGTTAGAATTTGGACGTTGCACATAAATCCGAACAAATCGTTTTTTACTATCCTTTGTTTCAAAATAGACAAACGACTTTTTGACATCTGAAACTATTTTCATTGTCCCGTCTTTTTGCTTTTCATTGTGCAAACCTAACGATGCCCGGTCAAAACTAAAAATGCCTATTTCTCTATCGTTGTAGGCTATTTTTTTAACTTGAATAGCATCCAATTTGCGCAATTTTTTCAATTTTTTTAACTCAGACTGTAAACGTTTTTGCAGTTGAAGAAACTGATCCATGTGCCGGAACTGTTTAATTTTCTCCAATTCATCAAGGCTTTTAGGCATAGGTTCTCCAAACCAATAAACATTATTATCGTCAAGAGCTTCCTGATTTTCGTCCTGAAAACGTTGCCATTCGCCTTTGAGATGGTCACCCATTTTTTTAAACTGAAAATCTACAAAATTGGTCAACTCCCGGAACGAATTACAATGAACGAATCGAAAATCATTTTGACCTATTGGAGGATTACCTTTAACATTCCCACTATCAGCAATATGATAAGACTTGCCCAACGGTTGATCATCTTCACCCTCCACAACTTTGCCTTTGTCGTTTTCAGGTTCTTTAGGCTTTTGGGGGGGGTTAGACTCATCAGGGTCGCCACCTTTCCCCTTCGGCTTTCTACCGTCATTAAAAAAAATCCATTTTTCTGACATGACTTTATTTGACTGGTGCTTTACGAGTAAATCCGGTTTTAAAATCTTGTAAATCCTTTTTAAAGATATCTCTATCTCGATACGAATTGTAGAAGCTGCGCAAGTCAACCCGCTCACGAATCAAATTGGCTAAATCAGCATCCATCACCACCAAATAGGATTCGATTGAATCGCGCAGGGTTTTGCCGTTTTCAACGGGTTGGAGGTTATCCAATTCCCTTTCCATTTCAAGATGGTAGATGCGGTTCATTTGGAGCATTGTCCGCAGGGTCAATATTTCATCAGCTTCTTCAGCTAAAAGAACATCACGGATAGCATCACAAATAGTGAAAACTTTGGTAAAAACGTTGGATATTTCTACGTCTCTATCAAAATTAATCATGTAGTAACAACTTGAAAAACGGTCAATGAGGGAATAATCTTGACGGTTGTTCCCACCGTACCGGGGTGAAACGGTTTTGCCCGTAGTGTTACCCGTTGCGATGCACGCGAAGTTTGGATGCTTTCGAACTTTTTTACCGTCGAAAGTCGTGATTTCAGAATCTACGCCCGTCTTATCGCTTTTGGCAAGAGCTTCATTTATCATTCCGGCGGTATTGGGGTCGAGCTTAGGTAATTCGTCCAATATCAAAATTTTACCATCGCGCCACGCTTCTATCAACTTGCCATCTTTTGCGCCGGAAATGGTTTCACCGCCTATAATTTCACGCGGCGAAGTCCACTGGTTACAATTGATGGTAGTGTATTCTCTTTTAAGAGCTTGGGCTGCTTTTTCGGCTAAATAGGTTTTGCCCGTTCCGGCTTCGCCTACCAAATAGACATTATTGCCAACCAACAAGTCGTCCAAAATTTTGAAAAATGCCGGATTGGGTGCAGCAATATATTGCTTTGCCGTTTTGAAAGCATCAGGCAAACGCAATTCAACTATTTTTGATTTTGCAATCAGGCTTTGAATATCATCATCAAGGTCGTCCATGCTAACCTTTGTTTTGCCGTTGAAGCCGCCTCTTAAACCCATGCCCGACTTTTCAATCAGGTCTTGTATTTCGTCTTTTAAATTCATGTTTTGAAGGTTGAAAAAATTAAAAAGTAAAGCCTATTTCAATTTTTTCACTGTTTTAGGTAAAATATAATGTGTTTTCAAAGTCGTAGGTTTATTCCCAATTGTAGCGGCTGTTTTTTCAACCGCTTCTTTTGCTGTTTGCTTTTTACTCAATTCTGCTTTCAGCGTTTCGTTTGCATTGTAAGTGCGAATGTCTTTAGACACTATGCCAAACGGTTCAAGATATTGATTGACATGATGCCGGGTTATTTTTACGCCCGTCGAAGTTTCGAATATGAGCGCGTTCCCCGCCATCACGCTTTGCGTGACTGAGGGGGAACGCCGTTTCAATAATGCGGTCAAAAATTTAGCAAGTATCGGACTTAAAACAGTTTTAGATTGTACTACACCGGATTTACCAATATAATTCAAGGCAATTTTGTCGCCTGTGATGCGAATATGCTGCTTTTGCAAAGTCGTTATCCCAAAGTGACCGTTATGAGCACTATTCGCATTACCCACCCGTTCAGAAGTTTCAAGTATCAACGCCACTGCCAAAGCAGTAAGGCGTGTTACCTCATCTGCACAGTGCAAATCGAGGTGAACACGCCGTTTGACGTGTGCATAATTTTGGCTGACATTTTTAATGCCTTGTTCCTTGCGCTGCCATCGTTTTTTAAGGGCTTTATCCATTATAATATCTTAACAGCGTTCATTTTAGATATTGCAAAAGAAGGTCTTGGAAATGCAATACCGAAGCCTGTCGTCTTTTTCAACTCTTTATCAAGAGAATCAAAGTGATTATTTAAAAAATCTTGGTGCATTTTTTTAGCATCATAAGAGCTTTCAGCTATATATACAACATGTTTAGTTTCCCATTTGTCAGTATAAACTTTATATTTATACTTCATTGGAACGTTCTTACTAACAATTCCTTTTTTTGTGACACTTTTTTTAGAATTCCTAATTGACATAGTTTAGTGTTTTGAAAGTTGAGAAATTAATTTTGTCTAAGCGGTACTTGCGTCGCTATTTCCAATTGCTTAATGTAGATTTTCATATCCTCAATCAAGCTAATGTTGAACATTTTCATCAATACTTTACCCATGGCTAATTTTGTAGCATTCCCAAAATAAAATTCAGGATTGCCGAAATCCGGCGAATGATTGAAAATATAGTTACCTAATTTCAAGGCTGTGCTGGCATCAGGATTTGCCTTTGCGGCATCTATGATATCATTAATTTCTTTTCTGATTAACCCATCGGTTGAATGATACCACGCAGCCACAATTTCAGAAGCGTTCTCAAAATATGGCTTAAGAGAGTGAGCAACTTTCCGCTGCGGTGATAACTTATACAAATAACCAATGACACCAAAATCTGTATCCAATGTCCCCATGACCTCCACAAATCCTTCATTGGGGTATTCGTTCGGCTTGAATGGCGCAGGGAGAATGTACCAAAATATTTGTTCATAATCAGGCGAAGCATCTACTGGATTAGAAACATCGGATTCCGGCTCTTCAACTTCATCCGGCATATTATAATCTGTCAATTTTGTCGCTACTGACACGCTTTGTTCAGAAAGGTAGTCAAGCAACTTTTTAAAATTTTCGGTATTAAATTCGCCTATCAATTCCTTACCTCTTTTACTGAAAGTAGGCGTTTCATTATATTGGCGTTGATAGTAATTGGGCGTTAAAAGTTCGATAACTTTGGAGTCTTTATAAAACTTTTCAGCTATTTTACTGTCAGGTAGGTACACCAAATATTCATCACCATATCTTTTTTCAAAAGAAATGGGCGCATTTTCAGCCGTTACCCGCTCAAAAGATTTGAACTCAGCTTGATTAACAGGCATAGACGACGAAAAATGTCCGTCTTTGGACTGTGATACCAAAATACCGTTGATAATCCGATTTTTGCTGTCAGTATATTTGATGAGTTTCGCTCTTTTAATCCCCGTATCTTTCAAGCCTTTATTAAGGGCAAGCATAATATTTTTCGTCGCAATATTGACCCGTTGTTTGTCATTTGAAACGCTCAGGGCATTCCAATTAGTTGTTACATTGTCTATCATGTCACGCGGAGCATTGTCCGTAATGTCCATGATTTTCATCACGTCAATTTGTTGAAGATTTTTAGTGATCAATCGCTTTGGACTGGCAAGAGCAATATCAATTTTGCAATCATACCACAATGCTTGAGCATTTTTCGCTTTAGCTAAATAGTTGACATTCGTGATAATACCGTATTCAAATACCCGTTCGTCACCGTTGCCAAACGCTACTAAAACAGGCTTTTCCACTTCAAGCCACTCCAACATTTTTCGAATGTATTTTCCCCTGTTTTCTAAATCGTTGAAATGAAGGGTATTATTATCTTCTTTATTGCTCAATTTGCCCTTTTGTTTTTCGATGTGGTCTTCAGCTTCTTGAATAACATCATCATCAACTGGGAGTGCTATTCCTCTTAGTGTAGCATCCGCATTTTTCTTTAACAATTTGGCTAAATTCTTTTCAAGGGATAGAATTTGACCTTTCAACTTGTCAATTTCCTTAGTTTTGATTTCTTTTTCTTTCTCTACGACTATCTTAAATTGCTTCTCAAACTTATTTAAAGTTGAAATGAGCAATGACTGAGGGGTATCTTTTTTGAGTGTTTTACTGATAATATCTTGAACCTCCGACCATTTCATAGGCTTACGCAACACCTTGACTTCGCAATCTTCCAAAATCGCATCACAGTCAAAAGCATTTGTGTTGCCTTTGCCTTGCACGAATAGGCTCCGCTTTTTGGTGACTGCCTGAAAGTCTAAAAACTCAACTTCTAAGTCGTATTCATCTGCTTGTTTCAGTTCATCAATAAAATTCAGGTATCGCTCCATAACATCGTTGTAAAAAGTTTCCTGAACTTCGACGTCCATAATCGCTACCCGGTTAGTGACACGGTTCACGATTCTCTCATTAGCGGTATATTTTTTTTGTGAATCATCATCGGTGAGAGATGGGCTATCATCATCAACATCGTCGTCATCGTCTCCGTCATCGTCTCCGCTTTCGGAAAATCTTTTTTTGATTTTCAAAACGTCCTTGCCGAGCAATTTCAGCAACTCTGTATTTTCTTCTAAAAGATATTGCTTAATGACAAATGCACCGTATTTGTTAAAAAAGTCCTCAACTTGCAAAACATCTTCACTACTTCGCTGTGAACCCGTTGTGTTAGCATCAAGGCTTTTCAGCTTTTGTTTCAAAACCATAAACAAACGTTTTTCAGCCGGGATGGAGGATGAAACATACAGATATTCAGGTAGATTGTCGTTCGGTTCGTTGATGGTTGTCACCATGCCACTCCGGTAAATACGCCCTAATTTTTGAACTTGTTTGTTGATATCTAATTCAGCTTCGTGAATCAACATGACCCGTTTGCGAATGTCCTCAAACTTAGCGGAGCTGTGACAACTAACACCTGTGGATGCACTTTGATTGATTAAAAGAACATCGGCATACCCGTTGTTGAACTCTGAAAAGAATGTCTTTTTGTCTGCTTTAAAACGTCTGTATCGAGGGATGCCATTGGCGTCAATGACAACCCGACCACTGCGCCCCGTACATTCACGTACTTTGTAAAATTCGTGTGGCTTACCACCGACATTTACCGGACGCCTTTCGGCTTCAATGGTATTGATAAGCACATCAATCGGAGAAAGGCTTATGCCAATTGACGCTTCTTTGATTTTATCCAAAATCGCATTGTAGTATAATTTAGCAGATTCGGGAAGACTGTCAAAATCAATCGGCATGGTTTCCGATGCCCCTTTTTTATCCTTAACTGTGTATTTTAGCGTACTTTTCAATAACCGTTCTAAAACGAGTGCAAAATCAAGATTCTCAACCGCTTCGCCATCCACGTAACCGGCTTCGTCCAAATAGGAACCCATTGTCCTTGCAAAAGCAATGACAACCTTTTGGTTTTTATTCAATCGCTCAACCGCTCTCAGGGCAACTTCTTTAGCTTTTAGGGCAAAAAGCAATTGACCAACTAATAAATGCATGGTATTGAACACCTCCGTTACGTTAGCTGTTCCTGCATCATTCGTTCCCGTTGTCACATTAGCAGATTGCCCCAAACTCGATACACTACCGTTTGTTTCTTTAATCAGCGGTTTTAATTCATCACGTTGGAAGCCAATAATTTCACGAACAATGGCGGCCACTTTATTGAACGTTTCTTTATGTTCGTCATAAAATTCATCTAAATAGTCATAATCGAATGGAATACCGTCATAAGTGCGTTGTCGGCGCAACATCTGCCCCTCACTTACTAATTCCGAAGCAACGATTTCTTGGAGTGGTACACCGCCTTTTTCAAAAACTTCCATCAGCTCTACATCACGTAGATTCGCTTTTTTGATAGATGTTTTGATAGCGTATAAAGGCATGTTGTCACTTCTTTTCGCATACGTAGCAGATAGATAACAGCTACCCGCCGAACGGCTCAAAAGGTCACGCAAATAGTACCCAATGTTGCTTTCTGCACCTCCGGCATTATGTGATTCGTCCATGATGATGATACCACCATCGACGTATTCTCTTAAAAATTTTGTTTTAAATTGTTCTGACTTGGAAGCCTTCCAATTCAATTTTCTACCCGTTTTTGCTTTTACCGCAGCGGATTTCAACTCTTTGGCAAAGTTGTCATTGCTTAATTGCGAGTAGGTAGTCATTAAAAAATCGTACCCGTCCGGCAATGTTGTACGACCTTCTAACATGGTTCTTTGCAAGTCATTGGACTTTTTATCGTAGTCTTTATTTTTCATGAACATACTGAGGGGGGTAATTTTCATTTCCCCGGTATCTTCATCTTCAATCTCGATTGTCAAAGTAGCTTCTTTGTCGTTATTGAAAACAAATGGCACTGCCTGTTCGAACCCAATATCGTACAAATCACGGTACATGTCTGAAAAAAGATTGCTTTTTTCGGATATGAAAACGACTGGCTTTTTATTCAAAATACCATATCGGATAAGCGCAGCGGCAATACGACCTTTTCCGATGCCCGTCATATCTCCGATAATGATACCCTCACCCCGTTCAATGTTATCAATCGCCATAGCCACGGCGTCAATTTGTTCCCCGGCTAATTTTGAAAATAATTCTTGACGATTGCGGTACTGGAGTTTGCGAGAAACAAACAAATCTAAGTCGCCGTATTTTTGTTGCAGCCGTTGGAGTGCTTTTGCTACCTCAAACGCCATGTTTTCCGGCGTAACGGTTTCTAAATTGAACGGATTTTTAGAAGCCGGAACATATTTTTTAACGCCCATAATTTTTTAGTGTTTTGAAAATTTGAAATAGGTGAATTGAATCTATCAATTCTCCATATAGTTGCTTAATTCTTCTAAAAAGCGTTCAAGATTCATATTGTCATAATACTCTCGCATCGCTTTTCGGGCTTGTCCGGGTGTCATGCGCGGACTGATACGGTCACTGATACCACCGTTTTGCATATCGCTAAAATAAGCAATAACTGATTCAGGATTGGTATCGTGCCAATTCAGGCGCAAATCATTCCACATGGCCCGGTACTGATCACTACAAATAATGGCTTCCGTGTAATTATCTACAAAACTTTCATATACTGAACCATCTATCACAATACTTAGACTTGATTCAATTAATTCCACACATGCTTCATCGTCATTTCCGTCAATAAATTGAGACACAAGATTTTGCACCCGTTTTATCATCAGGTTTTCATGTTGTGTGAATGCGCGAATCGCTCGGTCTATTTCCACCCCTGCCAACCGCATAAGGGTTTCATTAGACAATACTGAGGGGTGATGAAAAACAATTTTATCCGTCATAAAATAGCTATTTTAAGTTGTTCAAATGATAATTTTAAAAATTGTTCAAGCGTTTCAACCGGCTCTAAAGCCTTGTTTTTTGCCCTATGAACCCTGATATACAAATCTTCGAAAGTGTGAACTTCCTCATTAATATTCGGCTCTTGTTCAAGGGTTGGGGCAAGTGTGATAGATTTGCCTTTGCGTCCGGCTATTAGAATCAATCTGAGCGGAAAGCCTGTGCCTTGCTTGGCGTATAGCTTTTTCGAATCAATATTAATCATATCGCAGACGTTGTAATTTTCGTACAACCAATTAAAAAAAGGTCGGTGTGTCTGTATCAATCCGTCAGCTGTAAACTTTGTGTGACCACCGACGATTAATGCAGCACGACCTTTATCAATCATCGTGTCAAGCGCATGAGCAATCATCACTAAGTCGAGCTTTTTAATCGGATAGCCATCATAACCGTATTCCACATCGTCCAAATCACCAAATGGCGGATTACACAAAACGGCTTGCTGTGTCCGTTTCAAGTCTGTAAAAGGCAATGTAGCATCTTGGCTCATTACTTTTTTGAACGGCTGTGATTTCAGATTTTCTAATCGTGTCCGGTCTATTTCGTTTACCGTGGTCTTTTCATAAGTAGCAAAAATGGTTAAAAGTCCATTGCCGGCACTGGGTTCAAAAATGGATGCTGCTTTATTGGCATTGGCAAACCATCCGGCTAAAAAAGAAATGGGCGCAGCTGTACTGTATTGCTGAAAAATCCTCTTATTGCTGTCTTTTGCTGAATAAGTCGGTTGAATGTTTTGATAAAATGCGACTACCTCATCGTACATGGATTTTATAGACGTCTCATTTTGGTCAATTATTTTGCGATAATGAAGCGTCCAAGCTAATTCTACCCATTCGTACATCGCATTGAGGTCGTCCACACCAAATTCGGCAGCGAGCTTCTTGATGTCTTTCATATCCTTCTTTTCATTCGCTTCAAACCAACTGCGGACTTTTTCGACAATTTTCGCGCGTAATTCGTTGATGTCGGTGGGTATTCTATATTCTTCTTTATACCATATTGAATCTACTGGAGGGGCATAAGACATATTTTCCTCATCTGCACTTCTATCCCTTAACTTACCATCAAGTCCATGCAGTATGTAAATAAAACTTTGTGTCATTCGCTTCAAACCAACCACTGATGTTACGGTACACTCTTTATCGAAATAAATTACAGAATCACCTTCTTTAAATTTAGGCATACCTCTATGTATCATTTCTTCTAAAAGTTTACGAATATCTTCAATAGCTGTAAAATTGAAATAGCGTGAAATCAAGGTATTGTTATCTAATTTTGCATATTCTTGATACAGAAATTTAATTTCCGGCTCATCTAAAGCTAATTGAACTGGTGTACCATCTTCATTTATTTCAATTTGAGTAGTAGCATTGGATTCAGTTGACCATAATCTACCATTGTAACTGACCCTTGCAACAAAATTGAATTGAGCATCAACAACACGACCGCCCGTAAAATTGCCACCGCCTAAATCGTATGTTACAATGAATTTTTGAACCAAATCTCTTGCTTGTGATAAACTTTCAACCGGATAGTACGTCTGACCTTTGATTTTTTTATGTTGGTCTGCTGTACCATTCCAATCGGTCATAAAATCCGCATTGGCAGTGCTTGACAACTCAACCCAAAATGGCGAAGTACTATCTACTTGTGAGTTAGATGTTGTCAGGGCTTTATCATTTTGTTCAAAATGATTTTGTAGCAATTTTTTCAACTCTTTTGTTGCACTATCACTTGATGCCCCGTCAATCCCATTTTGTGCAATAGCATAAATTTTAGGATGAATCAGGTGTGCATCATCTTTGAGCACCACGACAACTTCATATTTGTCGTTTCGACTTGAATCAGCATTATAATCCCGATATTGTTTCTCTAAGTCTGTTACTGTTTGTCGGACTGTTACGAAATCGTTGGCAATTGATTCTACTTTTTCAATTTTTAGCTGATGTAGATATTGCTTGTTTTGCTTAACTACGATTATAAAAAATTCCTTCCCGAACGGCATTATTGCCTTTTGGTATGTCTCTAAAATCGCATTTTTTGTATCTTCAAATTGCTTCTTAGTGATTGTTTCCGGTAAAATTTCGTCTAATCTTTTCGCTACCCAATATGACACTGCATTGGGTAAATGTAAAAACGTCATTTTCCCAAAAGCATCTTTAATATCCATTCCTTTATCAAGCGTATTGAGCTTTGCGATTAAAGATGGAATGTCAATTTGTTCTGATACTGAGGGGGTATCATTTGCGCTCAAACTTTCCGCGATAGCATTTTGAGTGTCTATCAATTTCATGTTTTCAGAATGCCACGTGCGTTCGTCTGATACAACCTTTCCGTTTCTGACTAATCGTACTCTGTAAGCCCCTATCCCTTCTTTACTGACAATCTGACCTACAATAGATTCATTTTTAACAACATCACCTACCTGAAATCCATCTGAAGACGTGTTTTTTTGGCTCAAACTTTCCGCGATAGCATTTTCAGGAATCAAAGAATTGGTAACAACTGGCATTTCATCATCTTTTGCTGCTGTCAATTCTCCTTCAGGAAGACGCTTAAGATTATTGTTTTTGACATTTTTCAAAACATAATGGAATCTGTTGTAACTTCCACTTGCATATTTTTGAAAGTCCGGCACTTCGGTAACCATAAAGGTTTCGCCACCATTTTCTACCAAGTCCCCCACTTCAAAACGGGGTTTTCGACTAAAAAATAAGTCTGATTTAGGAAAAGCATCAGGAAATTTTTCGTGCAGGGCTTCGGTGATATAAACGGGTTCCCAATGAAAGTCTAATTGAGGATAGACCGGAAGAGACATAATCCGTCCATTGACCATGACTTTTTGAGTAAATTCCATCGTTGTCAATTCTTCAAGACTGATAGCGCCCAATTCACTCATATCAGTATCACCATTCAAAACCACATAGCCCCATAGGTTATTGTAGTTTTTTTCGTATTGGGTAATAAACCAATGGGAATCCCCTAAAAAATAATGAGCGTGAACTACTTGATGCAAGTAATTTCCGCTTGTTTTAATCCACTCTTTTTGTTCACGAGTAGGTACTTTTTCAAGTTTATCCTCTAATTCGTCTAAGATATAATCCCATTCTTTATCCTCATCAGTCGGGTAATCCGTCTCGATGTGTTCTTTTTGTCGCGCGTGCATAAACTTTGCACAACGCGGATATTTTTTCCAATCTACTTGTATTTCGTCCATTTTTATTTTTTCACTATTAACCAATCGGTTTTTCGGCGGTTTTCGGTCGGCTCATGTCATCGCAATCACTTAATAAAATATCAATGATGGTGGGTCCACCCATTGAGAAGTTGGACATATAAACTACCCCTATTCCAATAAGACCCATCAGAACATATTTGACCTTACTCGTCATTTTGGTCAGCAAAAATATAACACCACCACATGCTGCATATAATAATAAAGCCTTCAATTTTTGTTTTTGACAATGGTTCATTATTTTTTTTCTTACAAAATAACGCCTAAATACCCGTTTAAGACCCCGTAAAAGCGTCACAAACCGTATTTGTCACCCTTTTATTTATTTATTTTTCAAAAAATATAAAAAAATTTGCATTTGTGAAATGATTGATTCTATCTTTGCAATACCTGAATCAATAGTGTGGGCTGATAGCCTACAAATGCGTAGGCTTTTTTTTATGCCTAAAATAAAACCTCTCCTAATATCCAAAGGGCGAGTGTTCGCTGTATTGCGTGCGGAGGAAGACCGCACATCCACACTGTGGTTCAGGTACGATACGGCGGCACTCGCCTTTTCTATTTTCTAAAATCACTTTTTTTTTCATCATCTAAAACCTGAATAAGATGAGTAAAGAAACCACCACCACGCTCTCGCTGTCCGCACAGCGCAGCCTACACGCTCACCACCAACAAGAATTGGCGGCGTGTATGGAAGAATTTTTCGCCTTGAATCCACCGGATGCTTGCGCCGAACACCTCAACGAGCTATTGAATAGCTACATTTCCCAAACAGACGATGCCGAAGAGCCTTTGAACCTCGGTAGTGCGGTTTTTCAAAACAGCCAAATCGTCAACTTCATCTGCCGTTTGCAACGCTGTTGGCGCAACTACAACCAGTTCGAAGCAGCGGTAGAAGCCCCCGCCTTTCACCTTCCCTACAACGCCGTTTTTTTCAAGCCCGATGCCGACACCCTCTTCATGGTGGATGGTGAGCGCGTACGTTGCCTCCATTTCGTGAACGATGCCTATGGCACTTTCTTGGATATGTGTTCTGCAACGGACGCCCACCAAGCGGCAACGCTCAAAGCATCGCCCCACCGCATCAGCGTAGAAGCCGCGTATGCATTTTTGGGGGAGATAGTGCCGAAAGTGCATTTTTCGGACAAGATGCTCCTTGATCGGTTTGTGTGCTAAATGCCGCACACCTCTCTCTTTTCAAATCCAAACTAAAAATCATTATCAAAATTGATAAAATGGAAAAAGTATCCTTGGTTTTTGACAATGCGATAGCGGTCGAAATCCTCAATAATATAAAACAAATGCGGCAAGATTTGGCGCAACTTGATTATCTGAAAGCGGTGCCTGTTTATCCCGAAGAAGCGGCTAAACTCTTGGGCTGCAAAGTCAGCAGTTTGAAAAATGTGGATTATCGCCACAACAATAATATGCCGATGCCGCTCAAAGGGGCTATCAGATGGGATAGAAATGAGTTCTATCATTATTTGGGTACGCTCAAACAAGAATCGGAAGAAACCAAAATTATGCAAGCCCTGTCAACCCAACAGACAGCCGCTAAAAAACGATTTTTGAAATAATAAAAATGGATGGCAATGAAAAATTCATATAAAAAAGAATTGAACGACCATTTGAAGTGGTATCAGCAGCGCATCGCAGAGCAAAGAAGAAATTTTAACTTCATTCAATGGTTGCGTTATCTCGAAAATACCTATTGCGAAGTAACTTGCTTTACCGCCCTTTTCAAAAACATGGACATCCGTAGCAAGGAGTCCAGAAGATATATCAAAAAAATAGTTTGGATGATATTGGCAAAAATGAATGAAGCAGTGCATCAAAGTAGCGAACTTGATGCTTATGTTGACCGCTTCATCTTTGCCATGCAATTAGTGGATTGCGAAACGTGCGACTTTGTGAAAATCAGGCGGTTCAAATTCAGCATAACGGACACCGCAGATAAAATAACTTTTGGTGTGGATGAGGCATACGTCAGGGCAGTTTAAAAATAAAATCACCATTAAAAAAAATCAATCATGATAAAAATACGGATTGTTTTAGATAAAACGAGACAGAAACAGCGTAAAGACGGAACGCACCCGGTTGTTTTAATCGTGTGTGAACCCAAAAACGTCAGAACCCAATTTGTACTGAGGGGTATGAATTGCCTTTATAAAACGTGCCGCAATCGGGTAAAAGCGTTTGCGCCCAACGCCAAGCTCTCGCAAGTGACCCCTCAGTGGTTGTTGAATTTTGAGCATTTTTTAAAAACGCAAAGTAGTAAAGGCGTTGTGAAAGACATGAGCATTTCCAATTATTTGCGAACGCTGCGGGCATTGCTCAATAAAGCGATTCAGAAAGGATTCATGGATGCCGAAGATTATCCGTTTGGGAAAAACAAATTCTCGTTTAGTCATTTGAATCTCCAAACACGCCCTCGCGCCCTCTCCAAAGAATGGATCAAGGAGATTGAAGCGGTGGAGCTACCCGACGATAAACCCATCACCCAAACCCGGAATAACCTCACATTAGCCCGTAATTTGTTTCTGTTTTCGTACTATTCGTTTGGGATGAGCTTTGCGGATATTGCTCATCTTAAAAAATCGGACATCAAATTGGGCAGAACTGAGTTTGTGCGTAAAAAGACGCATGATCCACACAGCATCGCTACGCACCCCACGGCTAAAGCGATTTTAAGAAAATACGCGCCCGTGTGTTACCATGAGTATGCGTTTCCGATTTTTAAGCCTGAACACAAGACCGCCGTACTTCAAAAAACCCGGATTCAAACGGTGCTGAAAGATGTGAACAGTTGCCTCAAGCAAATCACTACCCAACTCGGACTTGACAACCTGAACATGAGCAGCTACGTGAGCCGGCACAGTTTTGCCAACATCGTCCGTAAAAATGGGGCGACCTTGGAGGAGATTTCGGAACTCTTGCAACATAAAGATATTAATACCACACGCATTTATTTGGAATCTTTGACCGATGAACAGAAGGATAAATGGTTGGAGGTGCTTTGAAAATAAAAATCTATACAATGAAATCAGTAAAAAAATAGAAATATTAAAGACATACTTAATTTTGTATTATGATATTAAAGGCAGTAAAATATAGATTATATCCAACGGACGAACAATGTATTTTAATTGATAAACATATTGGAGCGTGTCGTTTTGTCTATAATTTGGCTTTAGAAACAAAGCAAGTTGCCTACGCTTCGCAAGTAAATATATCAGTATTTGACCTTAAAAAGCAAATACCAGAATTAAAAACAGAGTGCGAATGGCTTAAAGAAATCAATAGCCAATCATTACAACAGTCAGTCATTAACTTAGATACTGCTTACACAAAATTTTTCAAAGGTCAAGCAAAATTTCCTAAATTCAAGTCTAAACGCAAAAGCCGCCAATCTTTTTCAGTACCTCAGAAGGTAATAATTGAAGACAATATGATAATCATTCCTAAATTTAAAGAAGGCATTAAGGCAGTTACGCATAGAAATATTGAGGGTAAAACAAAATCTGCGACAGTATCAAAAACACCAACGGGCAAATATTTCATTTCGATATTAATTGAAACTGATGCAATTGTACCCGTAAAACCTGTTATTACTGCTGAAAATACAATTGGCATTGACTTAGGAATTAAGGACTTTTTAACGACCTCAGAAAGCGAAGTAATAGCCAATCCGAGAAACCTAAAAAAGTCAATTGCTAAATTAAAATTTGTACAACGTAAATACTCAAAATATAAAGGTCAAAGAGCTAAGAAGAAACTTGCCATACTACACGAAAAAGTATTTAATCGCAGAAACGATTTTTTACATAAAGTAAGTAAAAAGCTAATAGATGATAATCAAACTATTGCGACTGAAAACCTTAATGTAAAAGGGATGATTCAAAACCATAAACTTGCACAAGCTATTAGCGATGTGGCATGGGGTCGTTTTGAAATATTCCTTAACTACAAATCCGATTGGTACGGCTCAAATATTTTACAAATCGGACGTTTTGAACCAAGTTCAAAAATGTGTGATTGTGGTGAAATAAATAAAGAACTAAAGCTATCCGATAGAGTTTGGACTTGCAATAAATGCGGTCAAACCTACGATAGAGACATTCAAGCAGCGAATAACATAAAAAAATTCGCTCTAAGAAATTACGTGCAAGGAACAGGCACGAAAAATCGCAAAAAGTTGCCTACGTTGGTGGGAGCGTTAACTTGCGAAGCCGTTATCCCTAAACAGATAACGGCAGTTCACTGTTTTGAAAGATAAATTATGCGTTTAACGGGTTGTAATGAATCGTTGCGCCACCTTTTGCCCAAATTGAGGGCGTAGGTTTGTCCGGGTCATTATCCACGTGTATAAAGGTTTTATAAATACCAAAACGCCTAAAACCTACTTCATGCAGAGCTTTAAGCATGGTCACTTGTTTTGCCTTGGTTGTTGCACTAATATCAATGGCATATCCTTGCGTGTGTGCGCTATCCGGTACGCCTTTGACTTCTTGATTGTGCCGGATAGTTCTGTAACCGCTATTGATAATAAAAGGAATACCCGACATGGCACGTGCTTTTTCAAGCATTTGCAATGTCGTAGTTCTCATTTTTACACCTGATCCTTTTTCTCCGGGGTAATCCCCTTTACTATCAAAATCCGATATTTTGAAATACTTCAAGGATATAGGTTTTTCGGCAAAAGTGGGTGAACTCATACCCGTTGGAAAGGATTGATACCCCCCCTCAGTATCGTGTGTTACTTCGCTGTCAAATTGCCCTTTTTCATCGAATCCGGCTTGCAATTGCATAATGACACGAAGCAGCCAAGCGATGGCAACGGCTACCACTACGACTACTCCAATTGTAAATAATAAGCTACGGTTCATTTAATTTAATATGGCTAAACGGTTAAATTCAATTGAGCTTTCTACTATGCGGACATTTTCAAAAGTAGCTTCTAAAAATGCTACGTAATCCTCTGCTAACTCTTTGCCGTACATAAATGCTAATGCGACACTTGGGACTAAAGATGGTTCGCCTTTACTCATCGTGACAAAATCGGCACTCACACGCCTATCTTCGGGCATACAACTTAAGTAATATTGCCCAACTTTGACAAAGTAAAATTCAGTTGTTGTGGTCATTTGTGAACATATTTAAAAGTGGCCGCTTTAGGAAGAAAAAGAAACCACACACCCCCGACGATAACCACCAACGCAGCTACCACAATGCCCACCGATTTTAAAAAATTGGGTGATTTGAAATTAAAGGCTTCTTTTGATGTAACCTTTGCCGCTTCGACGTTGACATCTGTACTGCTCAAAACATCTTCTTCAGGTGTGCTATCATCCACCTTTTCACCATTTGCCGGAAAGTATTTATCTAACCGGATGGCGACTAAGCGGCTGTATTGGCTATCTCCCTCGCAATATTTTGAACACTTTCCAGTGATGCAATACGGCAATTTTTCACCGATATAGAACTTACGTCGCATTTCACGAACGGCACTGTACACCGAAGATGCACCGTATTTGTTCACCGCAGCGTTGATTGCGCCTACCGTTTTAGAACCCATTACGCCATCTGCACTAATGTTTGCCTTGTACTTTTTAATCAATAAACTCTGAATGTGGCATGAACCCCGTTCAAAACCTTTATTGTACAAGTGGTCAATCACAATTTCGGCAACCGATTGGTCGCTGAATGTATTGCCATAGCATTTGTTCCAAAACAATTCAATGATTAATTCAGCATCATCTTGTTTCAGGTTTATAATGTCCTTTTCGGTGTAGGTGATTGATTTTTGAAGCCAATTTGCCAAACTTGCAGATATGCCGAATTTAGTCCCAATACCAGTCCCTACATCATTGGCTGTATAATCTGTGCCTTCGGCTGCTATACATTTAAGAAGATATTTTGAAAATTTTGCCATGTCGTTATTTTTTTTAAAATTTAAAACCGGGCTTTTTCAGCACAACATTAGATACCGTTGGCACTATGATTTTTTTACCCGTTTTCACGAAGCGATAAATCAAAAACACCGCCACGCCACCACCCACAATGCCTATCAGCCATTTCCAATTTATAGTTTTTGAGGGTGATGATGATACTGCCCGTCCGCTAATTTTTTGATAAATCAATTCGCGGTTGGACAATATCTTAGTAAAATATTCTTGTTCGCTTGACACACCCCACGCGCCAAATTCTTGCGTCAACTCATTATAACCCTGAGCGGTCAACACAATGCCCGCCTTGTATTGCTTCGGTTGTTGAAAGCCATCCGTTGTGTTTTCACCCACGACTATTCGCGGAATGCCTGAATCTGTTTTTACTTCTCGTATTGATACTTTTTCGTCCATTGTTTTACAAGTATTTTATGCAAAATAACGGCTTAAAAAAGTTATAAAAATGCAAAAAGCGTAACAAAACAAACAGAAAAGGGCAGACATAAGCCTACCCTCACCATGAAAAATATAAAAATACCCCATGAACAGTTATAAGGCGATAGTCGGTACTTTGCGACCTTTTCCGAAAGGGATTGTCCATGCGTAAATACCGCCTTCTAACGTTTTGACGTTCTGAAACCCGGCGGTTTCTAAAGCTGTGCATACTGAGGGGGTGCGTTTTGAGTTTGGTCGAGAACAGGCTACTACTACTTGTTCGGTTTTCCACTTTTCCAACTTAGGTAACAGGGCTTCAAGTTCATTGGGTGCAATACGATTGCCACCAATATTGAGCATATCCCACTCCATTTTTGTTCGCACGTCAATAAACAAGACTTTGCGTTTTTTATCTAAAATTGTGGCTAACTCGCTAACGGTTATTTTTTCCATCTCAATAAGTATTAACTTTTAGTGTTCTTGGACGTCTCCATAAATAGCTTTGAGTAAAAGTATTGGTTTGACAAGCTAAATCTCCGGGGCTAAATGGTTGCCCGGTTAATTCGTCTAAAGGCTTATTGCTTCTAAAAAGCGGCTTCTTGTTGTCTTTCATAAAGCGACGAATTTCTTTGTCGTATAAAATCACATCATACAACGGATTATTCGGTTTACTGCTAATAGACAAGTCCATACCTTTGAAAAATGCCATAGCGTTGCGAATAAAATCCGGCGTGTAGCCTTTGCCTTTCATGGCATAATGCCAATCATTCACCTGATTTTCATCAATGGCAAAATAGGAATTATCCGTTTCTTTTTTCCTGATGAAACAAAGTCCCGGAGTGGCTGATATTTCATTTGATTGCCCCTCAGTAATGACAGGTTGTACCGCAGCTTTTTTAGGTTTGAAAATCATATACAGGATGCCGCCTAAAGCGATAAAGCCGATTGAGAGAATCCAAATAAGGTTGTTATTTTTCATTTAATATTGATTTTACACCACCCAAATATAGCTGCCATAGTTCGTGCCACCACCGCTTTGAGTTTTGAATGAGTTTAAATGTTTCATCGTATGAGTTTAATTGTAAAATATTCAATCTTTATTTCCACCACCGCCAAAGGCGATACCAATGACAATGACCGCCACAATACCGCCCAACAAATAGATGATATTGAGGTTGGTTTTTGACTTATCTACACGCTCACCGAACCAATTATTGAAAACCGGAACGCCTTGTTCGCTAAGTCGGTCAAAATAACTTTGTGTGGTGCGCGTAGCCTTATCCACTATGTTATTACCTAATTTACTTAATTCCGATACCGCTTCAGCTATTGCGCCAACATCCGATTGTGCCATTATTTCACAAATTTTTTGAGTATAAGAATAAAAAAGCCAAAACCAACACATGCCACCAGTGCCCAAATGATTTTTGATTGAAAGCCTGTTTGTTGATTGATTTTGGCTTGTGCCTTTTCTTGTTGCTTCGCTTCTACGCTCTCGAATGGATCATATCCGCATTTGCGCAAATGGTATCTTGTCCACAACTCTTCTGAGCCTACTTTATCACATAAAAATTGCTCGGTAGAGGTCGGACGGTTTGCGCTATTTTCGCTGTTACAGGCTAAGTTGCAAGCATTTTGCAAATTGAGGTCAATGGCTGCGAGTGGTGAGCATACGTCACACGTGCATTGCCGTTTGGCAAGGCAGTTTTTGTTCCACCAACAATTTTTTGAACCGCAAATGACCAAAGCCATGTTTTATTTTTTAAGAAATGAAAGCCAACCGTTTTTGATGCAGAGCCATGCAGCGCCCATCACGATGACCACAATACCAACGGCAATGCCTATTTTTTTAAGTTTTTCTTTTTTGTCGCATTCTGAGCAACCACAACCGCAATCTTTCATGTCGTCGTTTTTTTTGTTTATAAGGAATATGGATAAAAGAGCAATCATACTTTATTTTTTACTGTTTCCGCCCGTTATGAGCCACAAAAAACCACCAATGACCACTGCACCCACAACCCACCAAATAGGGATGATGCCGCCGCCATCCCTTTCTTTTTCTTCATCCTTACTGTTTCCAAATGTCGGGTCGTAAGTACGAGATTGATTACCCGGCATTGACTGTTGCCCTTTGGTAGCCAAAATCACCGATGTCGTTGCGCCGGAAAGCACTTTGAACCAATCTATCCACGACGAACCGCCGAAACCATCGCTTATGCCTGATTTTCCGCTTTTGTCGGGAGCAGCAACACATTTGAATTGTATAGGCGTTCCATACTCATCCCAATCAATTGCTTCCTGCAATTCATTTTTTTTGCAATCCATGATTTAATTTTTTAGACTTTTTGACCGCCGTATTGACTTTTTTTTCTGCAATAGCAATTTTTTTATCAAGTATATGCAAACGCTTTTGTATCGAATCTTGAGATACAAAAGCGTTTGCCTTTTTAGGGCAACAATCTTCACCCACGTTTCCACTGCCGGAAAGCGTTAAAAAAAATACTAATGCCCCTATTGTAATTACCGTCTTCATTTACCATAAAATTTATTCAAAATTGTATCAATTTTAGTTTCATACTTATCAATCAGCTGCATTTTTTCACTATTGCATTGTGTCATTATTTCACGCTTTTCAATTTCATGTCCTTCCGTTTGTTCTTCATAATAGGAAATTTTATCTTGAAGAATATATAAAGTCGCAGTATTAGTAATCAATAGAACAATGACAATGGTGGTAAAAAAATTGCGATTAAATCTCTCGTCGAGTAAACCCATAGCTTTCATCCAAGCTGTGTTAATTTGCTTCATTGCTCAAATTTGGATTATAATATTATTTAATGCTCACGCCATTGGTTTTCACCAAATCTGACAACTGCCAATTGTCTTTTTCAAAACAGTCCATAAATGTTTCCATCCGGTACACCGTTTTGCGTAAGTCAGGGTCTTTGTGATTTTCAAGCCATTTGTTCCGAGCTTTCACGTAGTCCATTATCCATTTTTTTTCATCACCACCTTTAATTGGTTTTTTTTCAGGAAAGGCATTTTGCAAAAACGAAAACATTTTCCCTGAATGGATAAAACTATCATAAATCACCAACATACTGAGGGGGTACTTAAACCCGTTTTCAGTTGCCCACGTTTGGGCTTTTTGGAAATATGCTTTGTCAAAAAACTCGTCCTGAACTGACTTCATAAGAGGGTCAAGGGCAGAATTTTTTAAAAGCGCGTGAAAGGCTGTATTTTTTGATAAAACCGTTTCAGAACCTTCTACTTTGTTAAATTGCGGCAAATATGGCTTGAATTGTTCGGCAAACTGACCGCCTTTTTCAATGTAAAGTTCAAGCAGAGTTTTTAAATGCCCTTGTTCGGTAGTTTGGCTCCGTCCATAGGTGACCTGCTTAACGCCCCGTTTACCGTTAGAAAATTTACCGTCTGCATAAATGGACATATTCCCATAGTCGCCTTCAGCCACGCCTGTTTCAAAAACATTGACAACTTGCTCAATCTTATTTTTAATGTTTAAGTCCACGTTTAAATATTTAAGCTACGAATTTTTACATATTGAAAACACTCAATACGGATTCTACTACTTCTCTTTTTCGTCCACCTCTACAACAACCTTTTTAGTGAAAACGCTCAATACGGCTTCTACTACCCGTAAAAACCTTTCCCAAAAAGGTGGTTTTTTATCCGCAGTCGGCGTTTTAAACGCTTCTTTGATTTGCTTAATGTCGTTGATAAGTTCCTCCCCTTTTCCTCCGACTGTCAGCTGATTGATGCTTTCGACAATACTGCTTACATCGCTGACCGCTTCGGCGCCCATTTTGCGGCGAATGGCTTCGGTAACAGCTTTCCAACCGCTTTCAATGCCTTGCAGCAATAAGGTGAATACGAAATTGGCTAATTCCTGACTTTTGAACTTATCGCCCATAAATTTGCGCCACAACACTGAGAGCAGGGAACGAATACCGTCCCAACCGTCTAAATATTCATAGTTTGATTTATCAACAACTTGTGTTACTCCAAGTAATGATTGAGGTAGAATACCTAACTCAACTTTTAGTTGATGATAGTCAGACACATTTGGAATGACTGTGGTCAACTCCTTTTTCTTTATTTCAGCAATGAAAGATTCGTACCCGGACACTTTGATTTTCTTAGCCATAATAGTTTAAATTCAAAAGTTTTTTAAAAAATTAAATCATTCTTCCTCTTTCAATTTTACGAGGATTGGCGGTTGTGGAACACTGATATTCAGGTATTCGTCGTGCAGTTTAAATTTTTTACTCGGATCAGAATCAATGCCGGCTTTTCTGACTTCAAGAATCATCACGACTGCAACAGCGTGTTCTTTCATGTCTTTTTGCCTTTTCAGTTCCGCTATTTGCTTGTCAATATCGATCATGCCCTCTTTGAGTTCACGCAACAAATTGCGCGTTTCAGGGTGCAAACCGATAACTACGTCCGGTTGAGCTTCGTATCTATCCGCAGCGATGTATTGCGCTTGCATAGGTACAACTGCTTTATCCGCAATTGGAGATTCATTATTTTTAACTGCTTTAAGTGCGGGTTTCTTTTGTACAATTTTCACTTTTCAGATATTTTTTTTTGAAATATCCGGTGTGATACTGAGGGGTATCACACCGGATGATATTTTACTTATTTGTGCAGTAAAGATTTGAGCCTATGCAAATGAAGTCCAAAATTTCAGACACGACTGAATAAGCACCAAATGCGCTACCATCTTTCTTGTACACGTTTGCAGGAAACGTGTACACAACACCCGTATTAGCGGCTACGAACCTGATAGGATAACGCCCACCGTCCCGTAAATTAACCATGGTTGTAGTCGGAAAGTAATCGCCGTTCAGAACAGTTGTTAACACATAAACTATACTTGCACCGCTTTCAAAGTCAAGTGCAGGCGTACCTCCACTTGCAAGGCTTAACGTTTTTGATTTGTACAAAGCAGTGATGTCGCCTGTATTAGCAACTGTTTTTGTAGAACCTCCTTTTAAGTAAGTAATGTCGCCGTTTGCAGTATATTTCTGAAAACCTGATGTACCAACTCTGTATGAAATAGAATCTTTTGAAACCAATGTTTGCCATTCGGTCACATTTGAAACATCACGTGATGTCGTTCTTTGCACACCAAATCGAGATAAATTTTCTGTCTCAATTGAGCGGAAAAACGAGTTTTGTGAACCCGTTGAAATTGCCCGAAATTGTATGTTGTCAAGCGCAAAATCGTTACCTATTGTTGAACCACACGCATTAGCAACCGCAAGGGTTACAGTTGTCGTAGTGTTCGCTGTATATTGCCCCGAAATGGTCACCCATCTGTTTGCTGTTGTCAGCCAAATGGTGTCTGTGATAATCGTACCGTTTACGGTTAGATATAGTCTTGCAGATGTTGCGTAGGGTTGAATGTTAAGAGCATAAGCATCAACTTGAAATTGATACTTTGTGCCTGCCACAACAGATATGCCTGACTGATACCATGCCCTTCGGTTAGCGTTTGCCTCTCCATTACAAACCATTATATTACCATTGACACGGAAATCTTCTGTATAAGATGTCCAATTCGTGATGGGAGCTGTTCCAATTCTGTAATAGTCGGCATTCGCAGATGTTGTGTCTCTCGTAGTTGTACTCCCATAATCGGAAGAAAAAGCTGTATTGCCGGATGAGAAATAGCCATTGGTGACCAAATTTGAGCCGTATGTATAAGCTGACATAGAGCCACCACCAGTCACGAATTTCCCTGTTTCTGCATTAAATCCTCCTACCGTTGCCTTGTCCACATAAGGAATAGTGAGGTCATTTCCTCCAATTTTCCACAAAAGCGAATCCGCATTGATACGGTTTGTTATTTCTGTATTAAGAGCTGTTTGGTCTGCTTTTAATGCCAAGTCCGAATTATTTGCTTTCGTAGTGCTTAGATTATCAATTGCTGTACGATGTACAGTGATTGAATCAAGTCCTTGTTGCGCTTTTGTATTAATCGTATTATCCACCGTAAGTCGTGTCGCTGCTTCCGCAGTGATTCTATTGCTTATAGATGTTGTATCTGTATTCGTTGATTTTGTCCTACTCCAGTTATTGATGCTTCCTTGATACATATATAACATTATTACATCACCGTTTCTGACATCATAGAGTGTTCCGTCTTGTGTCGTTACGTTAATCTTTTTTTGAGTATTACCTGAACCATAAAGCCAATAAAATCCGTCAGGAATTGGGTCGGCGAACATTGCACCAAACGAATCGCCTGAGCCATCAGGGTCGCTTAATTCAGCTAAACTAACATTACCACCATCAATTTCATAATCTGTCGAAAATTGGAAAGAATGATTATAGACATGATTATTAATATCAGAAATTGTCAAATCTGAACCAATAAATCCCGAAATTTTGTACTCGACGATTTCATTATTCAGCACTTTAAATGTAACAGTTTCACCATCTTTTATAGCAATATCAGATGCCATATTGCCATTGTAAGGTGTACTTTGATGTGTTTGGATATATATTTTTTTCTTAGTGCTTGTATTTCCATACATCATCACTGTATAATAGCCATTCGGAACAGGGCTTCCATACACTTGTGAAAATGTTTGATTATTATTCAGGCCCGGTCTTGAAGGCAAATCTCTAAAAGATATATAGTAATCGTTAGGCAGCGTAAAAGTTGATGCTCCAAAAATATTCCTATAAACAGTTGAATCCATTGACCGAGAATTTAACAAATCCAACTCTGTTCTATGAACACCAATAGAATCTAAACCCCTTTGAGCCTTTGCATTGATATTATTATCCGCTCCAAGGCGTGTCGCTGCTTCCGCAGTTAGAGCCGAAGCATCTGCTTTCAGTGCCAAATCCGTAGAATTTGCTTTCAATGCCATTTGCGTTTGCAACAAAGCAATCATATAGTCAATCGTTGTCAAACCTCCATAATACAAGTATTGATTAATAAGCGATTTATTTTGAAACTTCAAAAACAGATTCCATCCATTTTTCAACACGACTTGTGAACCTGAAATGCTTACATCTGTGACTGTTTGTGTGATAGTATTGATACCGCTTGATTCGCTTGTAATACTGAATACATACCAACCGTCTTTAAAATTAGCCCCAAATCGGGTTTCAATAAGTGTCTTAATTGCTGCAAGATTTGTTGTTGATGTAACACTTAATGTTTGCTCAACATAACCCATCACTGCTTCACGCTGTATGGTTGATGCGAAGTCACTGCGCAATTGCAAAGCTGAATCAGACAAAGCGGTTTGAGATGCTTTCAGTTGAAGCTGCGAATTAGTCGCAATTTCAGCCGGATTGACCAACCGCCCTACTTTATTGTCTGCTGAATCAACGATAGCCGGAATACCCACCGCACTACTGAGGGGTACTGTTTGCTCACGCCCAATATTGCGAATAGGCTTTTGAGCGCAAAGCGAAAAAGAGAAAAGCAAAGCGAAAAGAAAAAGTATATTTTTCATTATTATTTGAATGTTTTGAAGGAAAAAATAAAGTGGGTCAGAGAACTGACCTCGACCCACTTTAGTTGAAAATGTTACTCAATTACCCAATGTGACGAATCATCGTTGAAAAAATTAGTATCGTCATTGATACCTCCGTCATTTGGGTAAATTAGTTTGGGAGTACGTAACCGATGCCACGAGCTGCATTTAGGAATACGAAACCGTAGTCGCCTGTGTGAGTAGTCGGGTTGCCCTGTGCATCAATGTTGTAGATACCCAATTGCATTTTCTTCAACTTTTGAGCTTGATTGCTAAAAGTCAAATCAAATGCGCCGGATACTTCAGTTGCTTCAGTCAAAGCACCACCCAAAAGGACGTTGCTACCCACTTTGCGAGTACCGTTGATTGCACCCGTTACAGTCGAACCAGTCATTGAAGCAATTTGAGAATCAAGAGATTCAAATTTCGCTTTAGTCACATCATCCAACTTAATAGCGGTTACGATAACACCACCATCTACTTTCACGCGCAAACGGTCGCCATGAGTGATTGCACCTGCATTAGCATCTGAACCAACCGGAAGACCTGTTACGGTCATTACGTTGCTCCAATCTGCTGTTGAAAAAGCAATTTCATAGATACCATCCGGCGCATTGGCAGGCATGATACTTGCCAAAGAAGCAGATTCGTCCGCAGCATACGCATAAGGCACAATATCAGACACCGTTGTGTCACGAAGTGTCGCCACTGCATTTGCCAGTGCTTGCGTCAATTGCGTGTTGAGAGTGTTGATATTGCTTTGCAAAGTCGTATCACCTGACACACGAGCAGACGCTTCTTGGTCAATCGCATTAGTAACAGTCGTGATAGCAGATACACGAGCAGCTGTTTCAGCCGCTACCTGAGCATCTACATAGCTTTTGAAAGCAAGACGTTCCAATTTGTTGTTCAGAACCGAGTAATACTTTTGAGCTTCGGCTTGGTCGGTGGTTTCGTACTCGAATCCAACATCCAAAAGACCTGCTGCTTCAGCTGCCAAAATATCAGCCAACGTGCCGAAATATTTGTGCTGAGAAAACTTTACACTTCTGTTAAGAGCCATTTGTTTTGAAAGTTTTTATGAGAAAAAAAATTAATTATTTGCGTTTTTTGTGAAAACTGATCCTTTTATGTCATCAACACTGCCGATGTAAGTGTCTCCATTTTCTGTTATGTAGCCTACCCCGTCCAAGTGGCTTTCGCTATTGAGCGGTATGCCCCTTGTGTGTCTGAGAAATGCCCCTACTTTGACGTGCTTGAATCCGGTCAAAATGCCGTTTGCGTCACGTTTTGCGAAAATCAGCAATTCATCATCGGTTATCAGGTTCAATTCTTCAAGCGTGTAAGCGGCGGCTTGTGCCTGAGCATCTGCCAAAACCGCATAGTAACTCATCATGGCAGACCTCAATACTGAGGGGATGCCGTTGGGAAACATCGGATATTTTCTATTCGTTGTTTCACGGACTAAAGCGGCATTTTGAGCCACGAGGTAGTTAAAATTACCCGTTTCGTCGTGTACCGTCGCCTTAATGATTTGATAGTTCTTAAATTCAATTTCGGTAATGACGAGCCTAAAATATCGCCCCGTCATAGCCCGAATGAACAAAACATCGCCTACTTGTGCATCACTTCCTTTGAAGTAATTAGTATCGTCGACAAAATACATGGTGACGTTAAAATATGCCCCATTTCGACTAACGGGTTTAACTGACACCTTTCCATTGAAAAGGTTCGTTACCATGCGTAGGTATTTTTTTTATTTTAGAAATCGAAAGACACTACCAAATTGTTGAATTGTCTACTGTTTTTAAAGCGATAAATCAGCATGTTGGATGGTTGCCCGGCGAATTTGAAATCTTCAATAATTTCGTAAGGCACGACTGCACTATCGAGATAAACCATTGGCGCATTAACCGTTGGATCAATGGGATTGCCATTGGCATCCGTAGCCATAGTAGCCACTTTTGGGGTCGGATATAAGGCTTTGCCAAAAGTCAAGTCCCGAGCCGTTGAAAAATTATCTTTGTGAAAAGCAAATAGGAAATCCCCTGAGGAGTTAAAAGCACCGGATAAAGCGACAATAACCAACTTCCTAAAGTCCGGGACACCATTCGGCACATAAACATTGTGAAACAAGCCGTAATGCAAAGATGTGTTCGACATAATAAGGGCATTGGGCAAAGAACACTTGATGATACCGGAGATATTGCCCCTATCGTTCACGTCATAAGCCTGTACCGGGTACTCGAGCATAGTATATGTTGAGCCGCCACCACCACTATTATTAATCAAGTTTTGAACTTGAATATTAAGGGCTAAAACTTTTGAAATAAGTTGCGCATCGTTCTGCATTTCAAGCTCTACCAAAATATTGTTTTCATACAAAAATACAACAATGGATTCGTGAAACACCGACATAGTTTGAGCAGTGCCCGAAATCGAATAGTTCAATGTTGCCACAGCTGACAAAGCGTTTGCCTGAGTGCACCGGAAAGAACCGATATAGTAACCATTCAAAATCACTGTACTGACCGTTTTTCGGAAAGCCGTTTCGATGGCTGCGATTTGAATTTGTTGCGAATTAGCAAAAGGAATTTGCTTAACGAAACGAACATTCGTAGCACTGATCCCATTGTTATTATTAGCAGTCAAAGCCGCATCAATTTTTGTATCAAGGTTGACGAGGTCAAAAAGCAGTTGGGTGTTGATAACGTTGTGAACGCTTTTCAGCACGTTATTTTCGTAGGTCGCCACTAAAAAAGAGTGATTTTTAACGATTGTTGACCCGGCAACGCTATTGATAGTATAAGATACCGAAGATTCCCACTCCATGCGCTGCGCCACGGATGCAGAAACATTGGCTTGCAAAACACGACAAGCGACAATGTACCGTCCATTGAGAGGTTCGTTGCCAATTCTGAAAAGAGATTCTATCTCGCTGACGGGTTTGGGTGTGTCTTTTGTGAAATTGAGACTTTTCAAGTTTTGAACGCCAAAGGCTTCAGAAGATTCTATGATATCCTTGATACGAGCATTACTTTTGAGGTAAGATTGAGCAACCAACGCTCTCTTAATTTTTTGTTCAGGCGCAAGCCCCGTAAAATCAGCTTCAAAGTGATTGAGCAAAAAATCGGTTGGCAATGTTGACAATTCACCCAATTGGTGCAACGCAATATTTTCAGGTGGTGGTATGGTTGGCATTGTAAATCAGTGTTTTGAAAGTCGTTAATAAAATTAATAAGGCATTAAACAACGCCCGTCGAAAGCAACAAAAGGCAAAGCAGTATAAGAGATAAACCCGGCACAAACTTGATTGCTATCCGTATATACAAATTCAATTGCATTTGACTGTGAATCAATTTGCCCTAACGCATTTTTAGCAGATATGTACAACTTAATTGTTGCACCATGAACCAATTGAATGTTTTGACTTTGCAGATAATTAACAATATCCGAAACGCCATTCGGCAATATCAATCCTGTACCATAAGTAGAACCCACGCCAATCGGAACGGGTGTACTGAGGGGGGCAAAGTCCAATAGTTTCACTAAACTTTTATTGACGAAAAACAAAAAACGAGCTTGTCTTTTGTTTGCCGGGTAGCCTTTGTCATTCCAAGTTGTCGTATTGTCAATTCGGGCAATATTAGAATTAGAGCCTTGTAAAATGCGTTTAAGCTGCGCCGTTGGCGATTGTATTCTGCAATTCATCAGAGATTGTACTTTTTTTTCAACCACAATGGGAACCAAATAGCAAATGCAACAATGGCAAAAACACCGACGGCTGACATGCCTACTGTTATCCAATCCGCTGTATAATAATATTTAATACCGGGTTGGGAATCTACTTGTGGTGATTTAGCTGCTGCCATTTTTGCCGAAAAGTTTTTCTATACCAAATTTGAAAATAGTAGCACAAAATGCGATACCAATACCCGCCCAAAAGATTTTCAATATTGTTTGTTGGTCAATAATTACGCGCACCGGGACACCATTTTTGGCTAAATCTGATGCCGTTTCAGTGGCATTAGTGACTACATCTAAAATATTTCCACCATTCCAAAGTGACATAGTTTTGAGTTTTGAAGGTGATAATTAAACCTTAACAGGCTCTTTTTTGGGCAGAATCTTAGCCTTGTTTTCTTGCCATTTTTTGTTGACATAAGCATAAAGACCTACGCCACCTGCTACAACGACAAGCGCAACAAGAATTTGACCGATAGAGACACCGGCAATTTTGCGATTAAGCATGATTTTAATTTTTATGAGTTGATGAATACCAACTTAGACCTAATAGCCCTATAATCGGAATAGCGATTATGAGCAACAAAGTGCCTATGTTGACGTCGTTATTTTTTTTAGACATTTGAGTTCTTTTTTCGATGCTCTTCAATACGATTAAGTAAATACCCACCCAAAACTTGGGCTAAAAAAGATACAAGGAAAATGCCGATGGCGGATTTCACTAAAAATTCACCAACATTAGCAGTTCTGACTGAAGTCATAAAATTTTTAGTCCGGGACATATCAATTTAGCATTTTGTGAAAAAATTTCAGTTCTACCCACCGTGTCAAAACACTGACACCGATGGACACAAAAAATATAATACTCACATTGACCCAAAACTTTTTATTCATTTTGAAATCTCCGTCCGAGTTGTGTTCTTGTTTGTCAGAGATACCCAATATTTCTGTTGTCATTATTTTGTTATTATGAACCAAATCCGAGTTGAGATAAACGATTTAGAACGCTCCGGCGGGTCATGTTTTCAGATTGCCAAAACCATTCACAATCGCAAGTCGTCTCTTTTATTGCCGCGTACAATGAACCGTAGGTATCATTATAGTACACCGCTAACGTTTTTTGTTGCGTTCCGTCGAAATTGAGGAACTTTTTAAATAGGTCGCACCGTTCATTCTCCTTGCCCACATCTGTACACATCAATCCGTAGCTTTTTTGGTTTTTGATATGCAGTTGGTCAGCGAGACTTTTGAGGTTTTGCGATATGTTGGCAGAAGTTTGTGGTGCATCTTTCCATACATCGCTATTATTTACCCCCCCCTCAGTATAGGGCTTATTTTCGTCTTTAAATTCTCCCCCCTGCGTAAATTTTTTACCAATCACACGAGCAATGAACCACCAACACAATAAGCCAAAAGCAATCAAAGCCCCAATACCGAAAAAGAAACGCCACCGATTTTGCCTTTCTTGAAAATATGCTAAATATGCTGAAACGTCCATTTTTTGATAATTAAAGACTGAGTTCGTCCAATTTTTTTCTGAGTTTATCGTAAGCAGATTCCTTAACAAAGAAATCTAAGCAACCGTCCCGAGTGATACCATCCAAATCTTGACGCATCGTAAAGCCATAGTTATTTTTATAAGCGTTAGAGACTGCCTTGATTTGATTGTCATTCAGGTCAACGACCCTTTGCATCGCTTCGCATCTTTCAGAACCACCCAGTGGATTCCAAAAGGTAGCAGTAAGAACGGAGCGTAAAGACGTGACGATAGATGGCAGTTCAGCTTGAAGCCATTGACCTGTTACAATTCCATCAGAACTTTTGTATTGTGCATCCGGTAAATGGATTTTCTTTTTGAAAAGCACTTTAATTTTTTTCCCAAAAAACCAATAGCCGGCGCCTAAAACAATCAGAATGACAATGAATTTATAAATCGTCGAAAGGTTAATACCAACATCTTTCCGAATCTCAGGTGCTAAAAAACCTCCTACTTTGCCAATGCCCGAAGCCGTACCCCGAAGAACAGAACCAGTGCCGGATGCAATACTGCTTAACATTTATAGAGATTTAGATTAAAGTGGCTATTAGATAGCCACCTTAAATTTAACGATAGATCATTTGCCCTTGGAGTGGGCCAGCAATACCTTTTTTCGGTTCGTCCTTTTTCAGTTCCGGTTTTTTTTCGTCTTTTTTGTGGAAAGCGAAATACCAAACGCCTAATCCAGCCACGGCAGCAATCGCTACCCAACCCATTGCGGAGATTTTTTGAAGAAATTTCATGTTATATGAAAATTTAGAATTTTAATCAATGATTTTTTTAAACAGTTTGCCGAGCCAATAGCCCACCGCAATAACGCCCACAATTGCAAAACCTAAAACAATGAATTGCATGATTTTATGTGTTTTTGCGGCGATGGGTGTGCTTATTGAATCATTTTCGTTGCTTGTCTCAACCGTAATACCCAATGCTTGAGAAAAAATTGAGATAATCAACTCGTACAAACTTTTACCTGATGTAGCCAGTTCATTTTGAATCAAACCGCCCGAAATCGTTGCCGTTTCGATAGGTACATTCAAAATTTTGGCAATGAAAACAACCGCTTCCGCATCCGTTCTGTTTTGCGTTCGTTGCCATGCTATGAGTGCACTCATCACATTCGCAGCAGAAACAATAATGTCCAAGTTTGCTATCCCTGAGTTGTAGAGATTGCGCTTGATGGCAGCAGGATTGTTCGATACTATAAGCTCAAGAAGGCGTTGCGGTTGCATGTGTCAATTGTGAATTTACAAGAGATTGACGGTTTACGAATAATCCGTAAACCATCAACAAAACAATTAATACTGATGTTGTAAAGCCACCCCGAAACGGAAGTTGTACCGACGACCTTTTTTCAAAGATAAGTCCCACTTCGTATAGCCATCCAAACGGCTGAAAAAGCCCATCAACGTTACATCAATGATGTTGTTGAGATTAGCAGAAGTGTTGACGTGATTGCCAACGTTGAAGCCCCGGCGAGACATATCGCCTTTCAGATTGCGGCGAGCGACACGGATAGGAATATTCATAACAGCGTTACCTGTTGCTGTTTCATCCGTCACACGGACTGATGTGATTTTGTACACATTGTTGCACAAATCATTGAGCAACGATGCATATTCCTGACAATCAGGGTTGCCATTGAGGTAGATAACAGCCAAGTTAGAAGATGATGTACCCGAACCTTGAGCCGTACCGGGACAATGTGCATCACAAGCGTTTTTATGAAAATCTTTTGCATCGAAAACAGAAACAATACCGTCATTTTGCATGTCAGTTGTATCAATCGTGATGTCAATTTCATCCGTGGGAGCCATGCCCAACTCAATCGCTACTTGTCCATCAATGTTCACCCCATCAGGTGTCCGAGCGTTGATAAGACCGCCGTTAATGACGGCTAACTCTTTATTTGCGCCAATTGTTTTCAACTCAGCGAACGCAGGAAGAGCCGAAGCTGCTTGTTGTGAACCTGTTTGAGTGTTACCTGTGGTCATCACAGGTGATGTACCGAAAATACTTTCTAATGCCATGTTTTGAAAGTTTTATTTTTTTTGAAAATTACTGAACTACGTTGTTGAAGTGAATACAAAAGTAAGCGGGTTTTTTAATCAGTCAATACCTCCTGTGACACCCCGTAACCCCCTGTAACTCTTTGTAACGATATGAGACGCTTAACCGCTGAAAACAGTGAAAAAAATTAAAAATGACATAAAAGTGGGAGGCAAAGGGAGTTAATAAAGGACTTTCTTTGCCAAATTAAGATAAAATCTCAAGGCTTTTGTTTTTTTTGTGGGAATGTTTGTTTTCTTTGTCTATAAGTTTTCGGGTTATTAGTGACCTGCTATTTTTTTTGTTGAAAGCTTTGATGCTCATAATCGCAGTTTATTTTAGTTTTTTTTAATTCTCATTAAATAATTACCAAATGAAAAAATCAACTACAATCCTCATGCTCCTGATGATGAGCAGCCATTTAGTAGCGCAAGCTGTTGTAATCAATAATAGAGCTGGCGTTGGCACTACCACAAGTGTTTCTGTAATGACCATTTCCAGCTTTCAAGTACCTGCTAACAACAATCGCCTTTTAGTGGCATGTGCAGTAAATACCGTGAACCAGAATGCACCTTCGGTTACCTACGACGGTACAACTATGACTCAAATCATGACGGATGTAGAAGGTGGATTGAGAACAACCCTGTACTATTTAGTTTTAGGTTCAAATGCTTCTGCAACAACAGCTAATATCGTTGCCTCTGGATTAAACATTACTAATCTTGGAGCTATTTCTTTTCATAATGTTAATCAAGGTACGCCTTATGATGGTCAAACCACAAATCCTCTTTTTGCTACGGGAATGGCAACCGTACCAACCACTTCATCGGTTAATGTTGCAAGCAGCAGTAATGATATGGTATGCGATTGTATAGGTATTAATGCAAATGGACTTACGGGTATAGCTGCCAATGCAGGTCAAACACAGGAAGTTCAAACTACTAAAACGAATTCTCCTGTAGTATATATGGGCATGAGTTCACAATCAGGAGCCAGCCCCAATGTCAATATGACATGGAATTTCAGCACGGGTACGACATTAGGAACGGGTCAGTTTGTACAGCATGGTATAAATATCCGTTCAAGTACCACATTGCCTGTTGCATTGACTTACTTCAAAGGCCAAGCTATTAAAAATGGCAATCAACTACTGTGGCAAACGGCTTCTGAACACAATAATAAAGGTTTTTATATTCAACGCTCGAAAGATGGCGTGAAGTGGCAAGATTTGGCATTTGAATCAGGTAAAGGCACTACTTTAATGGCTAATAATTATGAATGGGTAGATAATGACCTCATGCTTGGTTACAATTATTATCGCTTAAAGCAAGTGGATAATGATGGCAGTTTTAAATTTTCGCCTGTTATACTAATTATCGGAGGTAAAAATGATAAAATTTTAGTCTATCCTAACCCAACAAGCGGCGACTTGTTTTATGAATCTGATGACTTAAAATCTGTAGAACGTATTCAATTATATGATACTATGGGTAAACTGCTGCAAGAAACGACTAATATCAATGGTAAATTTTCTATAGCTCATTTGCCTTCGGGTTTATATTGGCTTTTGATTAAAACGAATAATAGAAATTTTTATGAGCGTATTGTGAAGCAGTAGTTCCATAGATGTATCATTTTTAACTTAAAAAATAAAAAAAGCCTTTTCGTTTAGTGGAAAAGCTTTTTTGTTTGGGCATACTGAGGGGGTATTAGTTAAAACCACTGTGATAAAGCGAATGGGTTTGTAACCTTCGAACAAACCAACTATGCCCTACATCTTCAAGATAATTATCATAAACAGCAAATCCTCCCGGGGATTTTATGTCATCTAAATAATGAGCAAAATTTTTAATAGGAATGGATACCACAGAAATGGACTTGTCGGCATTGTAAATTTCATAACCATCTGATAAATTTGAATAGGTACCGCCTGCCTTATCGGGTTTATCGTTAAAAGCTGAAAAAATAGCAAGATTTTCATCATATCGGCTTCTTTTAAGTTCAGCTCGAATGAGTTCTATGGCAGTAGAATAAGCAGAATAAATTCTAATTTTTTTATCAGAATTGTCTTGCCGCCATTGCTTCATCAAATGCCAGACGCGTTCAAATCCCTTTTCTTGCGTTCTATCTACCACTTTAATTTTCTTTGGTTTGGCAGTCGTTTTATCCTCAATAAAATGAAACATATCCAGCATGACATCATAGAGATAAAATTCATGGATAAACTCTGGGCGTTGAGAAAGCAATTGTTCAGCAATCATACCACTGCGGCTGTAAAAAGAACAGGCGACTCGACCAATAGTCGGATAATTCTCAATAGGTGTACTGCGCCCTTTTTCTTTTTGGGCTATGTCAAAACAAAAATCGGAAACGGCTTTGGTAATCTCTTGCAAATTAGCCACATTGCTCAAATCTGCAAAATAAGGTGCACCCCCAGAGACTGGAATAATCACCATCATCGGGATGCCATCTTCATTGGAACTTATATCGGTGTTTTGACCTCCTTTTTTTAAGCTGCACCGCTGTTGTAATACAGCTTGTTTTTCTAAAAATAAATACCGTATGCCTATTGTAAAATAATTGTTGTTGTAGTATTTATTGTCACTGTAAAAACTATCCTTGGGGTCTTCGGTATTTAATATTTGCTGTTCAATCCTTTCATTGTAATAGGGCGGGTATTCCTTAATATCATTTATATGTCCAACTGGATGAAAATTAATATGAATATTGGTCTTGAAATTTCCATTGCTTTGATTGCGGTATTTATCCCACAGAGATTGAGAAATCCAAATAAAAAAGTATTTCGTTTTTTTATCTACATCATTTTTTCTTTTTAAAACAAGGATTCTACCAGCATGATAAATGTTGGCATTTTCTGGCTTTGCATAAGGGTCTTTTATGCCTGTTCTTCCTTTAAAATCAAAAAGGTCATAGGGGTAATTCACAGTCGTTTTTTTAAAAACAGTATCTGTAAAAATAGGAAATGGCAGATTGTTTCTAAAAGGAACGAATACATTCTTTACAATACCAGAATACACGGCATTCTCGCGCATTTTGTTCTCTTTGGCGCAATCAAAATAACCTTTAGTGTATCGACCTAAAGTGCACGTGATGTCTTCAAACGAAAAATTTGCCATAATCTATTTTTGTCTGCCTGTTATTGGGTCATAATCCACTTTAACCGCCACCACTTGGTCAGTCGGCAAAATTTCAGTCCATTGACCAATCATTCTGTGATAAGGGTCATTTTCTGCGATTTTATTTCTAAAACCACCAACTAAGGGGTAAAAACCGTGTTCATAAACCCTATCAACAGGCGTTGCCAATACCGTATTGTTGGGGTCAACGGGATTCGGGTCGGCAGGGTCTTGTTTCGGATATTGCCCCAATTCCAAACCTTCTTTGTACTTTTTATTGACTTTCTTAGCAAGGTCGTGCAAAACATCCATCATTGGCATCCCCTCTAAAGGCAATCCGTTAATTGATTTTTCATCGGCATTATCTGTATGATAAGTAAAACCTGCATCAATACCGTTTGTGCCTTCCACTTTTTGCAACCAATTTAAAGCCGCTTCTTCTTTACCCGGTCTTATCGGAATAACAGCTTTTACCCACGGCGCATTTAAAAAAGCATTGCGGAGATTGTCACCGTCCAATTGCAACAGCCAGCCCAATGAACTGCCCAATTTTGCAGGATTAGAATCTTCGGTGATATAGTAATTGTCATCACGTTGCCCTTTCAAACCGCCCCAACCCACAGCATGGTCTTTCAAAGGTATTGCTCTTTTTGCATCAGGATTGCCCATTTTAAGCACGGAATTGGCAAAATGAGGCATTGCAGAAACCATTTTAAAACTTTCTTTATCAAGCGCAGTTGAACTATTTGTAGTAGGTTTTTTGAATTGCCCTAAGTTTTGGTGGCTTTGGTGCAAGCGGGGTCTCCACCATTCGGGGGCAACAAAATAGAGCATTTTATCCACATCAAATATAGAATTTATCAACTCTGAAACCACGTGTCGAGTCGTATCATCGGGCATACTAACGCCTTTTGTGAGCATTTCTTGAATCAATTTTCTATAAACAACGATGCGTTCTTCTTCGCGCAAGTCTTCAAATTTTCTCTGCGTTATTTTACTTGCCAATTTGATTCTGTCTTTGGCAGCAGCGATAAAATCTTTCTGTGCTTCGCGTGCTACTTTTTCATTGTAGTCTTTCAAATCCTTTTCATACTGTTTCATAGCGGCATTATGAACAGCACCATAAGCTGCCTCATCGGGTTTCCATGTCAGTTTTACTTTCATTTTCACAGAATCTCTATCTTGAAAATGTACATTTTTAAGGTGGATGGTGAAACTGCCGACACTATTGACCGAAGACAAGCCATAAGTTGTCGCTTGTACTTGGTCGATCGCTTCAAGAGAAACTGAATCTAACAGATAATGGGGTTTATTGAAAGTGAAAGATTGTGGAAAATTTGTTTCAATTGTCAAACTATTACCGTTTGATTCTTTGCCTTCAATATACAATTCACCCTTATCATCATTGTCAGAACTTGTACCAATGAAAGGTATAGAAATGGGTATATCTTGGTATTCAATTTCGGGCATGACAGCATCGGGGGGCAACTTAGGTTTTCCTTCAATATCGCGTTCGTTGGCAATATGCACCAATTCGCTTACGCCCAAACTCGACCCCGGATCATCAACATAGGTTTGCCAGCATAAATAAGTACCAATATCTTGCACTTGAACACCGACTTGTCGCATTTTACGCCTTAACTCATAGTTGATTAAATCCTTTGTGTCATTCCGTAAAACATAGCGTTTGCTGGACGTGTCCACCGTTTCGGTAATGGTTTTAAAAGTAGATTTGTAATTTTCACGTATTTCAGAGGACAATTTTTTAGTTTGTTCCCGCATGTGTTTATAAGAGGTTTCTGTTGCGCGCTGTTGGGTTGTATTAAAATCAAGGCTTACCGAAGCATTGGCTTCGCCACCAATCCAGCCTTGATGTCCACTGGCATTTGCGCCAAATTTGGTTTCGCTTTTATTGTCTTGTTTGACAGATTCGGCAAGTTCTTCTCTGGTTGTGGTTGAATCTTCCGATTTTATCAGGGTTTCAAAGGATTGTTCTAATGTTTTTTCAACTATGGTTTTTCGAGTACTGACTTCAATCAGTTCCACTGTTGAACCCGGGCTAATCCAAATATGCCCAACAGGAGAGCCGAGAAAAGTATCAAATTCAAAAAAATATTGTCGGAAAAGATGTACCACACTGATAGGGGATAAACCCACGCTTCTCAATTGGTCTAATTGGCGCGGGTCTATATTGTCGATATTTAAAAAAGCATCTTTGGCGTCTAAGGCATTCACAAGGGCAGACAAATCTGCCATCGTTTTTGAATTGTCTTTTGAAGAATAAAACAACTCTTTCAAACCTCTGAAATTTTTATTTTCAGTTAAAAACAAAAGGACGCCCGCCAAAGAAGACTCATAATTTAATTGAGAAATTAACGAATTCTGTAAGGATTCCTTTGTTATTGAGGGAGTATCGGCTAAACGTTGAAACTGTCGGCAAATATCATTATAGGCATTGGTATAGTACGGTTTTACAAATTCGTGGAGCATCATTTTCATACTGTCTTGTGTAATCAAATTGCTCCAAACATTGTCTTTATAGCGTTCAAAAACAGGCAATTTTTGTGAAATCGTATCCAACAAAATGCTGTCTAATTTTTTTTTATCACCCCCCAGCAGTTCCCCTGCATCGAGGTTTACATGTTCAACATTGATTTCGCAGTGGTCTGCATTTATCAAGTTAAGTTCTACGTTGGCTTTAAATTTTTGAGCCATTGAATCCAGAATTTTATTTCTATCATTCACAAATCCTTTTTTAAAGCGCTCTTCAATGCGTTTGGATTTCCAACCCAATAACGGTTGATACACACCAAAAATTTCACTTGAATAGGGAAGGACAGATGTGTAATCTGCCAAATTAATACGGGTGTTTGCTGCCATTTGAATTCAGAGGTTTTAATAAGAATAGGGTATTAAATTAAAAAAAAATCAAATATCGGTCTTTGCAAATGTATATCTTTTTACATATAAAGTCAATAACTCTTTAATTTGAAATTTAATTAATATTTGAAATATTGTTGATTTAAATATGTAAAATCAGTCACCCACCTAAAACTGTCCATATCAAACCCTGTCAAATCTAAAACCCAATCAATCACGTAGCAGCTAAGGCTTCAAATGTTTGGAGTTTGCTGTAAATAGTCATACTGAGGGGGAGCAAAAAAGGCAAAATAGAATAGACAAAATTTTCATGTTACATTTGTTGATGGTGAATGAATGAATGAATAAGGGTGCAAATTAAGCAGCCATATTATACGTAAAAAAATATCATTTAAAAAGAATGGAAATTCACACAATTGACTTATCTTCGTGTCAGGTTCCTCGCCTGAGGAACTCGTGTTTAAGCTACGTCGTTGTGAATCTCAATGTGTTGAACGTTGAGATTTTTTTTATCCCTACTTGTCATAATCCATATGCGCCTTAATCAACTGCCTGTACGCTTCGCCGGTTCTGTTCACTAAATTAATGAGCAACAAATTTTTCATAGTCTTACGGAGCATGCCCTGCTCTGCTTGTGTCATTGACCTTTGGAGTGCCCTTCGAATCCTACTTTCAGCAAAAAATAAACAAATAATCTATTGAAATGGATTTTTTTTCAGGCTTTTTGAATAATATTACCCTTCAATTACTATGAAGCACCATAGGCTGATTATTCCTTTAAATATCTAAATTTGTCAATGAATATGGATATTGACGCCAAAAACAATTCACCTATGAATGAAGCAGTAAATTTTACCACTATTATAAGTCATCAATTTCAAATTTATATAGTAAACAATGAAAAATTCATTATTTTTTAAGACTTTCCTCTTCCTTTTAATTGGTTTTCAAGCTTTTGCAAACCCTGTTGAAAGGGAATTTTATGAAATCAAAATTTATACGGTCAACAGCAAAGAACAAGAAAATCGTGTTGAGCAGTATCTTAAAGCTGCCTACATACCAGCGATGCACAGAATGGGCATAAAAACAATTGGTGTTTTCAAACCTGTTGCAACAGATTCGGTCTCTTTTGGTAAGTTGATTTATGTTTTAACACCTATCAAAAACTTAGGCCAATTATTGGTTATTCCTACAAAACTCAATGCAGATGCAGCTTATTTGAGTGCAGGTAAAGATTATATTGATGCGGATTATAAAAATCCACCTTATATCCGCTTTGAAACCATTGTTCTGCGGGCATTCCCAGACGCTCCCGTGCTGAATTTGCCCAAATTGAAAGGATCTAAAAGCGAACGGATTTACGAATTACGCAGCTATGAAGGCCATACCGAAAAAATACATCAAAACAAGGTAAAAATGTTTAATGCTGGCGGCGAAGTAAAGTTGTTTGCCAAACTTGGATTTAATGCGGTATTCTACGGACAAGTGGTTTCGGGTAGTCACATGCCCAATCTGATGTATCTCACAACTTTCGAAAACCAAGCATCGAGGGATGAACATTGGAAAGCATTTGGTTCTTCGCCAGAATGGACAAAATTAAAAGCAGAAGCACAATATCTAAACAATATGTCAAAAAATACCAGCTATTATCTTTATCCTGCTGAGTATTCCGACCTTTAAATAAATCTACAAAATAAAAATCCTTGAAAGCGGCTCTGTGCGCTTTCAAGGATTTTTTACTGAAGGGAGGCGTACTAAGGAATTATATCAATTGTTCAACTAAATCTATAACAGCGCAACTGGTTATGTGTATATTGTTTAAGTAACATCTTTCGACTAAGCTAAAACCTTTATGAGGCTATTTCAGCACCATTTTTATATTGTTTTTCAAGCCAATCAATGAGTAATTGATTGCCTGCAACAGCTTTTTCATAGTTGTGATTGAGCAATGGAATTATAATAAGGTCTGTCTTTACAATAGCAGAAATATTTAAATGAGGTTTTACTGTAAATAAGCTATCATTAAAATCTACCTTTTCTGAAATGCCAGCTAACTCCACATTTCTGTGTCTGTTGATTTAGAAAGAGGATATACAAATAATTTGACTGAATTAACGGACAAAATCTAAAGGCTGTTGGATGCTGTTTCATCTCGAATTGGCTCGGCTGAGTGATGATATTTTAGCTTTATGTCCTGTTTTGAGCTTATTTTCTCTCTACAAAAAGAACCCCTCAGTATAGAGGCCTGAGGAACTCGTGTTTAAGCTACGTCGTTTGAAATCTCAATGTGATGAACGTTGAGATTTTTTTTATCTTTACTTATCATACTCCATATCAGCCATAATCAACCGCCTGTGACACCCCGTCACCCCTGTAACTCTTTGTAACGATATGAGACACTTAACCGCTGAAAACAGTGAAAAAAATAAAAAATGACATAAAAGTGGGAGGCAAAGGGAGTTAATAAAGGACTTTCTTTGCCGAATTAAGATGAAATCTCAAGACTTTAGGGGCTTGAGATTTTTTTTGTGAGGAATGTTTATTTTCTTTGTTTATAAGTTTTCGGGGTTCTTAGTAAGTAATGATAAAATAATAAAGTATCACATTTTTACGGTAAAATTCCGTCTTAATTTGATACTTTATTGTACATCAGTTCCTTAGACAAAAATTGGATATGTTAGGAAAAGATATTACCGCTTTTTTTACTTTTTACCACAAGACTCCAACACCTTTTTATTAGCTATAATTTCCGCTCCATCGTTTTCTTTTTCAGCCAAAGCCAAGCCTTTTGTGGCGGCGGCTATCGCCAAATCGCATTTGCCTAATTTGGCAGCAATGGCTCCTTGCAGCGCGTAAGTCCACGATTGCGGGTCTTTTTCTGCCAATTTTGTTGCCCATTCTAAGGCTTTGTTCAAATCGCCATTGTTTTTGAGATAATAATCGGCGGCATCATAATAGGTGTCGTTGGTGATTTTAGTCGGGTCAGCCGTCTTTGTTTGTATCTCTGCCATGATTTGAGCAGAAGCATCGTGGCGAATCGCAAATTGGATTTTTGTATTTTCCCAACGCAATACAACCACCGCACTACTTGCTTTTGAATCGTCAAATTCGATGGTCAAAGTCTCGGTTGCCGTCGCCGTTGTGGTCGGTTTTACCTTAAAACGCAGCAGATCTTCTGCATCTTTGTAGCCATAAGTTCCCCATTGTTCAGCGTTTTTGTTCAAAATCACCGTCCATTCTGTTTCTGTTGGAATCGTCACGAGGGCGTATTTGCCTTTGGCAACCGTTTTTTCTTCAATCAAAACGTCTTCTGACAGTTCAATTGACGTGACTTTGTTCGCGCCAGTTCTCCAAACTTTGCCAAAGGGCACATTCGGCGAACCCAACATTTTGCGCCCTCTGAGCGACGGACGGGCATAAGCAATCGTAATTTTTGCCAAGCCAATTTGCTGCATTACAGTCGCATTTGGACTCGATGCGGGTGTCGCAACTTGAGCTTCGAGATTCAGTAACGCGATGCAAGCGATTAAGACGGCGAGTATTTTTTTCATTTTTTTTAAAAGAAACTTTGATGAATAATATTAACTAAAGCATTGATTTTCAAATGTTTACTAACTCAAATAAGATTTGTATTTTACAAAAAAAACGCTCCTTCTTTTGGTAAAAAATGGGTTTATCTAAAACAACAACTTGCTTTTCTAAGCGACTCATTTTCTGTTCGTTCGACTCATATTTGACTACTGTGCTTTGTTATTAAAATCAATATTAGCACTCAATCCCAATTGCAAAGTGTTGTTGTCTTCAATTGTTTTGCCATCGCCTTTGACAATCCATTGATTCAAATAGCCCAATTCTAAACGCCCAATTTTGGGGATTTTGTACCCGTTGTACCAAGTCTTCAATTTCCCCCAAAGAACGGGGCTGTCGTGTTCGGACTCTGTCTGAATACATATCTTCCATAGAAGTCCTTCGGACAGAAGCGGTCTACCGACCGCTTACATCACACTGTGCAAAATTTATACCCCTCTCCATAGGAGTCCTTTGGACAGTATACTACTTTTATGCGTTTTTTGCATCTTATTTTTGGTCGGGCGGTTGCCCTCCTTCAGATGTGTGTTCAGACAGAGTCCGAACACGACAGCACTTAGGTATAATACAAAACTGAACACTTAGACGAACGAGGTTTCTTTCTATGAGCTTCGTACAAATCAATTACTCGATATGCACGTCATAGCTGGAAACTCTTGGTCGTACAAGAGGTAAAATCATTGATTATCTATGTGCATATTGTTGATAATCAGCGTTTTACAGTTCATAAAATAACTTCATGTCGCAACGTAGATGCTTTGTTCCATGCTTTCTTATTTTAATTTAGTTTTGCCCCAACTTGTAGCAATCCTTGAACTAATTGACCGTTTGCATTAATCCAAAAATTGTGATTACATACAATTATTAGTTCTTCTTTTGCTCTACTTACGGCTGTATTTATTAAATTTATACCTTTTGATGTTTTGTTTTGGCTATTGGTGAACCACATATCACTTGTATCTGAAATACTCAAAATTACTGTTTTCCATTCACGACCTTGTGAACCATGTACAGTTGATATTTTATGTTCTTTTCTTAGGTCTGGCAATAATTTCCCTATCAATTTTACCTGATTTGAATAAGGAGTAAGAACTATAAAATCATTTGTGCTTAACTTTCCTGATATAATAAAATCATGGATTGCTTGTGCTTCTCCATGGTTTTCCCTTTTATTTGTCGGTGGTATATTATTGGTAACATGAATGAATTTTATTTTTGTTGTTCCGTTGAGTTGAGCCGAACAAAAACCATTTTTATATACAAACTGATTTAATACTCTGGCTAAATTATCTCCAAAACGATGGGTCTTCTTTAAATCACTTTTACTAACATTGGAAAATGTCGGCTCATTATTATTTAAGTAATCGAAGAAAACTTCTTCCTTTGACTTTTTGAAAATATCTCCAATGAATATTGCCGATTGAGACCAGATAAATACATCTTTGTATTCTTCTTTTATTGTCAATTTGTCATCATTTAGTTCACATACTGGGGGTAATTGTAAGTGGTCACCTAAAAATGTAACTGGCTTTTTTGACCTAAACATTGTCAATGCCTTAATAGCACAAGCATAACCTGCCTCGTCAAGAAAAAAATGAGAAACTGGCAATTCTTCGTCTGCATACCTGCCAATATAACAATCAAGTGTACAGGCAACTATATTTACACCTTTCAAACGCTCTTCTGTTGTTTGCGATTTTAGAAATTCTTTTTGTTGCTCAAAATTATCAAGAATTTTATGAAGTTGAGCAAAGGAGAATTTTGTATATTCTTGGGCGATAGAATTCTTAATTGTTAGGTCTGTATGTAACTGTTCTGCAAATTCAACAACTTTTTTCTTTTTAAGCGTTCTATTCCCAAGATTAATATCTGAAATGAAATTAGAAACTTCTGCATTAAACGTTACGCTATCCTTGATGGTGTTGAAATATCTACTAATGGCATTTTCGTTATTAAATTCAAGTGTAAGGTTGCTGTAATCAGCCTCGATTTTTTGTGTTGCTTGTTTCAAAATATCTATCTGATTTGCTATTTCAAATTCTTTCGATTTAAGAATTTTATTTGATTTTTCAAGTTCTTTTTGTTTAGACGGTAAAGTTGTTAATATTTCCGCTAAACGATTTTCCTCCTTTGTTAAAGTTGAACTTGAAAATATTTTTTTAATTGAGTGAAATAATGACGCAGTACTTTTTTCTAAACTCTTTTGTTCAAAGTTCAGTTTGCCTATACCTTGTTTTATTTTTTCATAATTAAGATTCAGCATATCAAGTTCTCGCTGAAACTTATCTTTTTCTGTTTTTAAGTTACTTTGCGCTATTGATAATTTTTGCTTGGTACTGTCAATACTTACTTTAATCTCATCTTTCCTTTCAATTTCTGCTTCAATCATTAAAAAAGCATTGATGGCAATCTTAACTTTTTGATAATTCTTGTCAATTTCCTCGGCTTCCAATACCTTTTTGATTATTTCAATTTGCTTTTCAATCTCACTTATTTTTTTCAGAATGCCTTTTGCTTCACATACTTCGGGGTACTGCTCTGCAAATGCTTTGGAAGGATTGCCAAGTCTTATAATTTGTTTTCTATCCACTTCTTTTTTATCAGTCATTTTAATAACCCCCCTCAGTACCTGCTCAATTGCATTATTTGTAGGTGCTAATATTGCTACCTTATTCCCCTGTTCAATGTATTGAGCAATTACATATGAAAGCACAAGTTGGGTTTTACCTGTGCCTGGTGCCCCCCATACATAGGAGAACGGAGAAGTGAGTATGTTTTGAATTGCATTTTTTTGTTCTTCGTTTGGTTGTTCAGCAAAAAAACTTGATGGATTATTGTTGCTTTCAGTTATGACTGGCAACTCTATAAGTGTTCCATTTTTTTTATACCAATCAAGTACTCTTTGAACTAAAAATTTGAGGTCAGATACAATCAATATATCTCGGTGATGCAAATCTCTGATATTAAAATCGCTTTCTTTGGGAACTTTTATAATCAGATAATTACCGTCAATATCATATTCAATTACTTTGATTTGGTTTGTATCATATTGCTTATTAGAAGTTTTATCAATAAAAACAACAGCATCCAAATCAAATAATTTTTTTGCTAATCTTAGTTTATGGATATTCTCATCTTCTTTAACAATTTCTTTGCTATAAACCTCGACCACAACTCTCCCTAATTCATTTTCATCGAGATAGTTGTAATAGGTTTGCGAGGCTTTTACGCACAATTCTTGAATTTCTGCTGTTGTCATTCGAGATTATATTTTTTTATTTATTTTCTTTTTTTTAATTGCATGGAACTTTAAGGAAAACCTCCGCAATCCCCCCATCACAGGGGTTAAAACCACCCGAGTACTGAGGGGGGGGGGATTGCGGAGGTTTTGAGTTGAACGAAACCGGTATTTAATGCGAAAAGCTAAAATGGAGCAGGGGTTAAG
>JANPGW010000061.1:0-2666 GCA_031424115.1 Saprospiraceae bacterium | reverse complement strand
TATCACAACGCCCAACGCCTTGCACCTTCCTCTAACCTTACGCGTGGCGAAAACAGGAAAACACGTTATTTGTGAAAAACCGATGGCAGTAAGTGCCAAAGAAGGTAGGGAAATGATTGCTGCTTGCAAAGCTGCCAATGTAAAACTATTGATAGGCTATCGCATGCACTTTGAGCCCAAAACTTTGGAAATCATCCGCATGAGAAAAGAGGGCGAATTGGGTAAAATTCTATTTTTCCAAGGATTATGTGGTTTTAAAATAGGTGACCCAACCCAATGGCGACTCAATAAAAAACTCGCGGGTGGCGGCTCGATGATGGATATCGGTATTTATGCCATCAATGGCGCACGTTACATGATTGGTGAAGAGCCGGTTTGGGTGACCGCACAAGAAACTAAAGTGGATAAAGTGAAATTTAAAGAGGGCGTGGATGAAACCATTACTTTCCAAATGGGCTTCCCAAGTGGCGCAACGGCTTCCTGTTTGTCCACTTACAGTATGAATGGCTTGGATAAATTTTATCTGAATGGTGAAAAAGGGTTTGCTGAAATGCAGCCGTCAACGGGATATGGTCCCATAAAAGCTCGGACGCATAAAGGCGAATTGACCCATCCACACGTTACTCACCAAGCCGTACAATTAGATGAAATGGCCGCTATTCTATTTGAAGGCAAACAACCTATCGTCCCCGCTGATGGCGAAGAGGGCTTAAAAGATATGATTATCATTGAAGCCATCTTTAAATCCATGAATAGCAATGGGAAGAAAGTGATGATTAAATATTAACAAAATTTAAAAATCTTACGCATGCACTATATGGTTATAGAGAGTTTTAAAAACCAAGATCCCGTGCCCGTTTATCGCCGTTTCAGAGATAAAGGGCGGCTTGCTCCTGAAGGCTTAACCTATGTTTCAAGCTGGATAGATGAAAAAATGTGCATCTGCTATCAAGTTATGGAAACAGAAAATAGACGGTTATTAGATGAATGGATTAACAATTGGTCAGATATAGTTGATTTTGAAGTTATCCCAGTTATGACTTCAAAAGAAGCGGTCGAGAAAATTGTGCCTTTGCTTTAAGTAAGGTTTAAGAAATAAATTAGATGTTTTCATTTTAACACATAGAGCACATAGTATTATGCGTAATTTATTGACTATCAATTTTTTATAAAAACCTATGTGCTCTATGTGCCTATGTGTTTAAAAAAAACTTATATTTCCTGTTATACCCATACTTTTCAAAAGAAAAATTTTTATGATGAAAAATAGGCTTTTAGCAATTCTTATCTGTATTTATTCAGTCGGTATTTCCCAAAATCCAACTGAAAAATACGCCATTGATTCCGCCTCCATTGAGCAAAAAGATATTCCAAAAGGTGAAATATTAAAATTCACTTTTGAAAATTCTAAAATTTTTCCTGGTACTTGGCGTGAGGTATCGGTGTATGTACCCCCTCAGTATAAAGGCGATAAACCCGCTTGCGTGTATGTCAATCAAGATGGTATTCAATGGAAAGCCCCCACCGTTTTTGATAATTTGATTCATAAAAAAGAAATGCCGATTACCATTGGCATTTTCATCACGCCGGGACGAGTGCACGCAAGCGATACAGCATCAGCTTTGGATAGATTCAACCGCAGTTTTGAATATGATGGTCTAGGCGATAATTACGTGCGTTTTTTAATGGAGGAAATTTTACCCGAAGTTGAAAAAAAGAGAACGGCGGACGGGCGACCCATTATTTTATCTAAAAACAGCAACGATAGAGCTATCGGCGGCTCAAGCAGCGGAGCGGTCTGTGCTTTTACCGCCGCTTGGGAGCGTCCCGATGCGTTTTCAAGGGTTTTTAGTGCCATTGGTACGTATGTCAACTTGCGGGGTGCGGATAGATACCCGTCTCTGATTCGCAAATATGAGCCTAAACCCTTGCGCATATTTCTACAAGATGGCTCAAACGACCTCAATATCTACGCTGGCGATTGGTGGAAAGCCAATGAAACCATGGAAAGGGCTTTGCAATTTTCGGGCTATGAAGTGAACCACGTTTGGGGCGAAGGAGCGCACAATGGTCAACACGGCACCGCTATTTTTCCCGAAGCGATGCGCTGGTTGTGGAAAGATTACCCCAATCCCGTTAAAAAAGGTACGACTAAAAATCCCTTTTTAAACGATATTTTAATAGAAAACACCGATTGGGAATTGGTCAGTGAAGGGCATACTTTTACTGAGGGGGTCATTGCCAACCAAGCAGGAGAGGTCTTTTTTCAAGATATCCCAAAAGGAAAAACCTATAAAGTGGGTTTAAATGATAAAGTCGAGTTATTACTCGATGACTCAAAATGTGCCAGCGGAACGAGTTTTTCTGCCGATGGTAAAATGATAACAATCTTGAGCGGTTGGGGCTGTACCACCAAACAAGTGCTCAGTTACGATAAACAGATGAGAGCAACCGTTTTAGCGGATAGCCTCGGCGGAAACGATATTTTAATCACTAAAAATGGCAATATTTATCTCACACAGCCAGATGGCAGAGAAAAACCCAGTAAAATATACCTTTTAAAACCCAACGGCGAAAGGCTTGTGGTGGATGAAGGCATCAAATTTGCCAACGGCTTATGCCTTTCACCTGACCAAACACAGCTGTACGTGACGGAATCCACTTCG
>JANPGW010000060.1:0-8147 GCA_031424115.1 Saprospiraceae bacterium | reverse complement strand
TAACCGCCCGATGTTTCATCAGGCTTGAAAATGCTCTAACTTTTGCCGAATTTGCTGGCGTGAAAAAGGGCAATGCCTGACGCGGTGGCGACATTCAAACTATCAAAAGAGGATGACATGGGAATGGCCCATGTTTCGAGCCGCTGCATGATTTGGGCAGGCAGGCCGTGGCCCTCGCTGCCGAGCAGCAATGCGCGGCGGCCGCCAAACTTCATGTGTGAGACTGGCTTTTGCCCCTGAGGGGATAGGGCGGCGACGCCAAAGTCTTGGCGTTCCAACGTGTCTAGGATGGCCCTGAGAGCGCCGCCGCGAAAGAACGGCACTTTGAGCGCTGCGCCGACAGAAACACGCACAGACTTGCGATAGAGCGGATCACAACAAGTCTCATCGAGAATAACCGCATCGGCTTCGAACGCAGCGGCATTGCGAAAAATTGAGCCGACATTATCGTGATTGGAAATATCGGACAGCACAACGATGAGGGCATCAGAGCCTAATGCGCCGAGGAAGCTCTCGAGCGCGGTCTGTGGCTGCGCCTTGCCTATTGCCAAGACGCCGCGATGGACGTGGAAACCTGCAATTTGGCTCAGCACGTCTTCGCTGGCCACATAGACGGGCAGGGACGCCGGCGCACCCTCAAGCAATTCAGATATTCCAGCAAGCCGGTTTTCGGAGACCAAGATGGATTCAGTTTCAAAGCGCGGTGCGTTCAAAAGCACGGAAATGACGACCTTGCCTTCGGCGACAAAGCGACCCTCACGGCCTACCATGTCCCGTTCACGGATGTCTCGATAGGCGCTGAGGCGGGCATCCGCCGGATTGTCAATTGTGATGAGCATCGGGCCTTGTATAGCGATATGCTAGACTTGCCTACCTGCTGTCTATCTATGCCGCGCTGTGCGTAGGGAAAAGCGAATCCACGACAGCCATGGCTTCTTTCGACTGCGATTTGTAATAGATCGTCTGACCATCACGTCTTGTTTGCACCAGACCTAGGGCACGCAGTTTCGCTAAATGTTGCGAAAGCGCGGATTGGCTAAGTTTAACTTGTGCAGCTAATGTGTTGACTGATTTTTCGCCCTCAAAGAGATAGCTCATAATCATCAAACGTTTTTCATTCGCCAGTGCACCAAGCAGTTTTACTGCCGGGCCAGTTTTCATAGATAATTCGTCTGGCGACATAATTTGCCAAAAAGAGGATTATTTTGAAAAAATTCATATTATTAAAAAAATTATTACGTAAAAATATAACGATAAATGATTTTTAAACAACGAAATTAAGTTAAAAAAAGAAAAGCTGCTTCAAAAGATATTAAAAATACCATCTGAAACAGCTCTACTCAACTCTTATTAATAATATTATTCTTTAACAAACTTTATCCTTGACATATCCCCTTCTTTACTTTTGACTTCGAGGATGTAAATACCCGAACTAATAATTGAAGTATTTATTTCCGTCTGATTTGATCGCACCAACAAGACACCTTGTAAATTGTATATATTCATAGACTCAAAAGTGTCGAAAGGCTCAATCGCAATAGTATGCCTTGCCGGATTGGGGTAGGCTTTAATATTCAATTTTTGATGCTTATTAGCAGCTATGACCGAAACTACTTTTGAGTATTCAAACGACCCATCAAAGTCTATCATTTTTAGGCGATAGTACGAAATACTGAGGGGGGTATCATCAGTGAATGTATAGCTTTGTTTTTCTTGCGTTGTACCATGCCCTTTGACAAAACCGATGGTTTGGAAGACTTTCCCCTCCGCGCTGCGCTCGATACTGAAGCCGTCATTGTCTTTTTCATTGGCAGTTTGCCAATCTAAAAAGTTAGTTTTGCCTTGAGGTTGAGCCTGGAAGTTTAGGAGTTCAACGGGTAAGGGTACATTTGAAGCTGAACCTCCGATAGTTGGTGTATAATCATCAATGGCATTAGTCGCAGCCGTACCGATACCTATATTGGGGTCGGTAGTAGAGTTGAACCCAACTTCGCATATTTCAAATACGCCGACTCCTGTACCCGCTAAATTATTTGAAATGGACATAATTTCAACCCATGAATTCAGCACCAAGTTTGTTGGCAAGTTGTAGGGCGTACTGGTTGCACCAAAGGCTTGAAACTCATATGTAGGATTAGAAGTATTGTCTTCACCTCCTGATTTAGCTATATTGTAAGACCCTGAAACACCTGTTAGGTTGATATTATAAGATTTAAGCCATTTAATGCCAAATTTAATATCTGTAATAAAATCACCCGTGGTTGGTGGTGTACCTGAACTAATTCTAATATCTACACCAATTGCGCCACCACTCTTATTAACTGTTCGGATTTCATAAGTTTGGCAAAATATGTTATAAGAGGAAAAAATTAAGAAGATGATAATGATATTTTTCATGACAATATATTTATTGTTGTTGATTAATGATGTTGTTAGGTGTTGAAAGACCGACATTGCCCAATATGACATTTTTGTCATTACTTGCGCCATTATAAGAAACTTTTCCATCCAGATTTATATCGGCACTATAATAACCATTCGCTATGTTATTAGGAGTAGATAATCCAACGACTGATAATATTGCATTTTTATCATTACTGGAACCATTATAGCTAATACTTCCACTTCGATTAATATCTCCTGCCCACAAAGCCATTTTACCATCACTCATTGTCTTGCGAGCATTAGTCCCATAAGTAGCAGTTGAAGACAAAGTAAAATCTAAGGGCGTATTTGTTGAAACGGATATAGAATTAAGCGTCCGCATTCCTAAGTGGTTTCTATGTCTAATCGCTATATGGTAATTACCAGCAGGGGCTTGAAAAGCCAGAGGCGAAGTGCCATCAGTATCCACAATATCACCATCTACTTGAACTAATGCGGAACGGGTGTGTAATACAGTTGAAGGTGTATTTGCATCCCTAAGTTCCACAAATACCCAATCTACGATAGAATTATCTCCATTATTCCCTAATATGGCTTGGGTAATTGTTTCACCACCGCCACCACCTACGTGCGTGAAGCCCGATAGTCCGGTATAAGGTTCGACCTCCGGAATATAACTTTTGCCACTATTAGCACCGCTTGTATATAAAGTTTTTCTTAAATCATCTTTCATTTTGCCCGTAGTAACGTCACCCGATACAAAAGGCTTATAGGGTCCTTGCAAAAATACTTTTGCTTGTAAGGTTAGCAGGGGAATAACCGTCACCGTCGCCGTTTGGCTACAACCATTATCATTGGTGTAAGTAATAATACTCGTACCTTCTGAAACCCCCGTTACCACTCCTGAACTACTCACAGTAGCGACTCCTGTTGTGGCAGAAACCCACGGATTAAGCGTAGCAGCGGTACCGGAACCCGTTAATGTTGTTGAGCCTCCCACATAGACGCTTAAAGTACCAGTTATCGTCGGCAGCGGATTGACGGTAATTGCCGAATTGCCCGTTAAGTTTTGAGAACACCCCCCCTCAGTAATAGAGACCAAATTAAGAGTTTGAGCAGCCGTAGCCCCGGTAACAGTAATTGTTGCTGTACCGCCTGTCAAAGGAACATCAGTATTGGCTCCTGAATTTATATTATAAGTAAAAATTGCACCGCTTGTTCCTGTCAAATTAAATGATGCATTTGACCCAGCACAAATCGGGCTGTTATTACTTGTAACAGATACTGTTGGTAAGGCTTTCACGGTTAATGTTATTACTTTGGTTGTATAACAGCCGGTTGTGTTATCTCTTACGCGGGCAATTACATTTCCACTTGCAGAATTATAAGGGCTTGTTAGCGCAGCAGGTGTATTAGTAGCAACAACAAAGTTATCCGCATCAGATTGAGTAGCGTGGTAGGTAACGGATACCGAACTTGAGCCATTATCAACATCGTTGCCACCTGTATTACTTGCGGCGGCGGTATTTTGTGCATCTGTCAAAGTAAAGTCTGCTTTTCCTCCACTTACTTCACACATCGTGAGCGTGGTAATATTGGCTGTTGGTTTAGGATTGACGACTACTTTTACCAATACTTCAGTACTTGTACAGGCGTCACAATCATACTTTAATTTGAGTTTATAGTCACCTGCTTTTGCCGTTGTGATGCTTGAAATACTTGGATTTTGCGTTGTTGACGTGAACATATCTGGGCCAGTCCATTGGTAAGTTACTTCGGGCGTTTTAGCTACCGAGGCGCAAGAAGTAGTGTTCGATACATAATTGCCCATCAAATTGAGGGTTTCACCTTCGCACAAAGTTGTAGTCATCACGGTTGCAACCTCAACGGCAGCCGGAGTAGTCGTAATGGACGGTTTTGGCACGATAGGCTCATCCTCGCCTTCTACCCAAACAGAGTAACTACGTGGTGGTATTTCCATATAAATTTGTCCACTACCGTTGACTACTGCATTGGGGAACGCTGACCGTCGAAGCATATCCGTAAATTTTGTTCCGGCTGTGGCTGTTCCCGCAATTTGATGATCCACTTTTAAAGTAACATCACTAAAGTTGATGGCCACAATGACTCTCTTATTGGTAGCTGTCGGTGCATTCAATTGATAAATTAACGATTTTTCTGCTGTACTTGCAATATAATTCGCGCTGAACCCACTACCTGATTTATTTAAATATGTAACCGAAGGGGCACCATAGATGTACTTTTTATGCACTGCCATTAATGCGTCAATTTCACATTTCATGGGAGATAACCCTGTCGGAAAATAACTCTTAAATAAAGGTGACGAAGATTGAGGATAGCCAAAATAATCGTCATAATAAACAGTCGGTACACCTAATTGATTGTTGGTCAAAAGATAAGCATATCCTAACATAGCATCGTAATGTACTAATGATTCTCCATGATTAGCGTCGTAGTCATGCCGAAAATCATGATTGTTTAAGAATGTCACAACATTATTACCACTTAAATAACCACCACCAACTAAGCCCGCATCATAGATATATCTAAAATCACTTGTGCTTAACCGATTATTGGTAGCATTTCTGAGGGCATCACGCAAATGGAAATCAAATACTCTTGGGTGCATTTGAATAGGCGCAGCCGAATTAAATCCATTATTATACACGGATTGTACCCATGCTTTCAAATCATCTCTGTTATTACCGTAATATTCACCGACAACCATACTTGGAGTGATACCATCGGTATAAAGTTTGTTGAGCATAACAGGTACAAAAGAAGGGTCAAAATGTTTAACAGCATCCATACGCAAGCCTTTTATACCCAAGGGGCTGCTACCGCCTACGGTTTTTGTAAAATTCCATTCTGTCCATTCTATTAGCTTATCTTTGGTATCTGCTACCAAATGGTCGTAATCGTAGAAATAATCTAAACTCCGCATACTGAAATCAGGACAAAGACACTCGACGTTCCAATTCCCTGAAGTACCTGAAAAAACGGGGTTATAGTTAGGGCGGAAATTTGTCCAATTCATAGAACCTAACCCACTCGGCATCGCTGAAAAATCGGTGTAAGTATGATATTCAACGATATCACTATAAACATTTGCAACATTATTGGCACCGGTACCTCCGCTTTTTCCTACCAAATCGGTTGTCCCATTCCACACTTTCCAAATACGTTGGTCGGCATAACCATTGGTATTCACCATATAAATAATCAACTGATCGCCTGATGCATTAAAGTCTGATGCACCAATAGTTACTTTAAATTCATCAGAATCTCCGTTGGAATTAATCGTATTTTCGTAATTAGTCCCTAAAACGGCTGTAAATGGCTCTGTGCCTTCAACGGGGTCTGCACCTTGAGTTGGATTTATTGGCGACCACCGACTACCGCCAATCTTATTGGTTGTCGCATGAAACATATATTTTGCCCCATTATAGGTTTGGGTACGAGAGTTGATATTAATATAATAATCGCCTGCCCCATTGCCAGAAGTACCCCCTATTGGAATAACGACATGATAACGGTCAGAAGGAAAAGGCTTTTGACTACCTCCTGCTCGATATTGAATATATTCTTCCACTGCGGGGTTTTTCTCAGCATTACCACCATCTCTATGGTTATATATGAAATCTCCTATGGGATCAATCCCTGCGCTATTTAAAGCATTAATCATTGCTCTCGTTTGTGCGGGTGTTCCCAAACCTGTATTTTCACCCATGTATAAATCACGTGGGTTATAGCCTGAACTGTATCCACCACTTCCATAATGCCCTGGAAACCACAAATGTGTAAAACCAGCTTTACCAATACAATCGGCTTTTAAGCGCAATGTATCAGCCCAATTATACCCTTCTGCATATTTGCCAAAATCATAGTTAAAGCCTTGCATCATAAAAGAAGGGCAAGCCCCTGAAGAAGCATTTGAAAACGTAACTGGGTTATTTGAGAATGAAGTCTCGCACCCCGCTGCATTTTTTACTTTTATTGAATAGGCGTTACAAGTCAAACTTGAAAAACTATTTCCCACTTGATAGCTCGTTCCACCATTAATAGAATATTCGGTTGCACCAGTTGCCGTAATTGTTATTGTTCCGTTAGCTGCTGCACAATCTGGCGTTGGCGGGGTATTATTAACAGTTGTAATGGTCGGTGAACTTGGTTGTGCAGCGATAGCATAGCTTGCTGCCGATGACTCACACGTGGATGCATTGTCTTTAACTTTAATTTGATACGTTTGCCCAGCAGTTAAGCCTGTTTTCGTAGCAAAAACCTCATACGTTGCACCATTATCAAAACTATACGTTACTCCGCTTGCTGGTGCTGTCACGGTTATTGAACCCGTAGTTGTCGTACAAGTTGGGTCTGTAACAGTCGCAGTAGGCGTAGAAGGTAAAGAATTAACGGCTATCGTTGTACTTAAAGAATAAGCAGAAGCACACGCTCCATTTTTCACAACGGCTCTATAATAAGTTGTTGCGGTTAAATTGGTCGGTGTATGCGTTGTAATTGTATTGGAAATATCCGTAACAGACGCAGAAAAATCACTCGTCGTTGATGATTGCCATTTTTCAATATTGCCGGTATGACCACTTAATGTCAAAGTGGTACTATTTGTTCCCGAACAGACTGTGGCGCCGCCTGAAATACTGCCGCCTACTGAAGGGGCATCTACAGTTATTGTTGCATTGGTTGAATTTGTCGAAGTACAAGTCCCATTTTTCACAACGACTCTATAATAAGTTGTTGCGGATAAATTGGTTGCCGTATGCGTTGTGCTTGTATTGACAATATCCGTAACAGCCGCAGAAAAATCACTCGTCGTTGATGATTGCCATTTTTCAATATTGCCGGTATGACCACTTAATGTCAAAGTGGTACTATTCGTACCCGAACAAACTGTGGCGCCGCCTGAAATACTCCCGCCTACTGAGGGGGCATCTACGGTTATTGTTGCATTAGCTGAATTTGTCGAAGTACAAGCTCCATTTTTCACAACGGCTCTGAAATAAGTTGTTGCGGTTAAATTGGTTGCCGTATGCGTTGTGCTTGTATTGACAATATCAGTAACAGCCGCAGAAAAATCACTCGTCGTTGATGATTGCCATTTTTCAATATTGCCCGTATAACCACTTAATGTCAAAGTAGTACTATTTGTACCGGAACAAACTGTGGCATCACCCGAAATACTGCCTCCTACTGAAGGTGCATCTACGGTTATTGTTGCATTAGTTGAATTTGTCGAAGCACAAGTCCCATTTTTCACCACAACTCTATAATAAGTTGTTGCGGTTAAATTGGTCGCTGGATGCGTTGTGCTTGTATTGGAAATATCCATAACAGCCGCAGAAAAATCACTCGTCGTTGATGATTGCCATTTTTCAATATTGCCGGTATGACCACTTAATGTCAAAGTGGTACTATTTGTACCCGAACAGACTGTGGCGCCGCCTGAAATACTCCCGCCTACTGAGGGGACATCTACAGTTATTGTTGCATTAGTTGAATTTGTCGAAGTACAAGCTCCATTTTTCACAACGGCTCTATAATAAGTTGTTGCTGTTAAATTGGTCGCTGTATGCGTTGTGCTTGTATTGGAAATATCCGTAACAGCCGCAGAAAAATCACTCGTTGTTGATGATTGCCATTTTTCAATATTGCCGGTATGACCACTTAATGTCAAAGTGGTACTATTCGTACCCGAACAAACTGTGGCGCCGCCTGAAATACTC
>JANPGW010000059.1:0-2347 GCA_031424115.1 Saprospiraceae bacterium | reverse complement strand
GTTCATCTATTCGGACAATCTGCTGATATGGATGCGATTATGGCAATTGCTGAAAAGCATAAATTATGGGTGATAGAAGACAATGCACAAGCGATAGGTGCTGATTATATTTCAAAAGATAATTCTAAAAGAAAAGCCGGAACAATCGGGCATATTGGCTGCACGTCTTTTTTCCCTTCTAAAAACTTAGGCTGTTACGGTGATGGCGGTGCATTGATGACAAATGATGACACTTTAGCTGAAATAATCAGAATGATTGCCAATCATGGACAAAAGAAAAAATATTACCATTCAGTGGTGGGTGTTAATTCGCGCTTAGACACACTGCAAGCCGTTGTTTTAGACATTAAATTACGGCATTTAGATACCTACTGCTCGGCAAGAAGAAAGGTCGCCGATTATTACGACAATGCATTTAAAGATATTTTAGGTTTACAAACGCCTGTCAGAAGTAGCAATTCTACCCATGTTTTTCATCAATATACTTTGCAAGTGAAAAACAATAAACGGGCAGCTTTACAAGCGTTTTTACAAGACAAAGGCATTCCGAGTATGATTTACTACCCGGTACCACTTTATAAGCAAGATGCTTTCAAAAAATATGTGAAAAAAGGCTTCAATTTGTCTGTTACCGAGGCATTGTGCACAGAAGTTTTGTCATTGCCTATTCATACAGAAATGAATGAGGATACATTAAAATACATTACTGAAAGCGTCAAACAATTTTTTCAATAATGCAAAATAAAATATTTTTTTCCCACGAAACAGCTATAGTTGACGAAGGATGTGAAATAGGAGAAGGAACAAAGATTTGGCATTTTAGCCATATTATGTCTAATTGTAAAATGGGAAAAAATTGCAATATCGGTCAAAATGTAGTGATTTCTCCTGAAGTGGTTTTGGGTAATAATGTAAAAATTCAAAACAACGTTTCGCTATATACGGGTGTTTCATGCGATGATGATGTGTTTTTGGGTCCCTCTTGCGTGTTTACTAATGTAACCAACCCACGAAGTGCTCTTAACCGAAGAGGACAATATTCAAAAACGCACGTTGGAAAAGGAGCAAGCATTGGGGCAAATGCAACGATAGTTTGTGGACACAATATTGGCGAATATGCTTTTATTGGCGCTGGAGCCGTTGTGACAAAAACAGTACTGCCTTACGCTCTTTTAGTTGGTAATCCGGCTAAACAAATAGGGTGGATGAGTGAATACGGGCATCGTTTATCTTTTAATACTGAGGGATATGCTATTTGCCAAGAAAGTCAAGAAAAATATAAATTAGAAAACGGAAAAGTCTCAAAAATATAGATGAAAAGAGAGCAAAAAATAAAATTTGCCGTTATTGGCTGCGGTTATATAGGCAAACGGCATGCAAGTATGATTCAAGGAAATAATGCTTGCGAGCTAATGGCACTCAGTGATGTAAAACCAAAGGAATCTCTTGGTATAGCTACATATTCAGGTGCAAATTTTTTTGACTCTTTTGAGGATTTATTAAATTCAAATATAGAAATTGATGCTATTGCTGTTGCGTCGCCCAATGGTATGCATGAAGAACACGCCATTAAAGCTTTGGACAGAGGTTGTCATGTGGTTATTGAAAAGCCAATGGCGCTTACAAAAGCAGGTTGTGAAAGGATTATATTTAAAGCATTGCAAAAGCATAAGCAAGTTTTTTGTGTTATGCAGAATCGTTACTCCCCCCCCTCAGTATGGTTGAAAGAAATTTTAGATAAAGGCGTATTAGGTAAAATATATATGGTACAAACCAATTGCTATTGGAATAGAGATGACCGTTATTATAAACCTAATCCTGATACAGGGAGACCTGAAACTTGGCATGGTACCAAGGACTTAGATGGCGGTACATTATTTACTCAATTTTCACATTTTGTTGACTTAATGTATTGGTACTTTGGAGATGTTACCAATATACAAGCTAAATTTAACGACTTTTCACATTCACACAGTACGGATTTTGAAGATTCCGGTTTTGTAAGTTTTGATTTTATAGACGGTGGAATGGGAAGTATCAATTACTCAACGGCAGTCTGGGATAAAAACTTAGAGAGTTCTATTACAATTATTGCTGAAAATGGTTCTGTAAAAGTGGGCGGGCAGTATATGAATGAGGTAGAATATTGCCATATAAAAAACTATGCTATGCCGGATTTACCAGCAAGTAACCCACCAAACGACTATGGCCCCTACAAAGGCTCTGCCGCTAATCACCATTACATTTATGAAAATATTGTGGATGTAATAAAAGGAGAAGGAAGTATTACGACAAATGCAATGGAAGGTATGAAAGTCGTTGACATTATTGAACGTATTTATGAAAT
>JANPGW010000058.1:0-2334 GCA_031424115.1 Saprospiraceae bacterium | reverse complement strand
TTCGATACTACTTTATTGAAATCTGATAAAAGCGGGAAATTATAGTCATTCTCAGTCTTGTATTTTCCCAATGTAAAAACTGAATCCACTGAAATACCTAAAACCTGTGCATTCAAGTTTTCATATTTTTTCATGTTATCGCGTGCATCGCAGAGTTGTGCTGTACATACGCCCGTGAAAGCCGCTGGAAAAAAGTTTAAAACCACGTTTTTACCTCGATAATCGCTCAATTTGACTGCTTTTTTCTCATCTGAAAATAAGGTGAAATCTGGAGCTTCTTGTCCTACTTGGATTGCCATAAAGTTTTAGTTTTAGTTTTATATAAAAAATGATTTTTTCTAAGGACAATTTTTGACCTCGAAAAGCAGCAACAAAATTACACAATGTTGGTTTAAAATTATATTTTCACCTTTTAAAATTTAAAAACGAATGCCTTTCAGTCTCTCATCTAATGAATAATACCCAACGCGCTTATCTTGAACTCCATTTTGCCGTTTTTTTATTTGGATTCACCGCTATTTTGGGCGGGTTTATTCAGTTGCCGGCTCTAATTTTGGTGTGGTGGCGCCTGTTGATAGCGTGTGTCACCATTATGCTCTATGGCAATATATTCCATAAAATCCATAAAATCCCCCGCCCTATCCTCTATCAATTGGTCGGCACGGGTTTCATCATTGCTCTGCATTGGGTTGCCTTTTTTGGGGCGGTCAAATTAGCCAATGCATCAGTGGCGTTGGTCACTTTTGCGACCACCTCACTCATTGCCTCGTTCATCGAGCCCTTGATGATGCGGCAGCGCATCAAAGGATATGAAGTCCTGTTAGGCATTTTGATTGTGCCCGCCATGGCACTCATAGTGGGCGGCTTGCCGACAGGCATGGGCTTAGGTTTTGCAGTAGGCTTATTATCCGCGCTGTTAGCGGTGATTTTTTCAGTGTTGAATAAAAAAAATGTCACCCAAGCCGACCCCCTCAGTATCATGTTCTTAAATCTGAGTGGTGGGTGGTTATTGCTCTCTTTCTTAATGCCTTTTTATTGGGTCTTTGATTCTTCCGCCCCTTTCATTCCCTCCCTTTCGGATGTCCTATATCTGCTCGTTTTAGCACTTTTATGCACCAATTTAGGCTATCTCCTCTCCGTCCGCTCCTTACGCTACCTTTCCGCCTTTGCGTCCAATCTCACCATCAATTTGGAGGCGGTGTACGGTATCATCTTAGCTTGGCTCATTCTGAAAGAAGACAAACAATTGACGCCATCGTTTTACATTGGGGCTTCTTTGATTATCGTTTCCGTGATGAGCTATCCTTTTTTGAAGAGTCGGTTTTTTGGGGGCAAAGGTTTAAATAAAAAAAACTCTTGAAAATCTAACTTTCTCCAAGAGTTTAGGTTATAATGCATGATCGCCCGACCAAGAGTAGAGAGCATGAACAGTGTGAAAAACGCAGAAAAACGCCTAACTAAAGGCTATACTGTCCAAAGGACTCCCGCGAGTCCTCGGGGGAGAGGGGTATAAATTTGGCACAGTGAGATGTAGGCGGTCGGTTGACCGCTTCTGTCCGAAGGACTCCTATGGAGGATGTGTGTTAAGTCAGAGACTTCACACAACAGCCCCGTTCTTTTGGGAAAATGGAAGACTTGCGGCAACAGAGCTTGATGTCACCTTTTGATGTGATGGCGGGTCGCTTTGCGCCGATTGATAACCTGACCTATACCTACAATCCGTCTGACCTCAATAAATTGGATAAAGTCACCGATGCGAGCAACACCGCAAAAGGCTTCAAAACGGCAACCAATAATAGCCTTTATACCTACGATGCCAACGGTAACTTAACCTCCGATTTGAATAAAAACATTACCAGTATTACCTATAATTACCTAAATTTGCCATTGGTGATTACTTTTACGGGCAATAACCGCATCGAGTTCATCTACGATGCCACGGGGGCTAAACTGCGCAAAACCACCTACGCCAATAATGTCCTGCAAGAAAAAAGAGATTATGTCAATGGCGTAGAATACAAAGGCGGCGTATTGGATAGATTCGCTCATACTGAAGGTGCAGTTGTCAATCAAGCAGGGACGTATGTGCATGAGTACAACATAAAAGACCACCTCGGCAATACCCGTGTAACCTACAGCGATGCCAATAATGACGGTGTTTTGGTGGTATCAGATATGAAGCAAACCAACCATTACTACCCGTTTGGTGCGACATGAAGTTACTCTATGAATTGTAAAACATTGATTATCAACTACTTACACTAAGATAATCAAAAGATTTTACCACTTGTACGACCAAGTATTTCCCCTGTGACGTGCATTACGAGTAATTGT
>JANPGW010000057.1:0-2044 GCA_031424115.1 Saprospiraceae bacterium | reverse complement strand
GGTTGAACAAATGTCATTAGCCAGTTGCGAGTATGAAAAAGGGGTCAATGAGTTCCAAAAAGCGGGTTTTACTGAGGGGGTATCCGTTATGGTCAAACCGCCGCGCGTGGCGGAATCCAAAGCCGTTTTTGAATGTAAAGTCAAGCAAGTGATACAAATGAGCGAGGCTGGTGGGTCGCCTAATTTGGTGATTTGTGAAGTCATTTTAGCCCATTTTTCAGAAGATATTTTGAATGACGCAGGCATGATTGACCAAACAAAAACGGATTGGGTTGCCCGCTTGGGCGGTGATTGGTATTGTCGGGCATCAGGTAAAGCCTTGTTTGAAGTGCCAAAACCGAGCATTCACAAAGGCATTGGCGTTGATAATATTCCCGATTTTATCAAATTGGATAAGTCTTTTACAGGCAATGATTTAGGGCGTTTGGGCAATATTGAAAAACTGCCAACTCAAGCCGAAATCGAGATTTTCATCAAAGAAAACCCCAACAAAAATTATAAAAAATTAGGGAAGGCTTTATTAAAACAGGGTAAAATCAAGGAGGCTTGGATGGCTTTACTGGATGACAAATCATTTTGATTGGCATTTGAGAAATAAATAAAGGCATCATTTTTTAAAAAAAACACCCCAAAAAAAAGAAAGATTGTAATTTATGCTCTAACTTGTTTTCCTTTGGTCTAATCATCATCAAATATAAAATCATGGCAAGAGCAGTTAAAATCAACCATGTAGCCCTTGTGGTCAGCAACCTTGAAGCGGCTTGCGCTTTTTATGAAAATGAATTGGGTTTGATACCCTTACCTGCCTTTTTATTTGACTATCCAACCGCGTTTTTTAAGTTCAATGATGAGCAACAATTACACCTCACAGAATGGGACGATACCTATTCTTTCAGAGGACATATTTGTGTGCAAGTGGACGACATCAACGCCATTTTTTTTAGAATGAAAGAATTAGGCGTCATTGATATCAAACCTTGGGGTAAAGTGCGCCAGCTACCCGATGGCGCTATTCAGATGTTCGTGCGCGACCCTTCGGGCAATTTGGTAGAATTGTCTTCCGTTCCCGGCAGTTATATTGATCCTGCCATTTTTGAAGATGAGTTGTATCAAGCGGGGATTTATGTATCGGGTCGTAATGATTTTAGGGGGTATAAATCTGCTGATGCGACACTTTACCATAGTAAATAGAGTTGAAAATGAAAAACGTCCTTCTTTTAGAAACCGTTGCGGATGAGGCATTGGATATACTGACTCGGGCAGAAAATATTCAGCTTTTCACCGCTTATGGTGATGAACCTGTTGAGAAAATTATATCTCAAAATACCATTCATGCCGTCATTACACGGGGCAAAGGGCAAGTGAACAAAGCATTTATGGCGGCTTGCCCGGATTTGGAAGTGGCAGCCCGATGCGGTGTGGGATTGGATAATGTGGACGTAAAAGAAGCAACTGCCCACAGAATCAAAGTCGTCAATGCCCCTGGCGCAAACGCCTCAACCATTGCCGAACATACCCTCGCACTGATGTTGATGCTGCAACGTAATTTATACCAATCTATCAACGACGTTAAAGCAGGAAATTGGGAAGCGCGTAACCGTTTTCAAGGCGATGAACTCAATGGCAAAACTTTGGGTATATTGGGCATGGGCAATATCGCTAAAAAAGTCGCTAAATTGGCGGACGCTTTTGGCATGAACGTGATTTATTGGAGCAGAACAAAAGTTGAAAACACTTACAGATTTGTCTCTTTTGAAGAAGTGCTGAGGCAATCCGATATTATTTCCATTCACCTACCGTATCTGCCAGAAACGCACCATTTGATTGATGAAAAAGCTTTTTCACTGATGCAACCCCACGCCTTACTCATCAACACGGCGCGTGGAACGATTATTGACCAAGATATTTTATACAAATCTTTAGACAATAAAACTATTGCAGGCTTTGGTGCTGATGTCTTAGCCGTAGAACCGCCTTCTGCAAATGACCCTTTATTGACGCACCCCAAAGCTCTTATTACGGCTCATGTCGGTAGCCTTACGGC
>JANPGW010000056.1:0-1798 GCA_031424115.1 Saprospiraceae bacterium | reverse complement strand
AAAGCGCATTTTATCTTCATTAGCTTTGCGAGCCTGTTCAGATATTTCCTCAATTTTATTTTTTTGTTCTGATATAGCAATGTTTTGAGAAACCAACGTTTGATTAGATATTTGTTTTTCCCTGAAAAGATAGAGTAAAATAGCACCTAATAAAATAACAATCGAGAGTAAAACGCCCAACAAATACAACCTGTTTTTTTGAGACGAATAAGTAGTATTTAACTCTTGAATTCTCTGAGCTTGTCGTTCAATACCTTCCTGTAAGCTGTTGACTTTTTTCATCTGATTGTGCAAAATAGAAGCATTGGCGCTGTCAATCACTATTGATTGTAAGTCATTTTGCTTCACAAATGGTATTTTATTGAGCATGGATAATGCTAATCGAATCGCTTCTGCGCCACCTGTCGGATATAGTAAAGAGGCATCCAACACACGATCTTCAACTGCCTGAATACCTCTACCCGTGCCTGGGATACCATCAATGCCAACAAAGAAAAAATTCTTAGCTTTTCCTTGTTCTTGAATGATTTTATAGGCTGTTTCAGAAATAAGGTCGGTGTGTCCAAAAATGATGTTGGCCTCCGGATGTCTATCTAAAATGTCGGGCAGATTTTTTGTAATATCGTCCAAACCATTTACGGTTTCAAGTGCATCTACTATCTTCAAATTAGGAGCATGAGTTACAGCATCTTTAAAACCTCGACTGCGTTCTACGGCAGGAGATATAGTCATCTGTAATTTTATTTCAATGATATTTCCTTGACTTTTAAACTGATTGGCTATGTACTTACCTGCTGTTTTACCAATTTCATAATTATCAGCACCTATGAATGCTGTGTATAATTCTGACTCGGTTTTCCTATCGATGAGAATGACGGGAATCCCAGCTTTATAGACTTCTTCAATTACAAGTGTCAGCGGTTTTGATTCATTAGGAGAAACTATAAGTAAATCCACCTTTTTTCTCACCAATTCTCGAATTTGTTCAACTTGTTTTTCACTATTATTATACGATACTCTTGTTTCTAATTTTACTTCGGGATGAAAAGCTAACTCCCTCGCCATATCATTATTCATGACATCTCGCCAAGGGTCATCACAACATTGTGAGAAACCTACTGTATATTTTTTTTCTACTCTACTTTGTTGACAAGCGGTGAAAAAAATTAGTAAACTCAGTGCTATATATTGATAAAATTTAGACATCCTGTTTGTGTTGTTACAAAGAAAAAATATATAAACAACAAAATAAACTATTAAAATGAGAATACAACTCTCTATGGATAACAATTTTGCCAACTGAGGTATAATGCATTTAACGTTTCAGTTGATTTAAGAACGCTTATCATTTACTCCAAATAGCATTGGATTAGACGTTTACAAAGTTTTGTCGTATGTAGCCCTTTATGTGAAAACCAAACAGTCAATAAAACGGTCGTTTTCTTTACTGTTCCCCCACCTCCTTTTTTTACCCTTTTTTTACCCTTTTTAGCCAAAATAAAGGTTAAAAAACGATGTTAAACAATCAATGTTAAGTATCTTCGCTATTATTTAAGTTTCTTAACTTTTGACCATCATGCTCATAGGCTACGCGCGGGTTTCTACCTTTGACCAAAACTCGGATTTACAAAAAGACGCTCTCGAAAAAGCAGGGTGCGAAAAAATATTCACCGATACCATCAGTGGCACGGTTTCGCAAAGACCCGGACTGACGAAAATCAAAGAGATACTTCGCCAAGGTGATACTTTAGTAGTATGGCGATTGGACAGGTTGGGTCGTTCACTCAAAGACCTGATT
>JANPGW010000055.1:0-1796 GCA_031424115.1 Saprospiraceae bacterium | reverse complement strand
TAAAACCCACTTTGATTGGTGCACGTCGAGGGAAGAAGCTCTTGCACTTTTAGACCATTTTTGCCAATTCCAACTCATTCATTTTGGTACTTATGAGGATGCTATGACTCAACGGGATACGCTTTTATTTCATTCAAAATTGAGTTTTGCTATGAATATAAAATTGATTTCACCGTTGGAAGTGGTTCAAAAATGCGTGAATTATTGGCAAAACCATCAAAAAACGATTAATATAGCCCAGATTGAAGGCTTTGTGCGGCAAATCATTGGTTGGCGAGAATACATGCGGGGCGTGTATTGGGCGCAGATGCCAGAATTCGCAATGCTCAATTTTTTCAACCATCAAGCCGACCTCCCAACGTGGTTTTGGACGGGCGAGACCAAGATGAATTGTTTAAAAAACAGCATCGGTCAATCGCTCGATAAAGCCTACACCCACCACATCCAACGCCTCATGGTGATGGGTGCTTTTTCACTCCTTTTGGGCGTGCATCCCGACCAATTAGACGAGTGGTATTTGGGCATTTATATGGATGCCATCGAGTGGGTCGAAATCACAAATACACGGAGCATGAGCCAATATGCGGACGGTGGCATTGTGGGTACAAAACCTTACGTGGGTTCGGCAAATTACATTGACAAAATGAGTGATTATTGCCAAAATTGTCATTACGATAAGTCGTTGCGGTACGGGCATAAAGCCTGTCCATTCAACAGTTTATATTGGGATTTTTATGACAGACATCGGGATAAATTGGCGAAGAATCCACGGATTGGGATGATGTATCCGATACTGAATAAAATGTCGCCCGATGAGTTGGAAAAAATATTGACGCAAGCGGCTTTCTATAAGGACAATGTAAACAGTTTATAATTTTAGTAAAAGTCTAAATATGATAGTTATAATCGGAGCGGGCATTGCAGGTTTAACCTGCGCTAAATATTTGAAAGATAAAGGTATTGAAGCCCTCATTTTAGAAGCATCTTTCGGCGTGGGCGGACGGGTGCGAACGGATATTGTCGATGGTTTTAAGTTAGATAGAGGTTTTCAAGTGCTTTTAACATCTTATCCTGAAGCGCAAAAACTATTGAATTACAAGGATTTATGCTTCCAGAAACTACCTTCGGGCGCACGCATTAGGCAAGGCAATACCTTTTCGGTTATGCCCAATCCGTTGAAGAACTTTACAACTGCACCAGAAGCCCTGTTCGCTCCCGTGGGTAGTCTTTGGGATAAATTGAAGGTCTTACAACTTAATTTGAGCCTTAAAAATGCGCCCGAACCCACCGCAGTTCAGTCAATTGATAAACAAACGACGCTCGATTTTTTGAAAGAATTTGGCTACTCCAACACCATTATTAACCGTTTTTTCAGACCATTTTTTAGGGGTGTTTTTCTCGAAAAAACCTTAAAAACGGACGCTACTTTTTTCAAATTCCTGTTCAGTCAATTTGCCAAAGGTGATGTGGTTGTGCCTGAAAACGGGATGCAAGCCATAGCTGAACAAATAGTCGCCCACCTCGCACCGCATCAAATTAGATTGAATACTGCCGTTGAAAAAATAGTGGGTAAAACTATTTATTTGGAAAATGGCGAAACCATTGACGCCGAAAAAATTATTTTAGCCACCAACGCCAGTGCAACCGCCCGAATATTGAGAGAAAAGCCAACCGTGTCGTTCAACACAACGGATTGTTTGTATTTTTCGAGCGACCTACCCCTCAGTATTTTCAGCAAACCATACCTTATTATAAACGCCAACGACAACGAGTTGATTGATCATTTGGTGGTTATG
>JANPGW010000054.1:0-10004 GCA_031424115.1 Saprospiraceae bacterium | reverse complement strand
GAACAACTCTTAAACCCTTCTCTGGCTTCGGCTGGATTGAAACTACCAATCGTGCCAGTTAGTATTTATTCCCTTATCTCTCTTAAACCCTTCTCTGGCTTCGGCTGGATTGAAACCTTTTGTAGTTGGTATAGTAATACTTGTATAAGCTCCTCTTAAACCCTTCTCTGGCTTCGGCTGGATTGAAACCTATTTGCCACAATAAAACCTTTCTATCCAAATGAGCTCTTAAACCCTTCTCTGGCTTCGGCTGGATTGAAACTGCAGCTTCCGACCTTGCGTCACCAGTACGCACCGTTCTCTTAAACCCTTCTCTGGCTTCGGCTGGATTGAAACTTACTTCCTCTACTTGCAAGAAACTCAGTAGGTGTTACTCTTAAACCCTTCTCTGGCTTCGGCTGGATTGAAACGCGTTATAATTTCTTGGTAAACTTTCGATAAAATCCCCTCTTAAACCCTTCTCTGGCTTCGGCTGGATTGAAACACCAAGTGATTTCACTGGCTTCGGCTGGATTGAAACAGTTTATTTCGGTATGGTGAATTAACACATCCTGAGCACGCGGGATGTGTTTCAAAACAAATAAGCGACATTTTTTGAAACACTGAATAATCTCGCTTATTTTAGCGCAATTTTAATTAAAAATTTTTATCATTCATCATTACTCAGATGTAGGGCATAAAAATGCGGATATCCTATTTCGATGATTACGGCAGTATGAGCCAACGAGCAGCCGACTTGCTTTTGACCGCGCTAAAGGCAAAAAAAGACCTATTGGTTTGTGCTGCCACGGGCGGGTCACCACGAGGACTTTACGAGCGGCTTGCCGAAAACTACTTAAAAACACCTCACTTATTTGAAAATTTGAGCATCTTAAAATTAGATGAATGGGGCGGCATCCCGTTAACTGACCCTCATTCTTGCCATTCCTATCTACAAGAACAAGTCATAAAACCTTTAAAAATATCTCCTGACCGGTACGTGGCATTCAACAGCGAGGCAGAAAATGTGGAAAATGAATGCGCGCGGATTCAACAAGAAATAGACCGATTGGGACCTATTGACATCTGTATCTTAGGTCTTGGTAAAAATGGACATCTGGGCTTGAATGAACCCGCCGATTTTTTGCAAAGAGATTGCCATATTGCCCAACTGTCAACTCTTACGATGCAGCACGAAATGGTGCAATCGATGGCTCAAAATCCAACATACGGTTTGACGCTTGGTATGACAGGTATTTTGCAATCAAAAAAAATCATTTTGCTGATTGCCGGAACAAATAAGGAAAATGACATTAAGAGCCTATTGACTCAGCAGATTACTACGCAAATGCCCGCATCTTTCCTGTGGCTACACGGGAACGTTGAGTGTTTAATTGTTTCTAACAATACATTAACATAACCTCAATTATCCATTATGCATCGAATACACGATAAACCAACAACGATTAACGAATAACCAAGCGTACGTTTCCAAGCAAACCCGACCATACTGGCTGCCAATTCGATGCATCAAATGGTTGGTAGTTGATGTCCACCATGTTTATATCGTAGAACTTTCGCCAAATTACGCCTTTTTTATCCATGTATCGGATGCGATTGGCGGACAGGTTGGTGACGTCTATTTTTAAAATATTATTATCTCGTTTCAAAACTGTTGTAGAGATTGGCACTCTAAAAGGCAAACTCCAAGCCGTGCCCAATTTTTGACCATTCAACGTCACGACTGCCGTTTCGCGCACATCGCCCAATTCAAGCCATCCGTTTTTACCCATAAATCCAATGGGTACCTTAAAAGTCAAAGTATAGCGCGCCGTGCCGCTGAAATATTGCGCCATGGTATCGGCACTCAAAACAGTCCATGATTGAAGAGAATCCGTTGTCAAGCTTTTTGGCAACGCCGGTTCTCCGGTAATAAAATCTATTTGCCATTTGCCTTTGAGTGGCATATTAAGTGGCTTTTGCAATAAACCGGCCGAAGATTTTGAGGGTATTTTTCCTCTATTCTGTCGGCTAATTTGTGTATTGAAAAGCTCAACAAACACACTTTCGCCGGAAGGTAAATCAAGCGGTAGGGCAATTTGGTTGTTACCGATTTTTTTAAAATCAACAAAAAACGTTGTTTTCTGCAAAGGGTCATATACCCGCACAGATTCAGCCGGACTTGATAAAATGATATCACCTTTTTGAAATGTCTGATTGTGATTGACGATAAAATATAACGTACTACTATCCGTTTTTTTTCGGATAAAAGATAAACCTTTTTCTGCCATAGGCTCAAATCTGATATTTTGCGCGGTCAAAAATGACTCAAGATTGCCTGTGCTCACATTTTCGCGCGGGTTGAAACTTTTCAAAACTTTATCGAAAGCGGTTTGCCGGTTGCGATAATCGAAATACCCATTGACAAAATCGGGCATTTTATCCACGAAAACGACTTTTATGCCCGCATTTTTAAATTGTTCAATGGCTTGCAAGGTTGCCAAAGGCATATAATCACACTTCGGAATGACAATGACCTTGCACGTACCCCCACCCTCAGTAGTCAGACTCTGTATCGAAGATTTCACATTTGTCGGCATGGTAGCCATATTCTGCAATTGCTTATCCGACACAAAATCGAACGAAAATCCGCCATTTTGCAACGATTGTATAGTATTGCCTAACGCCCCTTTAAACATGCCGTTGCGGATGATGCTGTGCACATCAAGCGGGTGTGTTTTAGCATTTTTGCCTGCCGTGTGCCAAAGGTCATAGATGGGGAAATACAGCAATATATCGTTGTCAGGCGTACTGTTTTGGAGTTGGGTTTGGCAGCGTTCAATATAGGCGTTGAGTTGGGGCAACACCCGCCAAAAATGGCTCTGTTGATTGAAATTGGTGGATGCATAAAATAACCAACCCGGAAACGGCGCGTCGGGTGGCGAATAAGGCACGCCGTGATAAAATACATGATTGATGCCTCCGACAAATGACTCATCAATAATCGGTTTCACTTGTGCCAATGATACTTTGAAATGATTACCGAGCCAAGTTGCCGTTTCTGAACCCACTAATTTTTTACCCGTAATATGCGCCGGAGAGGACGCCAATTTTAAGATAGCGGCACCCGGAACCCCAAAACGACTGATTTCATAATCCGCATCTTGACGATATAAAGGAATATTAAAAGGCTTGCTGCCAAAAAACTCTGACTCCGGAACATCCGACAAAGCATACAAATCAAGAATATTCGCGGGTGAACCATGGGCTTCGTTCCGCACTATTTTCCCGTGTTGATGTCCGAAATCCATCAAGGTTCGGGTGAAATTTTGTAAAAGCAAGTCCGAAATTGTTTCGTGATAATCTGACCATATCCGCTTTTCGCGTTCGGTCACCGCCGTATCACGAGCCAAAACGTCCAAATTATCGCTCAAATCATACCCCCTCAGTATCTTAAATTTTTCCAAAAAATCAGTTGTCCAATTGGCACCATACACCTCATACGAATCGTTGTAAAATGCCCTAATGTTTTTATTTTTTACCGCGAAAAGGCTGTCAAAAGGGCGAAAATACCGTTGTACTGCGGGGGTGCTCAAATGGTCAACTACCCAACCTTCAGCACCCGGGGCAGCACGTTTGACTTTTTGCTTAGTGGGATTAACCTCAAGAGTGTATGTCTCACCCGTTTTTTTAATCGAAAAAGCCTTTGCAGCATCCGATTCAGTAACGTGACTACCGCCGTAAGGCCAACCGGTGCCGAGTGACATATCAATGCCTAAGCCGAGTCGTTGGGCTTCTTTGAGCGTAAAATCAAGCATTGAAACCCATTTTTCGCTCAAATAAGGGATAAAATGTGCCTCCTCCCCTTTCACGCCATAAATCGGGATAATGTGCAAACCGCCAAAACCCGCCGTCGCATAATCTTCCAAATTTCGGGTGATGCCTTTTTCATCCACCGCACTGCCCATCCACCACCAATATGCCCAAGGCTTGGCGGTATTGATATTTTTTTGCGCGGTTGTGAATAATGGCAAAATAAGAAGCAAAAAGAGTATATTTTTCATAACGATTGGATGTATTATGCTTGTATCATTTTGTGTAAAAAATAGCAAAAAAGACAAATTATATTTTCAACCATAAAACACAATTATCTTGCAGAAAAAAACTTTACACCTATTATTATGCAAATAACAAAATAAAAATCTAATTTTGCTGACAATATAAAAACTTCTTTTATAGTTTTAGCAAAGATCAAAAAACCAATAATTACACAAATAAATTTTTTTATACTTTTTGATTTTTCACAAAATGAAGTCTATCCGAAAATATTTTCAAAAAGATTATCCTGCAAGCACAGGACAAACGCCGCATTGGGGTGTTACCATCTATGACTTGGGGCATCATATTCACTCCCCCAATACCAGCTATCCGGACAATCAGCACCCTAAAGGATATTTTTTTGATTGGGAAAAAGGGCGGGTCTTGCAGGAGTTTCAGTTGTTGTATATCGCTCACGGCTCAGGTATTTTTGAAAGTGAAGGCTTTCCACCGACTTTAGTGGAGGCAGGAACGGCTTTCTTATTGTTTCCGAGCGTTTGGCATCGCTATAAACCATCGGATAGTACGGGTTGGGAAGAGTTTTGGGTGGGCTTTAAGGGGCCTTACGCCGATTATTTGATGCAACAAGGGTGTTTTAGTCCTACTTCCCCGTTGATTCATATCGGTTTAAGCGCAGAATTTTTGCAGGTCTTCACTCATTTGAGCAACGTCGTTCAGATTGAAGACAACGAGGAAAAAGAAACGTTGCGGTCGTGCTTGACCATTCAACTTTTGGCACTGGTATATGCCTCTGCCCTGTTGAATAAAACGGAAAAATCAGACCGCAGCCAAGTCATTCAACGGGCAAGGTTTGTGATTCACGAACATGAAGAAAAACAACTCGATATGCCTCATCTTGCGAACCAACTCAACGTCAGTTATGCTTGGTTTCGGAAAGAATTTAAAGAAACCATCGGTATTTCGCCCGGTCAATATCATTTGAATGTACGCATCAATCGAGCCAAACGCCTATTGCGAGAAAGCGATATGTCTGTTGGCCAAATCGCTTATCAAACGGGTTTTGAATCAGAGTTTTATTTCTCCCGCATTTTTAAAAATAAATCAGGCATTTCGCCTTTACAATTCAGGCGTATGTCGGCTGCTGAATTTTAATAACCACCAAGCGGTATGAGTATCAAACATTTTTTGCTCTTTTTTCTGCTTTATACTGAGATTTTTTACGGGGGTGTTGCTTTTGCTCAAAAACTACCCCCTAAAAAAGATATTTTGGCTAAAATGACATTAGCCAATGCGTATTTTATGAATACCTGGCCCGACCCGGGCAAAGAACTGGTGCATGACCGTGTACGTCCCGCGAACATCTGGACTCGAGCGGTATATTACGAGGGCTTGATGGATTTGTATAAACTCGACCCCCAAAAAGCCTATTATGATTATGCTGTTTTGTGGGGCGATCAGCATAAATGGAACTTGCGGAACGGCACCAAAACCCGCAACGCTGACGACCAAGCTTGCGGACAAACCTACATTGACCTCTATTATCTGGATAAAAAGCCTGAACGACTCGCCGCCATAAAAGCCAATATGGATACTATTTTGGCGGATAGCCGAAACGACCATTGGTGGTGGGTCGATGCTCTCCAAATGGCGATGCCGGTGATGGCAAAACTCGGCGTCATGTACCATGACAATCGCTATTTTGAAAAAATGTATGCCCTGTATGCGTTCACCAAAAACCAACACGGCGGCAAGGGTTTGTACAATCCGCAGGACAAATTGTGGTGGCGCGATAAGGATTTTGTCCCGCCTTACAAAGAACCGAATGGCGAGGATTGTTATTGGTCAAGAGGCAACGGTTGGGTGTACGCTGCCCTTGTTCGGGTGCTGAATATCATGCCTAAAAATGCACCACATCGGGCTGAATATCTCCAAATGTTTCTGGATATGTCGGAAGCCCTCGCTCCTATTCAGCGCACCGACGGCTTTTGGAATGTGAGTTTACACGACCCCAACAACTATGGCGGCAAGGAATTGACCGGTACTGCTTTGTTCACGTATGGCATGGCGTGGGGCATCCGAAAAGGTTTTTTGGACAAGAAAAAATACAAACCTATCGTCATAAAGGCTTGGCATGCGATGCATACTGAGGGGGTACATCCGAACGGTTTTTTGGGCTATGTGCAAGGCACTGGCAAAGAACCAAAGGACAGCCAACCGGTGACGTACACATCTGTACCCAATTTTGATGATTTTGGCTTGGGATGTTTTTTATTGGCGGGGTGCGAGGTGTATGAAATGAAGTGATGGGTACTGAATATTTATTCTGTCGAATTCGATAACATTAAAAATGACCGATAAAACACTTTTTAGCTCTTTTTAGAACTTTTGCAATGCGCATACTTTTAACTTTTTTATTAGCGCTTTTCATTATTCATCAATCTTGGAGTCAGCCTGAAAAAGGAACGGATTTTAGTAAAGTAGATAATTTTGCTATAAATGCTCCGGACTCTGTAACCAAAGACATAAATAGCCTTGCCGCTTATTTGACGACAACGCCATTTACACCAACGATTGAAAAGAAAATTCGGGCCATTTTTGTATGAGTCTCACAAAAAATTCAATGAAAGGGATTTTGAAACTGAAAAAGGACGCTGAATAAGAACATCCGTTTAAATTTATTTTTATCGAAATAAAAAATCGGTTAAATGACATTCGCATCATTTAACCGATTCAGCAATTAAAACCTACTCGTATATTTTTTTATCAGTGATTTTAAAAAGTTTAGATAAGCAAATTACGGAGAGTTATGTGAATAGAAGATTAAGCGGATATTAAATTAAGATTAAGATTTTTGGCTGGTTTTCAATCCAATAATCCCGATAATAATCAGAATGGTGTAAAAAATCTCGGTCAAAGAAATTTTTTGATGGAACCAAAAAGTATCCGTCAGTTTTATTAAAAGCAACGTCAATGAAGTCCATACGGCAAAAGCAATTGCCGTCGGAATGGTTTTCATCGCCAATGAAAAGAAGTAAATATTGCCAATACCAAAGAAAATATAGCCTAAAAACGGGATAAGTATAGGCAGAGCCTTGTCTGGCAGGTAGAAATTACCAAATCTTAAAGTCAATACATCTTTAAAAGTTAGGAATTTGATGCTGTATGTCCATGCGGTTTCAAGCAAGGCGGCTATTAAAAGATAAAACCAATTCAAATTTGTTATTCGTTTTTTGTTAATTGTAATTTTTTTACTCCCTCAGTATCGAGCTGTTTTTTAATAAAAAATAAGCGTTTTATGAGCTTTAAAATATTGGGTCGGAGGTTATAATACCACCTAAACCACCTGTATTTTAATAGTTTTTTTTCATCAAATCGTTTCACCGAAAAAGCGTGTTGCAGGAAATAATCCTTCGGATAGTCGTAGTACAGACCCCATTGAGCATTATCATTTTCAGGTTTTTTATGCGGGTCATAAACAGTTTTAAAAAGATAATCCCAAAGGGCAAATTTTGTTGAAAAATTAGCGTGAAATACCTCTTGATAATTCGCATGATGCCACAAATGCAGCTCGGGCGAATTGAAAATATACTTCCATTTGCCCAATTTTACATCAATATTAGCATGAATAAAAGTACCAAACATAGAATCCAATAAGGCTTTTATCGGAATTACTGAGGGGTCTGCTCCCAACAAAATAATGGGCGCAAACTCAATCGTTTGATTGATTAAAATCTCCACAGCATGAGAGCGAGCACCTTGTAAAAAATCTACTTCTTTGCCCGAATGATGCGCTTCATGCGTACGCCATAATATTTTATTGGCGTGTTGCCAACGATGAAACCAATAAATATAAAAATCGTGGGTAATTAAAAAGAATAAAACCTGTCCCCAAATAGGCATTGTTTTAATAAAAGTAACCTGCGATACATCCCAATTTTGCTGAATAGGCAAAATAATCCAATCGAAAATCACGATTTTTAAAATATAGCTTTGGATGAGGGTGTACCAGACCAAATCTACCCAAAAACCTTCTCTAAAAAAGGGTAGCTCTTTTCGATACGGAATTATACGTTCCAGTATCATAATAAGGGCTATCCACATTATTAGTATGGTTGTTGTAATAGTCAGGATTTTATCTTCGATCATTTTTTAAAGCTGATATTCAGGGCTAATATTCACGCGCAAACGCTTCATTGGACCTATTTCAGATTCATAAACTCTTTTAACACCATCACCAGAAGCCAATTCAATATCGCGAATATCTCGCACTAAGCGTTGGAAACCTTGTGGCTCAACTGACGCTGCATGGTCGCTTCCCCACATAGCACGGTCAAGTGTGAAATGACGCTCAACAAATGTCGCTCCCATTGCCACAGCCGCCACAGTTGTTGCCAAACCTGTTTCATGACCCGAGTAGCCAATCGGTACATTGGGGAACATTTTACCCAAAGTTTGAATCATTTTAAGGTTCAATTCTTCTGGTTTGCACGGATAAGCCGATGTAGAGTGCGCTATACTGAGGGGGTATTTTTCATCGAATTTTTTAACAAAATTCACTGCATCTACTATTTCCTTCATGGTTGACATACCGGTTGAAAGCATCAAAGGGCGACGCGTGTACAGGATGCGCTCAACCAACGGAATATCTGTCAATGAAGCAGACGCCAATTTATAAATCGGTGTATCAAAATGCTCCATGAAATCCACGGCTTCAACATCCCAAGTAGAAACGAACCAATCAATACCTTTTTCACGGCAATAACGGTCAATTTCAGCATATTCGTCGTAGCCAAATTCAGTTTTACGTTTGTAGTCAATGTAAGTCATCAAGCCCCAAGGCGTATCCCGAATGGTATTCCATTGACTTTTAGGCACACAGATTTCAGGTGTACGTTTTTGAAATTTAACGGCGTCCGCTTTAGCGTTCACAGCTTCGTCAATCAATTGTTTGGCAATTTCTAATGAGCCATTGTGATTGATGCCGATTTCAGCAATAATGTAGCAAGGTTGTCCCTCGCCAATGTGTTGGTTATTTCGTAAAGCAATTGTTCTCATAACTTTATTTTTAAATTGATTAAAAATTGGATGTTGAACACTTTACGAGTAGGTTATTTTAGTTTTGAGTATCGAGTTTTGGGTTTTGGGTTGATTGAGCGCTTATAATTAGCTCCGCAAATTCACGGAAAGCCCCTTCGCCGCCTTTATTTTCACAGATATAATCCGCTATATTCTTATTAAAAACCATGGCATCGGCGGGGCAAGCCGTCAAGCCGACCAGTTTCATGATTTCAATATCGTTGACATCATCTCCGATGTAGGCAACTTCATCGGCTTCCAGTTTTTTTCTTTTTAAAATATCTTTTAAAATACTGGGCTTATCCTTGATGCCGAGATGTAATTCTTTGATTTTCAATTTATTAGCGCGTTGCATGACGGATAATGATTTTTCACCAGTGATGATGCCCGTTTCGACATTGGCTAAATTGCGCAAACGTTCCACGCCCATACCATCGCGGATATTGAACTTTTTCATAGCTTCGCCCATATCTGAATAGTACACACCGCCATCCGTCAAAACGCCATCACAATCAGTCAGCAACAGCTTTATTTTACGGGCTTTTTCTATTAAAACATTATCCATTTTCAACTTTCCATTTTCAATTAAATCGCTGTCCATCCGCCATCCACCACCAAATTTGCACCTGTCATATAGGCACTGGCTTCACTCGCAAGGAATATCAATGCGCCTTGATAATCATCGGCATTTGCCATTCTGCCCAAAAGTGTTTTAGATGCGTAGTTTTTATAAAAAAAATCGTCTTGTCCGTTCTCAACGCCACCGGGAGAAAGCGTATTCACCCGCACCCCTTTATGCCCCCAATACGCAGCTAAAAAGCGGGTAAAATTGATAACCGCCCCTTTTGTCGCTGGGTAAGCCGCCGATTTATAAAAAGTCTGCTCCCCCT
>JANPGW010000053.1:0-10916 GCA_031424115.1 Saprospiraceae bacterium | reverse complement strand
AATTTTACACGAATTCACACGAATTTTTCTAAGCTACATGTTAAAAGTGTTAAAGTGTCAACATGTACTTGGAGAAATTCGTGTAAAAATTAGCGTGAATTCGTGTAAAAGAAAAGTGCGCAGCACATCCACACTCCCTGTCATCACTTAGCGGCAACGAAATCCAATGAAAGGGAATTGACACAATGCCGCACGTTTTTGGGTGTAAACCGCTCCCCTTTGAAAACATGACCTAAATGACCACCACAGTGGGCGCATAATATTTCGACGCGCCGCCCGTCGGCGTCAATTTCATACCGGATTGCACCGGGGATTTCATCATCAAACGAGGGCCAGCCGCAGCCGCTATCGAATTTTGATTCCGAGCGATACAGAGGCGCATCGCACCGTCTGCACACGTAAAAACCCTGTTCATAATGTTTATTGAATTTGCCTGTGTTAGGGTATTCTGTGCCTTTATACACAATGACGCGCTCTTCTTCGGGTGTGAGCACATTGTATTTTTTGATGTCTTCCATGATTTGATTTTGATTATTTGGTAATTGTAACAAATAGAGGACTGATTTGGTTGAAAAATAGTTGCCCGGCATCCTGAATTTGTCCATATGAATGCCTTGAGAGCGAGGGTGATTTTTTTGAAAACCTTAAACAAGATACGGTGTTTTTAAATAAGAATATAAAGAACTACTTTTGTAGTCAATTTTTCATTTTCAATTTTCAATCAAATCAATGGCTTTCAATAGTAACGAGTCGAATATCATCAAAGAGGTGACCAATATTTTTTCAGCGCATCTTGAAAAAAGCGGTTTTCGGAAAACACCCGAGCGCTACGCCATTCTGGAAGAAATATACAAACGCGACGACCATTTCGACGCCGAAGCCTTGTATATCCACATGAAAAACAAGAGCTATCGGGTGAGCCGCGCAACGGTCTATAATACGCTCGAACTGTTGGTCAGTTGCGACTTAGTGCGCAAACATCAGTTTGGTAAAAATTTGGCACAATACGAAAAAAGCTACGGTTCGAAGCAACATGACCACGTCATTTGCGTAGATTGCGGCAAAGTGGTGGAGTTTTGCGACCCGCGCATCCAACAAATCAAGACAATGGTAGGCGATTTACTCAACTTTAAAATCATGCACCATGCCCTTAATCTGTACGGTGTGTGTGGTAATTGTCTGAAACAGCGGGAATATGAAGTGGCTATCAATGAAAGTGTAATGAATGACTAAATAAAAAACCCATCAAGCAGCCCCGCTTCGATGGGTTTTTTGTATCTTTGCGCGGTTTTTAAAAACCATTGATTATCAATATTTTATAAAAGGAAAAAAATATTTCACTATGAAAATAGATGTCATACTCGGATTGCAATGGGGAGATGAAGGCAAAGGTAAAATCGTGGATTACCTTGCCGAAAAATACGATATTGTTGCCCGTTTTCAAGGTGGTCCTAATGCGGGTCACACGCTGAAATTCGGCGGTAAAAAGTTTGTATTGCATACTGTTCCGTCCGGTATTTTTAGAGAAAATCTGATCAATATCATTGGCAACGGGGTAGTGATTGACCCGATTACTTTCGAGCGCGAAATCAATAATCTCAAAGCGGCAAATGTCGAATATCAAAAACGCTTATTGGTGGCTAAAAAAGCGCACCTCATTTTGCCAACTCATCGCCTGCTCGACGCTGCAAGTGAGGCAGCAAAAGGGGCGGCTAAAATTGGCTCTACTTTAAAAGGTATCGGGCCCACTTATATGGACAAAACGGGACGGAATGGTCTGCGCGTCGGCGATATTTTGTTGCCCACTTTCGGGAAAAGATATCAAGCTTTGAAAGAAAAGCATTTGGAACTTCTAAAAGTGTACCCCTCAGTATCTTTCGATTTGGAAGCTGAAGAAGCCCGTTGGTTTGCGAGTTTAGACACTTTGAAATCGTTGCAACTCATTGATTCTGAATATTATATTAATGATAGTCTCAAACAAGGTAAACGAATTTTGGCAGAAGGCGCACAAGGTTCGATGCTGGATATTGACTTCGGCACGTATCCTTATGTGACTTCGTCTAACACTGTAACAGCAGGCGTCTGTGTCGGTCTGGGTGTTGCTCCCAGCACTGTAGGTGAAGTGATTGGCGTCACCAAAGCGTATTGTACGCGGGTGGGCAGTGGTCCCTTCCCTTCCGAATTGCACGACTCTATAGGTGATTTGTTGCGCAGCGAAGGGGCAGAATTTGGCAGCACGACCGGTCGTCCGAGACGCTGCGGTTGGATAGATTTGCCACAATTGCGCTATACTATCATGCTCAATGGTGTAACTCAATTGTGCATCACTAAAATTGACGTTTTGAATATTTTTGAAGAAATCAAAGCCGCTACGCATTACAAATACAACGGTGTGATGAGCACAGATTTACCTTTCGATATCAATGAAGTAAAAGTTGAACCCGTTTGGAAATCTTTCAAAGGCTGGATGCAGCCGGTTGAAATGACTGAATACGATGCTTTGCCGCCGGTTTTGAAAGAATTTACCCAATTTCTGGAAGAATATCTCGAAGTACCGGTCACCATGATTTCGACGGGTCCCGAAAGAGAAAAATTGATTTTGCGGGAAGCGGTGAGTGTGTAATTTACCCCCCCTCAGTATAAGATACTAAAGCTCGATTGGTTGTAATGGCTAATCGGGCTTTTTTATTGAAAATTAATATGCCATTCCTCCCCAAATTTTAAATTAAATAAAAATTATTGGTAGTTCAAAATAACCCTTAAATTACCATCAAATTTAAAACGATGGTAACAAGAAGGCAATTTATCAAAAACAGTTTAATGGGCGCGGGTGCGTGTGTCGCGGCACCATTTTGGGGATGTACAACAGCAAAATCCCCAAAACTCAAAATTTCATTGGCTCAATGGTCATTGCACAGGACTTTGGAAGCCGGGAAAATGGACAATCTTGACTTTCCGGGCATTGCCAGAAATACTTTTGGGATTGATGCCGTGGAATATGTGAATGGATTTTTTGGGAACAAACAACTGGATTTCAAACAAGCCGCTCAAAACAAGGACTATTTGAACACCCTTTTGCAACGAAGCAAAGATGCGGGTGTGTATAACCACCTCATCATGGTGGATAATGAAGGGTCATTAGCGATTCCTAATGATGCCGAAAGATTAAAAGCGGTGGAAAACCACAAAAAATGGATAGATGCTGCCAAACATTTGGGCTGTGCGACTGTCAGAGTCAATTTGCACGGAGAAGGCGCCTCGGCTGATAAACTCACGGCGTCGGTGGATTCATTAGGTCGTTTGGGCGAATATGCTCGACCTGCCGCCATCAATGTGGTGGTGGAAAATCATGGGAGTGACTCTTCTAACGGAAAATGGATGGCTCAAGTGATGCGCACGGTCAACCAACCGAACGTCGGTACTCTACCTGATTTTGGCAATTTCTGCATCAGTCACCCGTGGGGTCAGACCCAAGACCCTTGTAAAGACATGTATGACAGATATGAGGGAGTGAGCGATATGTTACCTTTCGCCAAAGGTGTGAGTGCCAAAACATATAATTTTAACGCCCAATGTGAACAACCTCAGATAGATTATAAAAAATTGATAAGCATCGTCAAAGAATCCGGTTTTAAGGGGTATATCGGCATTGAATATGAGGGGTACAACGAGAATGAAGAAGAAGGTATCAAGTTGACCAAAAAACTCTTAGAAAAATATTTGTAAAATAAGTGTCACCTATTATACTTTAGCACTATCAAGGAAGGATCTCCAAATCCGTGTCACCGCTCCAAGCGGTGACACGGGTTTTAACACCTATTGTTTCTCTTTCGAAATACTATTGAGTTTATCCCGCACCGAGCGGTATTTATTTATATCCCCATTAATAGGAACTGAAATTTTAAGACTACCGGTAATACCCCCTATAAAAGTACCAAACATGAGTCCGGTAACTCCGCCTAGGATTGTTCTTTCCTTTCTGTTAAATTGTAATATTTCAAAATTGAATTGTGACCCTGAGTTATATGAAGGGCTGCTATCAGGTGATAATAAACCTATTAAACCGCCACCAACGAGACCAATAATACCACCGGTAATAAGTCCATTTCTCAATTTTGATTTACTTCTCAATCGAATCTCTTCTATATCTTTTACGGCATAGGTTGTCAAATTAAGCAAATAATTTTTTGATAATATGAGAGAATCATCTAAAGTCTTATACATATCACCACTGCCAAGTTTTCTTTTGGTTGAATAAAGCCAGACGGTGTACTTTACGTCGGATTTTATGCTATTGACGCCTTCTTTATTCTGAGCGAAATTTGGATTAGAAAAAATGATGCAACAAACGATACTGAATAAGATGACCAATGGGTTATTTCTGTTTTTCATAGTTTTTGAATTTTGAAATGAACAATGAATTGTTTAAACTTACACTCAATTAGTGAGTCTTTACAAATATCAGGAGTGACAATAAAGATTAAAATGATATTGGTTATTATGCGACATGACTTTTAAACTTGGATTTATTATAGCCTGAAATTTTTTAAAAAAAGACTCTGTTCGACTTTTATCTAAAACCCAAAATCAAAAAAATATGCAAGATAAAATCCCCCCCATCATCCAACCCCACGACTTGGTATCGTTAACACCCACTCACAACATCGTTTTAGTGGATGCAAGAGCCGGAGCTAAAGAAAAATATGCGGGAAAGCATTTGAAAGGCGCATTATTTGTCGATTTAGAGACGCAATTGGCTGATATTCAAGCCAATGCGGCACAGGGCGGTAGGCATCCTTTGCCCACTGTTCATCGATTCACGCAGATATTGGAGCAGTTAGGCATCTCTCCCGATAGCCGAGTCATTGTGTATGATGATAAAAATGGCGCCAATGCGGCGGCTCGTTTTTGGTGGATGCTCAAATCTGTGGGTCATAGTTGGGTGCAAGTCCTTGACGGGGGCATGGAGGCTGCTATCAAAGCGGGTTTCTCCACTGAGTCAGGAGTTGAGAAATCCATGGTGCAAGGAGATTACAAAGCTGATAACTGGATATTACCTTTGTCGAATCTTGAGGAAGTGATAAAAGCATCGAACGATGATGACTTTATTATCATTGATGTCAGAGATAAATATCGGTACGATGGCGTGAGTGAACCGATAGATTTAATTGCCGGACATATACCCAATGCCATTAATATACCTTTCAGCGAAAATTTAGACAGCCAAGGCTTTTTCCTCCCGCCGGGAGAACTGAAAAAAAAATATGACAAAGCCCTCACCCAAAAAAAATCAGAAAATGTCATGGTGCATTGTGGGTCAGGGGTAACGGCTTGTCATACTCTTTTAGCCATGGATTATGCAGGGTTGGATATGCCTAAACTCTATGTCGGTTCGTGGAGCGAATGGTCCAGAAATGATTTGCCGATAGCAACAGAGTTAGAAAGCAAGGTTATTAAATGAAATTCGTTCCCACTTATAGACTTTGGGATGATTGTTGAATAGCACAAATGGGCAAAGAGGGGTCGGATCCCCCCCTCAGTATAAAACATTAAAATTAAAATTAAACGATTATGAAAAAAGGATTTCTTATTATTGTTCTTTCAAGCTTATTTTTTACTAATTGTAAACAGGACGACAAAACACCGCTTTTGATTGGCGAATGGCAAGGTGTTTCTTGGAAAGTGAATGGCAAAGAATCGGGTCGAAATTACAAAGCTGTTAGTTTTGAATTTAAAACTGACAGCAATTACTCCACTGCTTTTGAGACGCAGACTGAAAAAGGAACGTTTAGACTATCAGGTGATAAACTCTACACCACCGGTGAAAACAAGATTGAAAAAATGGTCAAACTTTCCACCATTACCGCTGATACCATCGTCATGGATATGAACCGTGTCGGCGAGCCTGAAGTATTGGTTTTGGCTAAAAAGCAATAAAAACCCGAGTTTTCCTCGCTTTTAGCAAGGTGAATTATATTGATTTGATTATATTTATTTAATAAATATATTTTAAGAGAACCCTTATTTCTTGGTTTTGACTTGACAATTAAGGTTGAATTATTGTAACTTTCTACATTAATTAACCTTAGAAGTTTAAAATCATCCACCAAATGAAAAAGATCGCGACACACATTATTATTTTTTGTTTTGTAAATATCTGTATCAATGTCAATTCTGTTATTGCACAATCTCAGTCTGACCGCACGATAAAACCGAGTTACGATTATTTTAAAAAATCGTCCCATCGGCTATTTTATCACACCATCACTCAAAATCAAACGCCCGAAAGCATCGCAAAGTTGTACAATTTACCCACCGCCGATGTGATGCGAATGAATAATTTGAAGAAAAACACGGTATTACCCGTGGGTGAGGAATTGTTGTTAGAAGACAGGAGCCGAAGCCAACAAAGTACGACTGAAAAGCCTTCTGATAACCTCGTGAGCGTTCGGGATAACACCCCCTCAGTATATACGCTTTTACCGGAGGTAGTGATTATAAGTGAAGTAAAAGATAAGGTGGATGAAACCCAATTCAGAATATTACAAATAGAGAACACGAAAGTCGCCGAAGCATCTTTTGTCCATTTTGTAGAAACGGATGATATAGCTGCTTATCAAAAAAAGGCAACGCAGGAGGGCAAAATGCTTTTTGTTAATTTCTACGCGGATTGGTGTGTACCGTGCAAAATGATGCAAGAAGCTGCCTTCAAGGATCAGGAAGTCGCCATATTTATGAATCAATATTGCATCAATATTCACATCAATGCGGATAGCGAAAAGGGCAAAGCCTTACGCCTTGCTCATGCCGTCACCGTGTTTCCGACTCTTTTGTTTTACGATGTCAATAGCAATGAGATTGCTCGACATGAAGGGGCGCTCAACATCGAAGATTTTAAAAAATTTATGTCCGCTTCTTTTGAGCACGCTAAAACGGGAATTAGTTTGAGTTTTAGGAAGTAAAACCATTCATTCATTTTATTGTCCAAATTTTTTCCTTGATTGGATGATAAAAACAATTAAAAGATGCAGCGCAAAGATTTTATAAAATCCGTAATCGGTCTATCAGCCATGACAACGTTAAGCTCACTGAAAACCCTCACCGATGACATGACAGAACAGGATGATATTATGCCTGTTCTGTTTATTGGGCACGGTAGCCCCATGAATGCTATTGAAGACAATGAGTTTTCAAGAGGTTGGAAAAATATCGCTACCACTATTCCAAAACCGACCGCTATTCTGATGGTTTCAGCACATTGGGAAACCAAAGGAACATTTGTAACTGCTATGGAAAAGCCCCCAACCATTCATGACTTTGGCGGATTTCCTCAAGCTTTGTTTGATGCTCAATATCCTGCAAATGGCAGCAAATGGTTAGCAGAAGAAACCAAAAAAATCATTGAGCCAACACCCGTAGGTTTGGACGGGGCTTGGGGTTTAGACCACGGCGCTTGGAGTGTGTTGAAACATTTGTATCCGAATGCGGATATTCCGGTGGTGCAATTGAGTTTGGATTACACCAAAGGAGCAGAATACCATTATAACTTAGCCAAGCAATTGCAAGGGCTTCGTAAAAAAGGTGTACTCATTATTGGGAGTGGTAATATGGTGCATAACTTCCAATATGCCCAATTCAAGGGGAATTTCAATGCGCATTTTGGGCATGATTGGGCGATTGAAGCGAATGAGAGTTTTAAAAAATTAATAGCAGATAACGATGTCCAATCGCTCATAAATTTTGATAAATACAGCACGGCATTAAAACTTTCGGCGCCTACGCCAGATCACTATCTCCCGATGCTTTATTCTATCGCATTGAGAGGTAAGAAAGAAAACGTCTCATTTTTCAACGATGCAGTTGTCGGAGGGTCATTTTCAATGACTTCTGTGAAAATAAGCTAAAAATAGAGACATCGCATTTCTCATTCATTAGACCGGTTGTAATGTTCCCCGATATTTTCACCCCCCCTCAGTATATCCCCCAATCACTACTCTCTGCGGACTCTCACCTCCTCAGAAGCCATATGTCGATTAAATTCCTTCAAAAAACAAAAAAGACAGCATTTAATGTTTAAATTTCAATCAGAGTATTATTTTAGCAGCCTTGATTCGTAATACATTTTAAAACCTTAAATTTAACTTATGAGAAACAAGATTCTGCTGGCTACACTCTGCTTACCGCTGTGGCTCTCCGCTCAAGTGTCTGTCCCGTTAAAAGACATGTCTTATTGGAAAACATCGACTGCATCGAATTGGCAAATTGGCGGCGACGTGGCTGCTGATGTAGATAAAAACGAAGCCTTGACAGCGTCGGTTGGTACGGGTGTTTTAGTCAATTTGCCGGATAAAGCCAATCGGAGCAATTTGGTGTCGGCTGCTGAATATGGCGATGTGGACGTTTCATTTGACTTTATGATGGCAAAACATTCCAATTCCGGTTTTTACCTCATGGGGCGGTATGAAATTCAATTACTGGATAGTTGGGGCGTCAAAAATCCTAAATACAGCGACTGTGGAGGCATCTACAAACGCCGTCGTTTTGACGCTAATGGCAAAGAGATTTTATGGGAAGGTCATCCACCATATCAAAATGCCTGCTTAGCACCGGGTCTTTGGCAGCACATGGAACTCTCGTTCCAAGCACCTCGATTTGATGCTACCGGTAAAAAAACCGCAAATGCAAAAGTGATTAAAGCTACTTTGAACGGCGTCGTGTTACATGAAAATGTAGAACTAACCGGTCCCACAGGTGGACCTATTTCAGAGATTGAAGCCGCAACGGGCCCCTTCATGATTCAAGGCGATCATGGACCGGTAGCTTTTCGGAATATAAAAGTGACAAATTTTGATGGTAAACCCGCAGAACTCAGCAACCCCACTTTCAGCGTTTTTTATGGCAAGTTTAAAGAAGCTAAAGATTTTATCAACAATAAACCTGACACAACCGGCTCTTTTGAAAAACTCACTTGGGAAGTCAGCAAAGAACAGAATGATTTTGCCCAAATCGTAAAAGGTACTTTGAAGATACCTCAAGCGGGAAAATATAAAATCACTACCCAAATGGCTGGTATGAATGCCGTAAAAGTAGGGGGTAACGTGGTTTTACCGGAAAATTTTTCGCATACGAGTAATATAAGAGTAGCAACGGTTGATTTGCCGGCGGGTGATGTACCCATCGAAATGATGGTTTACAAAACGGATGGTTGGATGAAACCCATATTGGGATTGACAATACAAGGATCTAATCTGCGCCCTATTTCATTTCATTCTTTTAGTTCCATGATGGCTGGAACACCGCATGACCCGATTCTTTTGAACGCTAATGAGCCAACGGTTTTCCGCTCTTTCATGGATTTTAATTTGGATGAATGGGGAAGGGTCGAAAAACGAATCGTTCATGCGGTGAATGTCGGAACACCCGAGAAAATACATTTTACCTACGATATGGATAATGGTGCGGTCGCTCAAATCTGGAAAGGCGATTTTCTAAACACCTCGCCCATGTGGGATGATAGAGGCGATGGTTCGTCCCGCCCACGAGGAGCGATATTGTCATTAAACGATTTTCCGCCGTTTACTAAATCGGCTAAAGACAGGTTAATATACACCCCTCAATATGAAACAAAATTCCGTTCGTTAGGATATGATTTAGACAATAACGGCATGCCGACTTTCCGCTATAAAATGTATGAAGCTGACATTTCAGACGAAGTGCGTATTTCAGATGATGGCAAAGGCATTAGCCGAATGGTAACGGTTCAAAATGCGCCGGAAGGCCTGCTTTATAGGGTGGCTTCTGGTAAAACATTGACCGCATTGTCCGATGGTTTATATTTGGTTGATGATAAAAAATATTATATCAAATTGACTTCTGATGCCAAACCAATGATTGAAAAAGTAGGAGAGAATAGTTTTTTGCTCTTGCCTGTGAAAGATAAAGTTCAATATTCTATCCTCTGGTAATAAGTGAGTGATGAAAAAAATATCTAAATGATTAAAATTTCAATAAAAATGATGATTCATTTTAATAAAATAATAAAAACCGGGGCTATTTTCATGTGTATAGTAGCCTTTTCATGCTTTTTTACAGGTGCATCACACTTAGGTGATAATATGCCTACCGAAGACGATTATTATAAAATTGTGAAATTGCCCATGCCGGAAGGTATTGTAATGGAAGTGGGCGGTATTGCCACATTGCCTAATGGAAATATCGCTGTTTGTACTCGTCGGGGCGATGTTTGGATGGTTGAAAACCCTTACGCTGCGGTACCGACCTATCGAAAATTTGCGACTGGCTTGCATGAAGCTTTAGGAATAGCTTATAAAGATGATAATTTGTATGTTGCACAACGTGGAGAATTAACCAAATTGGTGGATAGAAACGGCGACGGCAAGGCTGACCGCTACGAAACGGTGTATGCATGGCCTATTTCAGGACACTACCATGAATATTCTTTTGGACCTAAAATTGCTCCTGACGGAACTTTTTTCGTAACCGGAAATGTTAGTTTCGGCAGTTCTGATTGGTGGGCTGGCAAATCTACCGTGCCGTGGCGCGGGTGGACAATGAAAATCAGCGAAGATGGCACGATGCAGCCTTTCGCAGCAGGTATGCGTTCACCGTGTGGCATCGGTATGGTAGATGGTGAGTTTTTTTATGGCGATAACCAAGGCGATTGGATGGGCTCAGGTTTTATAACCCATATTGAAAAAGGCGATTTTACGGGTCATCCCGCTTCGTTGAATTGGGCGGATTTTGCTGAATCGCCAGTCAAAATGCGTAAAGAAATCGTCTATAAATCGGTTAATCCTCGTGATAATCCAAAAGAAAAACCGGAGTACATCAAAGACGAACCCATGACCACCCTCTATGAATTCGGCAAAAAAACGAACCCAAACATGGGTGTTAAG
>JANPGW010000052.1:0-2032 GCA_031424115.1 Saprospiraceae bacterium | reverse complement strand
GTCAAAAACACCTTTTGAGTCGAGTCCTCTATCCACATAATCGCCTAACAAAAACAATTCATCCGATTTTGAATAATTGATTTGCTCCAAAAGGGTTTGAAAGGTTTTCAAACATCCGTGTATGTCACCTATGGCAAATCTTTGCATGTTTATAGATTCTTAAAACATTTTACTCCTCTCCGAGATATTTTTCGAGAAACAGTATTTGTAACTTGAATAAAAAATTTAACTTTGTTAAACAATTACACACATTCTACTGCTTTGAGAAAACCAACATTATGATACAATTTAATAATCAAGGCTATATTACGCCAGCTGATGTCATTGAAACTGATTTTGATACTTTTGAAAAAACATTCGTTTTTAATGAACATAGACAAATCATTTTTCAAGAATACCTCGTTTGTTTGGATGAACTAAAAACGCTCAACATCGGTTCTTTTTATCAATGGATAAACGGCAGTTTTACGACTTTAAAAACAAATCCAAACGATTTAGACGTTGTTACTTTTATTCATTTTGAGGAATATCAAAAACATATTCAATATTTTGAACTTAAATATCAAAATAGACATTTAGGTAAAATAGATTGTTACTTTTTGGCTTCTTACCCCACAAATCACTTAAATTTTTTAGTTTTCAAAGCTAATTATCTCGATTTTTATCATAAATTTTCAAAAGATATGAAGCAAGAAAAGTACTTAAAAAGTAGGAAACGCTCTATTTTTGGTCAAAATTTCAATAAAGGGTTCATTAAAATCAATTTCTAACATAATGAAAAACGATTCAAAAAATTTTAATGCCGAATTCGTTGCTAACATAATTTCTGATATTGAAAGATATGATAAAGCTGTAAATCGCAATCTTAAAGCTCCCATACCGGATTCTTTAGCCGTCAAACAGTTTCAAGATTTACGCAATGAAATGATAACTCTTCTTTTAGATTATCTCGTCAAAAACGGCAACAAAGACTTATTAAAAAAATATGTTCAAAATTTAGATGTGCTAATGACAGCATGATTTGATTCAATTTATTTTCTCCGCCATATCCAAAGCCTTCCGCAAGGCACCTAATTTATTATTCACCTCTTGCAATTCGTCTTCTTCGACGCTCGACACCACTACACCGGCACCCGCTTGACGGTACAAAACATTGTCTTTCGATAAAAACGAGCGAATGATAATGGCATGAGTAATGTCGCCATTGAAACCAATGAAACCGATGCCACCGCCGTAAAAATGGCGGTTTTGTTTTTCGTATGCATCAATCAATTCAATAGCCATATATTTAGGAGCACCTGACAATGTACCGGCAGGAAAAGTATCCGCAAAAACATCAATCGGATTAACATCATTGCGCAACTCACCTTCTACTTTTGAAACAATGTGAATAACATGGCTAAAAAACTGAATATCACGCAACTCTTTTACTTTAACAGATTTGCAATGTTTGCCCAAGTCGTTGCGTGCCAAATCTACAAGCATGATGTGCTCCGCATTTTCTTTGGGGTCTTTCGCTAATTTACGCGCCAATTGGGCATCTTTTTCATCATCGCCCGTGCGTTTGTACGTGCCTGCAATGGGATTCACACCTGCAATGCGGTTTTTTATAACCAATTGCTGCTCAGGCGATGATCCGAAGATTTTATATGAACCATAATCGAAATAAAACAAATATGGGGAAGGGTTAATACTTCTTAACGCCCTGTACACCTGAAAATCATCGCCGGTGAAACTTTGCTCAAAATTGCGCGACAACACAATTTGAAACACATCGCCGATTTGGCAATGATGTTTGCCTTTTGTCACCAATGCTTTAAAATCTTCGTCCGACATATTGGTGCGTTCTTCACCTTCTCGATGAAAATCAAAACTGGGCGTGCTTTGGCTATTTAAAATGGTTTCAAGGCGTTCCATTTGGCTGTTTTCTCCTTCGGGAATATTCTCCAAAATAGTCAATTCATCCTTAAAATGGTTGATAGCAACAACAAAACGATATAAAGCATATTGCAAATCGGGCAAATCCGTTTTC
>JANPGW010000051.1:0-48855 GCA_031424115.1 Saprospiraceae bacterium | reverse complement strand
AAATTAGCCCGTACCGCCAATAACCACTTCGGCATCAAGTGGAAAAGCAACGCTGATGGCTCTTATGTAATGCGCTACGATGACGACAAAGATAAACACGGTAATAAAGTAGCGTCTCGCTTCGTCAAATATGACTCAGCTGAAGAATCTTATCGCCACCACACCGAGTTTTTGATGAATCGCGAAAGATACAGTAGCCTTTTTGAATTATCGCGCACTGATTACCGTGGGTGGGCTAAAGGACTTTCTTCTTGTAATTATGCTACAGATCCACAATATGCCGCTAAATTGATTCAAAAAATTGAAACCTATCATTTATACGAATTTGATATACCTGAAGTATTGACACTTGAAGATGAAACTGAAAATGATGTACAAGTTGTGGACTATAACGCTCCCGCTCAAAGAAGAGTGACGCCAACGCCACCAGCCAAAAGATACAGTGATGTAACAGAAATTAGCAATAATAATGTGGAGAATGATTCAAATTCTGAACTTTTTGAAATTACCTCTTGGGAAAGTAAAAACCCAAGCCCATCTAAAAGTGGAAACAAATTATATGAAATTTCTTCTGAACCTGTTCAAACTAAAACCGTAATCAAAAAACTTACAATTACAAACAACAAAACTTACAAGCCTTCTAAGAACAGGATAAAGAAAAATAATTGATTTGTATTCGTTTTGGATGAAATTGTTGAGGCAGGGCGTCATGGGACATCCTGCTTTTTTTTATTTTTAGAAGACGCATTATCAAGTAATTATTGCCTCAATGTTTTCGCTTTCATCCAAAATGCCATAACTTCGTTTTATGGAAAGTATCAACCCGCATTTTCAATTTTCAGGCAAAAAAACGATCCCCTCAGTATCTACATTCGTTGAAGGTATTCTCGCCGGTAATCGTGTCATGCTGAGTCAAGCTATAACGTTGATTGAAAGCACCCGTTCTGACCATCAGGATATAGCACAACAAATTATTGAAAAATGTTTGCCTTTTTCTGGCAATAGTATTCGGATTGGGATTACAGGCACGCCGGGCGTGGGCAAAAGTACCTTTATTGAAGCGTTTGGAACGTATATCACGGAGACCCAAAATGCCGACGACAAACATCATCACATCGCTGTACTCGCTATTGACCCGACAAGCCAAGTCTCACGTGGCAGTATTCTGGGTGATAAAACACGGATGATGCACCTTTCTACGAATCCTAAGGCTTTTATTCGTCCTTCTCCGGCTGGTGATTCGCTCGGGGGAGTTGCCCGAAAAACGCGAGAAAGTATTATCCTTTGCGAAGCGGCAGGGTTTGATGTAATCATTATTGAAACTGTAGGCGTGGGACAATCCGAAACGGCAGTGCACTCTATGACTGATTTTTTTCTCCTTCTTTTGTTGCCCGGTGCGGGTGATGACTTGCAAGGCATCAAACGGGGTATCGTCGAAATGGCAGACTTAATAGCAGTGAACAAAGCTGACGGCGATAGAGCCATGTTAGCGAAACAAGCCAAAGCCTTTTATCAAAATGCCCTCCATCTTTTCCCTGCCAAAGACAATCAATGGATACCTCAGGTCATGACTTGTTCTGCTTTATCCCAATTAGGAATTGCCGATATTTGGGCATTAATAATTGATTTTCAACGCTTTACACAAGCCAACAATACTTTTTACGAGAACAGAAAATCTCAATCAAAATATTGGTTGCATGACAGTATTGAACAAGCCCTCAAAAATCAGTTTTACAACCACCCCTCAGTACAAGCCCATTTTAATCAAATTGAAAATGCTGTTTTGAAAGGTGAAATATCTTCTTTTAAAGGGGCGGAGGAATTGTTGCGGGTGTTTTTAAAACATTGATTATTTGGCTCTTTCGTTCAGGTGTCGACCCACTAATTTTACGAAAGTACGGATTATTTCAACAATGCCAACATCTCACTCAACATCATAGCCGTTGCGCCCCATACCACTTTGCCAAACACATCGAAATAGGGAACGTCTTGTAACATAAACGAGTCGTTGATGTGAATATCTTTGTATTTCCAATTGTCGGGATTTTGCAATATACTGAGGGGGGTCTCAATTATGCTTTTAACCTCTGTTTCTTGAGCTTGATACTGAGGGGTATCTATCGTCCAACCTAAAAACGGAAAAACATGAAAATTACTCACCGGAATATACAAATCCGTCATTTGCCCAATGATATGGATAGAATGAGGCGGAATACCCACTTCTTCAAAAGTTTCTCTTAAAGCACATGCCAAAAGACTTGCATCTTCCGCTTCAACCTTGCCCCCTGGAAAACTGATTTGACCACTGTGCCGATTATCGGGATTCTCGCTGCTGGTGCGCTCGGTCAATAATACGTGCCATTCACCCATTTTGGGAAATAGTAAAACCATGACGCAGGCACGCCGCGCTGTAGGTGGCGCATCCATCGTGCGATGGCGCGCCAAAACGGCCATTTTTTGTTGGTGTTCTCTGCCCGGTAAACCTTGTAGGTAACGTTCTGAAAGGCTTTCTATGAATGTATCTGTCATCATATTTGGGATAAAGTAAAAATAGAACTTAAATATGGTAAAATTTCGGATATTTGATGCATGATTTGATTAGAATTTTCGTTTTCCTTGTAGCAAAGGTATTTTTCCTAGTTTTTGCCCCCAACTCATAAACTTTTGTGATGAGTCTAAATGTTCTGAATATTCTAAAACTATAAACTCCACACTACAAACTCAATAACGCCGATGATATATAAAATTAGTTGTTTGTTGATAACACTTTTAACCCTTTTAGGTTGTCAAAAAAAAGATACGGGCTTTGAAATGAATTATCGCCGAGAATTTGTTTTACCTATAGGTTTGGATGTTTTTAGTTCGCATAATTTTGAATTTAAAAATATTGCTTCTGATACGGCTGTTTTTTTTAAAGCTAACGGTTCTTACACCGCTAACCAAATCTCTCGGATTGAACCTCGTGCCATGAATTTGCGGGCTGTTTTTGGTGGTGGCGATTTTGTAGTGATTGATAAAATCGAGGTATGGGTTTCTGATCCTTCCCGACCTAAAATCACTCCACAAATTATTTTCTTTAGAGATAACGTACCTCTCAGTACCGGCAGCCGATTAGATCTTGTACCCAACAATGTTGATTTGCGACCTTTTCTAATTGAAGGTAGCCAATTCAGTCTTCGAATCAATATAAGACTTAGAGCCATTACGGAGCGCAGTATCGAGACCGAATGGAACACTTCTTTTTTTGCATTGACTAAAATTTAAATTTTATCTACTCAATTTGATTGCCTTTTTATGGATTTTTTACCGGATTCAATCAACCAATACGCCGAATCGCATACCACGCCGGATAGTGATTTACTCCATGCGCTCATTCGTGAAACCCACCTTAAAACATTGGCTCCGCGGATGTTATCAGGGCATTTACAAGGACGGTTTTTAAGCCTTTTAAGCCATTTGATGCAGCCGCGCAGAGTACTCGAAATTGGTACTTTTACGGGTTATTCTGCCTTGTGCTTAGCTGAGGGATTGGCAGCAGACGGAATTGTATATGCGCTTGAAGGCAATGACGAATTAGAATATTTGATACAAAAATATGTCTCTGAATCGGCATTTAAAGATAAAATCAAACTTATGATGGGCAATGCGCTCGATATTATTCCTACTTTAAAGGATACTTTTGACCTCGTTTTTATTGATGCCGGTAAAAGAGATTACCCCGCATATTATGATTTGGTGATTGATAAAGTGCGAAGCGGTGGATTAATCATTGCAGACAATATCCTATGGAGCGGAAAAGTAGTGTCAGAAAAAAAAGATTTGGATACGCGGATTATAGATGGTTTTAATAAAAAAGTCCACAATGATAGCCGCGTTGAAAATATCCTTTTACCCCTTCGAGATGGCTTAATGATAGCTCGAAAAAAATAAAAAAAGAACTCCTCAGTATGTTGAGATACTGAGGGGGGTAAATAATTGTAAGATTCGTATAGAATTTTTTTTTAGCATTTCTTTAGATGCCCCCTTTGGGGGTGAGGGGGCTTTTCAGCCTAAAAAGGAATATCTTCTAAGTCATTCATGCGCGACGGACGCGTAATGACATTTGCCGCCGGCGAATTGAAATCCATGGATATATTGGCAAAATTGCTATCATCAGGGTCGGTAAACTTAGAGAATTCGCCCACAAAACGCAATCTCACCTCTCCCAAGGCACCATTACGATGCTTATTGATTAAAATGTCTGCCATACCTTTTGTCGAATTACCCTGCTCATCTTCTAATATCTGATAATACTCAGGGCGATAAATGAAACCTACGATATCTGCGTCTTGCTCTATCGCACCTGATTCACGTAAGTCAGAAAGTTGTGGTTTTTTAGAACCGCCCCGCGTTTCAACGGCACGACTCAATTGCGAGAGGGCGATAACCGGCACGCTCAACTCTTTAGCCAAGCCTTTCAATGCCCTTGAAATTGCCGAGATTTCTTGTTCACGGTTGCCACCGCCGCGGCCATTTTCACTGCCGCCGGTCATCAACTGCAAATAGTCAATGATAATCAATTGGATATCATGTTGTGCTTTCAAACGGCGGCATTTAGCCCGCAATTCGAAAATGTTGATGCCTGGTGTATCGTCAATATAAATGGGTGCTTTCGACATTTTTTCGATGGCGGTATGCAATTGCTGCCATTCGTGGGGCTCAAGTTGACCATTTCTTAGTTTTGAGGACGGTATTTCAGCTTCCATTGAAACAAGACGCTGAACCAACTGCAAATTCGACATTTCTAACGAGAACATCGCCACCCCCTTGCCAAAATCCATGGCGGCATTGCGAGCCAAAGATAAAGTGAAAGCCGTTTTACCCATTGAAGGACGAGCCGCGACGATGATAAGGTCACTCGGTTGCCAACCGGAAGTCAGCCTGTCTAATTCCGTGAAACCCGTTGGCACACCGGTCAAACCGTCTTTCTTTTGAGAAAGTCCCTCAATCTGCTTCAACAATTTAGAAGCCAAACTATTCATACCTTCAAAAGTACGGCTGAGGTTGGTTTCAGTAATGGCAAAAAGGCTTTGTTCTGCCTTGTCCATCAGGTCAAAAACGTCGGTAGTATCTTCGTAAGCCTCTCTGATAATGTTGGTTGAGACCTTAATCATCTCCCGCTGAATGTGTTTTTGGGCGATGATACGAGCGTGATATTCGATATTAGCCGCAGAAGCTACTCGGTTGGTCAATTCGACAAGATAATATGCGCCCCCGATAAGGTCAAGCATTCCTAAGCGTTTCAACTCCTCCGTAACCGTCAGAAGGTCAATCGGTTTGGAATTGCGGAAAAGCTCTAAAACGGCTTTATAAATGGCTTGGTGACCATCTGAATAAAAACTTTCGGGTCTCAACAAGTCTAAGACAGCGGGAAGCGCATCTTTATCAAGCATTAACGCACCTAAAACAGCTTCTTCGAGAGCAGCGGCTTGGGGCGGCACTTTGCCAAACACAAATGAACTCAAATCACTTGTGTTGTTACGGTTGGCTTTTGCGTTAAAGCGTTGTCCGTTTCCATTCTGTTTACCTTGAAAATTTAAGTCTTCCATACCCCTCTCAAATTGTATATTTTATGCAGTAGGTTTTCAATCTCTTATATATATAAAATGCGATTGAAAATTTTTGTTTTACAAAATTAAATAAAATGTTTTATCAAAACTAATATTTTTTCAATTAAATTTAAAAAAAAGTTATCCAACGATGTTGTTGATAACTGTATAAAAGCGGTGTATAAATGTGTATAAGTCAGGGATATACTCTGAATGCATAGAGGAAGGGAAAAGAATTGTCATAATTTGAGAAGGAAAAGGTTGTTGAAAAGTTTTCCATAAGCACATGCCTCTTTTTTTTTATGTGTTTTTTGCACAACTTATCAACATCCTGCGCCAAGGCTTATCAACATGATTTGCACATTGACTTATTTATACTGATATTCAAAACAACCAATATCGGGGTTTTTGACGTCGCGCAATTTGCCTGCCAAATCATTCAAAATGTTTGAAAAAGGCAGGGCTTTCATCTCGGCTACGGAAAGCGTATCTAATTGATAATTGGATTCGCTGGGCTTTTTGAAAACCTTCGATTTGCCATCAGTTCTGATACAGTCTTTACATTTTGTCAAAAAATCCGGCGAATTATCTGCTTTCAAAAGGTCTTTCACTCGGACGACACAATTTTTAAAATCATAGTTAAAATCTGTTGCCACATTGGTTGTAGCATCAAAAAAGTCTATTTCATCATCTTTTGAGCCATAAAAAATGCAGTTTGTTGCTTTCATACTGAGGGGGTATGCCAAACCCCTTGAACAGCTGCCCGTCGCGGTTCGCTCGTAACATTTGACATTGTTGGCGCTCAACGCTGCATTGCGCGAACCAAAACTTGCCATCGTGCAATACGTAAAATCATACAAACCACCATACTCTACTTGGGCGCAGTTGCCACCATTGTCATAAAAAAGACAATTTTCTGCTGTCACTTGTGCATGGGAAGCAATTAGCCCACTGCCGGCTGTATTATAGATTTTTGAATTTTTGAGGCTCAAAGTGGCTGCCGAATCCACGCGAACGCCTACGCGGGAATTGCGAATAGTCGTAAAATTGAAAATATTGCCCTTGCTGCGTTCTCCAATAATAATACCTGCCCATTGATCTGATTCGTTGTTGAATTCTTTTTCCAAACGGTCACCTTCAACAATAATGGGTTTTTCGAGGGTACCGAGGGCCTCAATTCTTGCTTTAGGTAAAACGAAAATAATACCGTCGCGGTAAGCCGAAGTATCAGGCAGGTATGAAATGCCACCATGCACATGAATACGTGTTCCGGCAGCGATTTGTAAAATACAAGAATCGATAAACAAAACGCCATAAATGACATACGGTTTGGGGTCATCCCAATTGATAACCCGATTGGGGTCACCGCCGTTGAGGGAGGCAAATCCGCCCTTTCCTAAACGACTGGGAATATAATTCGCATTTTGACCCCATGCTTCGAGGATTACCTTTTGAGTGTTACCATTTGTTTCAAAAACCAATTCCTGATTGACAACGTATGGGCTTATACTGAGGGGGGCATTGGGATTCACCGTCACTTCCGCAAATACATACAAACTATCATTAGCGGGGATTTCCACATTCGTAAAACTCTTTGCCGAGATACCGTCAACATTTAAATTGAAAATAACGCCTGAAGCGTTATTCAAAGTGATTTTTGAAATTTTTACCGGCTGACTATTGTTATTGAAAATTTTAAAATATCGAGTAGCCGAACCCACTTGCGTAAAAACGGTATCAAAGCGCAAAGTATCCGTCGAAAAATCCAGTTTTGCCGAAGAATCAGTGATGAAATTATCTTCTTTGCGGCACGCCGTAAAGATGGAGACCACTGCAAAAAGAATAAATAATGTATATTTTATAAAATTCATGGCGTTTTTATCTTTTAAAATTGAAGGCAAAGGTAAAAAAGCCCCCCTCAGTATAAAACGTTTTGTAAGGATTAAAATAAAATTTTTATTTAAAAAATTGATTATCAATCATTTGAAGCAAAAATTAAGCCTTTTTATGAAAAGTGCTTTAACACATAGAAGCATAGAACACATAGTTTGCCAATAATTTAGCTTCTATTCATTCCTATGCTTCTATGCATTAACAATAAAAAAAAATGGTTGGCTATCTAACGATTGTTACATCGCCTTTATAAACGACCTCTTCGCCATCAATGAATTTCACAGTCGCCCAAAAAGCGAAAACGTTGGGTTCCAATTTTTGACCGTTCCAGGTACCGTCCCAGCCGGCTTCGTCTTTATTAAGCGGCAGATTACTGCCTTGAAACATCAAATCACCCCACCGGTTAAATATCTTTAATTCTTTAATAATAACTGCGGATTGGTTACCGTAAATGGTAAAGAAGTCGTTAACGCCATTATGATCATTCGGTGAAAAAACATTTGGGATATAAATTGGGCGTTTTTTAATGACTTCCAGTAGAAGTTCATCGAAAGCCACGCAACCCGCACTGTCTTTTATAGTGACTCTGTAAAGGGTTGTTTTAATTGGAAAAACAGTTGTTTGCTCACAATTAGAACAAGTGACAGAAGAATCTTTGGGTGTCCATGAATAGCTCACTTGTTTAGAAGAAGGTACAACTGTGGCTCTTAAGTTTTCTGAAAAGCCCAAATCTACGGTCAAATCAGGTCCTGCACTAACTTGTAATTGAGGGGGCTGTGGAACATTTACCTCAATTGTACTCCTACAGCCGGTAGAATCGCGCACCACAACGCTGTATTTTTTTGCCGGAATTTTTAAAAAAGCCGAATCTTTTTGAAAACGCACGCCATCAATGCTAAACCGATAAGGTGGAGTACCGCCCACACCGGCTATAACCAACTCGGCAGTAGAATCACCATAACATTTTGAAGGTTGTATGCGAAGAGTATTCAACCCTATCTGGGTAGGTTCTGTAATGAGGACGCCTGAACGGGTTTCACAACTGTTCCCATCACGAACAAAAACGGAGTACTGCCCGGCTCGAAGGTTGCGCACCGTATCGCCCACGTCACCACGGCTCCAACTCACACTATAATTGCCCACACCGCCCGAAGGATACGCAATCGCTATGCCATCGGTTCGCCCAAAACAGGAGATATTAAAAGTATCAACAATCACTGCAACCGGCGGCGGTGCCACTACATCAAAACTATAGAAACCTTTACAATCATTATTGTCTCTAATTTCGACTGTATATTGCCCTTCTCCAATCGCTGTGAGGGTATTGTCAGCGGTAAAAGAAGTATTGTTATTCCAACGATATCGGAAAGGCGCAACGCCCGTTTTAGGGTTCAATTCAATTCTGGCATTATTCAATCCGAAACACTGAGGGGGGGTGATAATGCGCTTGGCAGTATCTAATTCTACTTCAAATTGCTTTAAATTAAACACAAAAGTGTCAATATAAACCCCAGAGGCATCGGTAACGGCTACTTTATATTGACCCGGAGAAAGCCCCGTAATAGAATCTCGTGTAGTATAGCCTGTGTTTTCCCAATTGTAACGAATAGGAGCGCGACCACATTCCGTCACTTTCAAGCGAATCATACCATCTGTACCTTGTTGGCAAGTCGGGCGCCGAATAAGACTGTCATATTGAAAGGGTTTGATATAAATAGAATCTAAAATAGATGTTACTGTACAACCTTTGTCAGTTGTTACGGTTAAAACGACTGATTTCCAACCTGGTGTTTTATAATAGATTGGGAATGGTCCCGCACCAGTCTCCGTATCTTTAGAAGCGCCTTTCCCGAAGCGCCATTGGCGTTTGGTGATTTGCCCTAATGCAAAGCTTGAATTATCGGTAAAAGTCACCGTTTCGCCTAAGCAGTATTTTTTATCTTGTCTATCAATCCCAATTTTAGCTTCGGGGCCTAAAAACTGACCGATGCCGCCAAACTCAATATTAAAGCCATTCCCATTGCTTGTGTAATTATTAATTGCCAATGCATAACTTCTACCAGCCACCATATCAATAGCTTTGACATAATTATCATGCGGCACTCCGTTGCGGCATCCAACCGGCTCGGAATCATCATTAGCAGTTAGGCTTAAACCCGTTGCTCCCCAACAGCGTCTATTTCTGGCATCAGGATTTGGATTAGGTTGAGTTTCATCCCCTGAAGCCATACATCGCAATACTCGTTTTCCGGTACAGTTGTCTATGCCATTCGGTAATTCATAGACGATGAAGTCAATATCATCGGATATTACCAGCGGCGTAAGGGTAAAAGCCAATGTGCCACTGGTTGCGGCAGTCCAACGAAACCATGTAGAATTGGTTTCGATTGTACTTTGTTGAGGGGTAGCCGTTATGCCATCTGTAAAGAAACATGCGGCATCCTCCATTTCTCTTGTATTGGTTCCGGCACCCGTTACGCTCTGAATGGAGAAAGAAGATTTATCACATAAAACTGAACCTTTAGGGCAATCTGAAGAAGGGTCAGCAGGCGGGTTGTAATTGGTGATACAATATCTGAAAATGGAGTTTCCGGAAGATGCTTGAAGCCGGATATAATAAGTTTCACCGGGTATTAATCCTCCTCTGTATAGTTCGACTTGGCCATTTTGCCCTGCTCGACAAATCAATTCGTCAAAATTTTGGCAATTTTCGGTAAAATATAATGCTCCTTGAGGACTGGGCGTTGCTGCTCCACTCACATTTGAAAAGCTCATACGCATATCAGTTGCAATGGCTCTGAATGACAACCAAACATCTCGCCCATTATTGGAGAAGCAATTTGGCAAGCTCAAAGTTCCTGAAGTAGCTCCAGTAGTGCTGATGGTATCACAATAGTTTTTAGGATTTTTAATAAGTCTTGCAGTTGTGCACTCATCATGTGGGTGCTGTGCCAAAACTATACTTCCAGTCAGTATCAATGCTGAAAAAAGAAGGTTCTTTAAGTAGAAAGACCTCATAGTGCCAAAATTTATTTATTATTTCGCAAAATCGGTTAAGGGATGTTTAGTTTTTCGCATAAAAATAAACGATATAAATGTAGGAAAATTACTGCTTCCTACAATTTATTTCACAAATCATTAACGCATAATCTATGTTCCGGCAAAAATAAGAAAAGCCCTACTCCAATTTGGAAATAAGGCTTTATATATTATATGTAGATTTTTCTCTTTAAAACATTCGTAAAAGGCTTATTCAATATGCAAGCTGTGAATTTTGATTACTTTTCTCCTGATTTTCAAAACTTTAATGAAATAGTTTTATTAAGTATGTCATAAGAATCCGGACAGTATTTTCCTAAGGCATCAAGCATTTTTTTTTGATCCTGAGGAGATTCCATACTGCCGTACTTTTTTCGGATAGCTTCAGCACAGGCTACAACTTGTGGACGAACGTACGCAATCTTTGCTTCTTGTTCTACCATCGCTTGGTCATCTTCTTTGTGTTTGCGGCTTTCCGCACTTTTGATAATCTCAAACATAGGTTGCATGCATTCACACGTTTCTATGGCGGCTGCCATATAGGCGTCTGTATTGTTTTGTGGAATAGAGGTGTCAATCTTAGGGGAAGACATTTTTTCTTGGTGTGAAGACTTTCTATTCTCATCGTTTTCACATCCTGAAATACCAGTGGAGACAATAATTAAAAAGGGGACTAACCAATTTAAAAGATTTTTTTGGTTGTAATTAAAAAATGGGCTCATGTGACAATCTAAAAATTGAAAATTTGGTGATTTATTATTGTTGTAAATTATGTTTTTTTAAAGATTTAAGCGTAAAAACAAGTAAATTAAATTAACAAATTAATATTTAATTGTTTTCTATCTGACGTAAAAAAAACAAAATAGGGACATAATGTGACTAAAATAATTTTAAAAAAATTAAATTCGTTAAAATTAAATATGAAGAACGTTCTTATTGCCGGTGGAACAGGATTATTGGGCTTACATTTAAGTCGGATACTGAGGGGGCACGGTTATACTGTTTCGCACCTGAGTCGTCGCTCAAATCCCGATGCGGAGTTTCCTGCTTATGCCTGGGATGTTACTAAAGGCACATTAGATGCCCGTGCTTTTAGCCAAGCTGATTACATTATTAACTTGGCCGGTTCAGGTATTGCCGATAAAAGGTGGACAGCAGAGCGCAAACGGGATATTATCGAAAGCCGAACCCAATCCACCCTTTTGCTCAAAAAATACTTGCAGACCTCGACTCATAAGGTTAAAGCTTATATTTCTGCTTCTGCTATTGGTTTTTATGGTGAACGGGGAAATGAGTTAGTTAATGAAAATTCCCCAAAAGGGTCAGGTTTTTTGGCAGAAAGTACTGCCGCTTGGGAAAATGCCATCAAGGAGGTGGAGAAGACGGGTGTTCGAACCGTCACTATTCGCATCGGTGTCGTTTTATCAACCCAAGGAGGCGCCTTAGAAAAAATGTTATTGCCATTTACATTGCGCACGGGCGTGTACTTCGGCAACGGCGAACAATGGTTTTCGTGGATTCATATTGAAGACCTATGCAACGTATTCGTGTGGGCAATTGAAAATGAAAAGGCAAAAGGCGTCTATAATGCCGTTTCGCCGACCCCCCTCAGTAACCACGACCTTACTGAGGCGATTGCGACGGCAAAAGGCGGCGGATACTTATTGGTGCCTGCTCCGACGTTTGGGCTCAGAATAGCTATGGGCGAAATGGCAGATGTGGTGCTGAACAGTACTAAAGTATCATCACAAAAAATTGAGAATCAAGGATTTCAATTTCAATTTCCGGAAGCTGTGGCGGCTTTAAAAGATTTATTCGAAAGGAAGATATAAAAGTTTTACAAATAATATTAAATTAATATTTATATAATATTAAATAATTATTTTTATAAAAGATTGAATTTCAATATTTTTGGTATGATTATTATTTCTATTCGAAAACAATAATCATATATTATTCCATAATTTTGGTTAACAAAATCTTAAAGTAAATAATCCGGTCTTGATTCTAAGATTTTTATTGTGTAACTTGCGAGATAATTTTTTATCCGAAAACCAATATACTCATATTCGCAAACTTAAAGCCTATGAAGAAAAAATTACTTATTAGTTTATTTTGTTTGATTTCTTTTGGTGCATTCGCTCAGGCGGAAAAAAAAGTTGACTGGAGTTCTTCGGTTGTTTCGGTATTCCCGAACCCGGCGACTGAGTATATCACAGTGACTAACGAAGAAGTTGTTAAAAATATTTTTGTTTTTAATTTGGTCGGTCGTAAAATCAAAACATTTGATGTGACAAAAGGTGAGCGTTACGAAATTTCGGATTTGCCCAATGGGTTGTACGTCGTTCAATTGATTGGGCGTAGCAACAAGGTTTTAACGACTCAGCGATTAACGAAAAAGTCTTAAGCCGGAGCATCAATATATTTTCTGATAATCGAACATCGAAATAAAAAAAATCCCTCGTCGGTAACACCGCGAGGGATTTTTTTTATTTTTTCATGTTTACATTTTCATCAATTTAGTAGTTAAACTCTTGTCGCCTACTGTAATTTTCAAAAGATAAGCCCCGCTTTGCAATTGATTGGTTTCGATTGACACAGCATTCTTGCCCGTTACGACACTCATAGGTTGGGTTATGAGGTTTCTGCCGATTAAATCAAAAACTTCTACCTTACCATCGTTTGCTTTGTCAACTGTTACTTCAACTGCAATGTGATTGCTAAAAGGATTCGGAGCAATCCGGACTGCCGTTTTATCTAAATCATTGGTAGATGATAAAACTCGAGTACCATTAGAAAACCAATTGCCTTTTTGAGCATCCGTTTTAATCAAAACATTATTTGTTGAAGGCTCAATTTTGTTGGCACTCAAAGAAATGGTTTTAATTTCGCTAACTGATTGAGCATTTTCAGTAGTGAACAAAAGGCGGTCATCAGTGCGCGAATAACTCGGATAACCAAGTGTATTGTTGGTAAAAATACCGGCTTGGTTTTGAGTCACATCGCCTGTTTGTATATTAGCTGCCAAGACATAATAACTTTGACCCGTGAAAAAGCTGCTTTCGATATAGTCAAAAGCAACGATATAAGGAGAGTTTTTAGAAAACGTTGGGTCTCCAATGCTTACATCTTCGCCTAAGTCGTTAAATAGTTTTTCTATTTTTCCCGTTGCGAAGTTTTTAGCTGTATTAGACCAAACATTAATAAAGCCTACGTCCCAATATTCAACATCAGCACCCTGAGTGCCCGGAATGAGATTGAATGCATCATACATAACATTTTCACCAAAATGATCCCATTCGAGAGCATCTGAATATTTGACATTAAAGGTGCCGGTATTGCCTTGTGCTGTTGTCGGATTGTACAGAACAAACTGTTGTGCTTTACTCAAATCGTATGAATAAACCCAAATAATGCTGTCTCTATCATCAAAATTAGCCGCAATTTTTTTTCCATCTTTTGATATAGCCACATTATTCCAGATAGGGTCGGTTTGAATATCTTTTATAGCATAAATATTCGTTGTTTTATTGAGTACAGCCGCACGCATTTTTTTATCTGCACCAATAAAGAAAATGGCTGTACCATCGTCCGTGACACTTGGTCGGCTATAAACGCCTCCGGAATAAAGCATGATTGGTTGGGTAGAGTTAGGCGCCGAAACCATTAATTTTGTATTATCATTACTGACATATACCACTAAATCAGAACCTGTATTGACCGGCACATCCGTCTGATAAGTTGTGCCCGTTGTACTACCGCCTGAACCGATGCCCACTTGTGTGAAAGCCGTTTGAGCAGCAGTCAGAAGAGCTATTTCGCTCGGATATAAGTCTTTGCAAGATTGTTCGACAGCGGCACGGAGGTCAATAAATTTTGAAGATTTCACGAGATAAGTGGAAAGAGCGCGGTAAAATACTTTCTCTGCTTTGTCTTTACCCACTGCTGCATTAGTTGCAAACAGATAATAGGCATAGTTGGGAATACCGCTGTTAATGTGCACACCTCCCTCGTCGGCTGTGCCTTGATAGCGCTCAGAGTAGATTTGGGGTTGATATGCGGGTTGTCCCTTAGCTGCGCCATTGTGCGGATTGGAAAGGTCCCGCAAAGCACCTGAAGGGAAAGCAGTACGATCGACTACTATATCTTCGCCCATTTTCCAGTCATCTCTATCAATCATAGCCCCGAAAATATCGGCAAAGGATTCATTAAGAGCGCCGGATTCGCCCTGATATGTCAAATTAGCAGTGTTTTGAACCACACCATGCGAAATTTCATGACCCGCAACATCTAAGGCTTTAGGAAGAGCGGCAAACACATCTTTGCCGTTGCCGTAAAACATGGCTTCACCATTCCAATAGGCATTATCCATTTGGACGCCTTCATCCGTTACATTGATGATTGAAGTAATGTTTCCGCCTTTTCCATTGATAGAATTCCTGCCATAAGTTGTTCTATAATATTCATATGCTTTACCGGCGTTATAATGCGCTGAAATGGCTTTTGTAACAGCAGTCCATGAATTATTAGTAGATGTAACAAAATAAGCAGGTCCCTCATCTGTATTTTTGAAATCAAGAGTTTGAATAACACCCACCGGGTCATTCGGAAAAGTAGAGGTTGCGGATTTATACATCGGGCGAGAAGCATCAATTAAGTAATAGCTTGTTCCTACCTGATAAGTGTTTACCACTCTTGTCTGATTAAATAAGTCTGCTGCATTCGCAATAGCAGCGCCATCCATCAAAGAAGGCAAAAAAGGCACTCCTACGAATTCTTTGGATGGGCTTTCAGTATGGGGAGTTACATTTTCAGTCAGATACGGGCTTTTATCATTTTGATGAAAATGCCCTAACAAATCGCATGAACTGGTATAACTGTTCAAAATGTTCCCAGTGGTTGCATCTACAAAGTATTCGTAGCGATGCAACACATTGGGATATGCTGTTACATGCCATGCCAATTTTTCACCATCCAATTTTTCACGGACATGGAAAATAACTAATTCGCTGCGTAACTGTTCCCCACCGATTTGTTTTTTACTTGCTTCGGATAAAAGCTTAAAATTTGTTTTGAGGCTTAAGTCCGCCTGAACATTTATTTCAGCATTCTTTTTTGAAACAGTCGGTTCAAGAGAGGATACTGAGGGGGTCGGAAAATAAGCACCATTCAGGAGAGAAACTTTTCCACCTTGTTCGTGCAGAATAATCTCACTGCCCCAAACAGGAACATTGCCGAATTTTTGTTGCATCCGCACATGCGATTGCCCTAACTCATCTGTTTCTATACTTTTAATTTCGAATTCTTCAGAAGGGTTTTTCACTTGCATCGCATTTTTCACAGCATCCAAATACTGTACGGCGCGGTTAGATAAAGGTAATTCTCGAACAGAAGCATCAGACAAATTGCCTTGTATCATGGTCGGTAGTCCATGTTGAGAACTGAGCGCTTTGAATCCACGTGGAAGGGCTTGCGAAGGGCGGGGAAGCGCGGCAATAGATTTTATGGAACTTGTCCCTTCAAAAATTCTGTTAGCCTCAGGCACACCCACTTCTCGATAGTCAGCAGGTGGTTGGATATCAGTCGTTTTGACAGGATTAACATTCGTTTTTTTACGAATATCTTTAGGTTTTTGAGCTGCCAGACTTCCCATCACGCTGACAAAAAACAATACGGGTAAAACGAGTTTCTTCATTTAAATTTATTTTAATATTAATAACAATCGGTTTTATTGTTTTCACTTATTTATTGCTTCTTTTTCATTTTTTTTTGATAAAAAACTCAAAAGAAGCTTATGAAAACTTTTCACTTCATCGGAAATCGGCTTATCAACGCTGCCCCAAACAATTCGGTTTTCTGTTTTATCATCTTTTTTCAGGGTGACGAAATAATACATATTACCCGGCTCATTGAATTGTAAAGTATCCAATTTTAGAACTTTTGCCCCAATGTAACATTGTGCAGCTTTGTCTTTCCCGATGCGGGCGATAATATCATATCGCTCACCTTCTTTTGATTTTTTTACAATTTTGCCGTCTTCGAGTAGGATGTATTCTGTTATCAGGTTAGTGAAGCCTCCACCACTACCGAACGAGATTTGCGGGGTTGGTATTTTTTCCATAGTCACTTTTCTTGAACACCCGGCTTGGAAAAGTATTATTAAAATACAAAGGGGGAGCAATTTTGTTTTTTTCATAAAATTTTGTAGATGTACATGGCTAATGATGAATGATAGATTACTTAAAGAAATGATTAACAATGTTTTATGGATGTCATTTACCATACCACTTTTTTAATATCATTTCAGCTTTTTTACCTTGAGGTGTATAATCTTTAGCAAAATAGCCTTCATGACCTTGCCCTTCCGGAAACCATTTCCACAAAAAGCCTCCGGCCCACCACGGTTCTTTCCAAAAAGTTGCAAATAAACCATCCAGTGCATTCGCTTGCGCTTGTTCGTTGATATTCATGGAGTGTATTTTTTTTTCAACATCCCACGAATTAAAAGCACAACCATCTACGCTCAGATAACCAAATTCAGTAAAGAGCATGGGTTTTTTGCATTTGCGCTGAAAAAGGCGTAAAGCTTCCAAATGTGGTTTCCAGGCTTTTTCGAGGTCAGATACTGAGGGGGTCTCTTTTTGCACCAACGGGAAGTAAGCATTCACGCCGATATAGTCTAAGGCATCCCAAAAAGGTACAATCGGGTATTCGTCCCAATTTGCCGCATAGACCAATTTGCCGTGATACCTTTGCCGTATTTTTTGAATCAAGTTACGCCAAAAAACTTCTCTTTTTACAACGCCCATTTTAAATTCAGTACCGATACAAACCACTGCTACTTTCATGGATTCTGCTAAATCAACAAATGGAAGAAGATAGTTTTCGTAGCTTTGCTCCCATTGCGACCATTCTTGCTCCGTGGCATAATCAAGCGCTCCTGTCCAGCCTTCGGGCACATATACTTGTGGCTTGAGCATAACGTTAAGTCCTGCCCGATGGGCTGAATCTATTGTTGTTTGAACGCCAATCATACGTTCACCCCACCATTTCCAGCCGGAAGCTTCATATTGTACCAACGGCTCTCCTAAACGGGTAAAACCGTAAGGAATGACTGCTATCCAATCTGCTTTCACGTCTTTTACGTCCATCATCGGTGTTTTTGAAAACGGGCGCGGTGGGGCAACGAAACTTAAACCGCGCATTTTGAAAGCGGTATCATTCATATTTAGAATGGGCGGCAAATGTAAGAGTTCAGCCGATAAAGAGCTCTTTTGTTTATCTTCCTGAGATGAAGCATTTTGGCAATTTTGATTTATGAAAGCTAAAATTAATAGGAAGGTGCTCAGACTGATTAATATTTTCATCGTATGATATTTAGTCCTAAAATTAAGCCTAATTTCACACATTTTAAAAGGAAATTAGGTAATAGAATTGCGGTAGGGGATAATTTATTTTTTATAATTATTCATCAACTCTTGTAATTTTAATCTATAATTAACGTTTTTAGGCGGATAATACTGAGGGGGCAAAATAACTGACCCTAAAACCCTATTTTTAAAACTTAATGTTAAAACATAAATAATTGATTTTGAGTAAGTTAAAGCAAATTTATCAAAACATTTTAGAATATTTATCGGGTGGCGGTGAAGATAATATTTACGCCTTAAAATCGCGCTTGAAGATTTACCTGTTTATTATCGGAATGCTTATTATTTCTGCGTCTTCTATATATACATACTTTTTGGTGGAAAGGTTGAAGGAGACAGAGCGTACTCAAATGGATATTTATCGCCAATCTCAAGAGATATATGCCAGCACTGAATTTGACCAATATCCTTTAAAAGTTCAGGTTTTTATCAATGAAATCGTTTCTAAAAATTATAATATTCCTATTTTATTGACAGACGATAGGTATGAAATTATTGATGCCCGAAATATTAGTGGTATAAACCCCGAAGGCTTGATTTCAGGCAATGATTCGACCGTTGCAAAAGAAAAATTGAATAGTTTTATCGTTAAAAACAAGAAACCCATTCTTGTTTTAGATGATATTGGCGTCATTAAGTATAAAATTTATTACGATGATTCAAATAACCTGACGTTGTTAAAATATTATCCTTTTTTTCAATTTATCCTCATTGCCTTTTTTATCGCTTTTGGTTACATCGCTTTCAGTACAGCTCGGAGAAGTGAGCAAAACCAAGTTTGGGTGGGTATGGCTAAAGAAACCGCGCATCAGTTAGGCACGCCCATTGCTGCTATTTTAGGCTGGATTGAACACTTGCGTTCGACTCACGAAGAGGACGAAATGACGCAAGATGTTGTGAATGAGTTGGAAAAAGATGTCAATCGCTTATCGCTCGTGGCGGATCGCTTTTCAAAAATCGGGTCAGAGCCTGAATTGATTCCGGTCAATATTTACGAAGAACTCGACAGTTGCCGCGAGTACATGCAACGGCGATCCCCACGTAAAGTCACTTTTGATTTTCCGACTTATAAATCCGAAAACGGGGAAAGCTCTAAGTTCCTATTTGTCGAAATCAATTCGCACCTGTTCGATTGGGTCATTGAAAACATATTAAGAAATGCTTTGGATGCCATGGAAGAGGGTCATGGAAACATCACCGCCGCTGTTTACGAGGAAGCCCATTGGGTGTGTATTGATCTCACAGATACCGGAAAAGGGATTCCCAAAAATAAATTTCACACGGTTTTTCAACCGGGTTTTACGACGAAAAAGCGGGGTTGGGGCTTGGGTCTTTCACTTGCCAAACGGATTATTGAAAATTATCATGGCGGTAAAATCTTAGTAAAAGACTCAGAATTGGGAAAATTTACCACCTTCACGGTTAAATTGCCTAAAAAATAAGCACTTATTTTTTCCACTTGATATTACACCCGCCACTCGGATACTGTTTGTCATTAACCGGTTGCCCCTTTAAGATGGCATCTAAGGCAGCTCTTAAATCGGCACCTGTAACAGGTAAATCATTTTTGGGACGCGAGCCATCCAAGCGCCCCCGATACGCTAAACGCTTATCACCGTCAAAAACATAGAAGTCCGGCGTGCAGGCGGCATCATAAGCTTTGGCAACTTCTTGGGATTCATCATATAAATAAGGGAAAGTATAGCCAGCTTTTAAAGCCAATTCGGTCATTAAATAAGGAGCATCAGCTGGATAATTTTCGACATCATTGCAACTGATAGCAACGAAACTCACCCCTTTGGGTTGATAATCTTTGGCTACTGCCACAATACCATCATTGACATGCAGCACATAAGGGCAATGGTTACAAGAGAAAATAATCACCGTTGCCTTGTCCGATTTGATATCATCAAGGCTCAAAATCTTGCCGCTGACGGTGTCCGGCAATTTGAAATAAGGTGCTTTTGTGCCTAATGGCAACATTGTTGATTCTGTGAATGCCATGAATAAAGAGTAGAATTGTCAGTAAATAAAGATATTTTTCAAATAATATGGAGATTTTACGTCAATAAGATTACCATTAACGTATTCTGTCATCTGTCATAAACCAAGTGGGCTCAGGATTTTTGGGGTCTCCATGATAATTAATAGTGATTTCCTCGCCCGCCTCAATGTCGCGAGCCGCATACACTTCAATAATTTGCTCTTCAAAGTCCATAAAATAATCGCCATTTGAGGGGCAAAAATGATTGTATAATGAGCCAAATCCCAATGCCATGGCACATTGCTTTTGGTCATCACCCCAAAGGAAGTAATAATCGTACAGCGTCGTTTTGTCCAATATCTCCATTTCCCCTTCTTTCAAAACGATAACCGGACATACTTCTATCAAATCACCATTTTTAATGGGCGAGCCGGTAAAAACACCTCTGCCGCCCAAGTCGCTGGGAGCGATGTACAAAGTAGGATTTCTCATTTCTTATTTTTCATTTTCGTCAACGCCTTCTTCCTCTTGTCTCTGCAACTCTTCCGGGCTAAGAGGTTGTTTTATTTCTTTCAAAAATTTTCCTTTTTCGTCAAATTCAAGAGCAATATAATCTGTATCAGATTCGATTTCAATCTGAAATGACTTATTTTTTCCATCATCGATTTGTTGTACCATCGCAACTACAGCTGTTTTGTACTTATTTTTAATAAAAGATTGTATAACCGAAGGCAACGACTCAAAATCCAATAATGTTGTCACATATTGAAATTTACCTTTAACATCATAGAACGCCTTGGAATTGTTTTTCCCGTCAAAAAAATTGGCAACCGCACCAATGTCCAAAGAATCCCAAGTCACATCCTGAGCATTCGGGAATTGCATGAAAAATGTTTTATTCGCCCCGCCCCCAGTGAACTCGGGGATGTTTGCCCCCTCAGTATCCAGTTTCTTTTGAGCCGAAGATGGGCGATTTTCACATGCCCAAAAAGGGATGAGAAATACTGTAGTAACAATAATGATGAATAAAATAAGATGCAGGATTTGCTTCATATTAGAATTAATCTGAAAAATCATAGTGCAAAGGTAGTTTTAAAATAGAAAAAGGCAACTTCGCTCGATGAGGAAATTGCCTTTTTAACTTATGGATTATTTTATAGGACTTTTTGAAAATTTATGAGTGGAACCTTTTCGGGTTTTTCACAAATTCACCAGCTCTTTGAGAGCCGACTTACTCATTTTCAAAAAACTCTTTTTGAACACCGCCATCGTCGTGCTCATTATTGGCTTCATCCTCAGAGCGGCGACGAGTCGCACTATCTGAAACTGCATGAGTAGCGGTATTGGCAACCGGACGGGAATTTTTTGCTTCCACACATTTCGTCGCATGAGGCACCAGACGAAGGCGATTTTTGTCAATCAATTGACCCGTAATGGTACAGATGCCATAGGTTTTATTTTGAATCCGAATAAGTGCATTTTCAAGATTCCTAACAAATTGCTGCTGACGGGCGAGCATATTATTCAGCATTTCCATTTCAGTGTGGCTCGAACTTTCGTCCGTCCAATCACCACTTTGTTGATCGCTGCTATTCTCGTTTATTTCAAGCATCTGCTCGCGGATAAACGCGACTTCTTGATGCGCTTTTGCTAATTTGTCGGTAATAAGCACTTTAAATTCCTGTAATTCTTCGTCGGAATAACGAACAGAAGTTGCTGCCATAGATTCACCGTCTTTTTAAAGGTTAAAGAATTATAATTTTTTGATAATCAAGGTTTTATGAAAAACCGTGCCAATCGGTGATTAGTCCTTATAAAAATATGTATTTAGAGAATCGGAAGCGCAAATGTAAGCTTTTTTGATGAGGAGGTTGAAAATGTTATGGTTAAAAAATCAAACACAGCGTCACTTAATATCAAATTTTTATTTAAAAAAACATAAATTTATACTCTTTTTTTATAAATAGTATAAAAATTAACAAAAAATCTATGTTATTTTTTTGTTAAAGGGCTCTTTAAACTCCTTTCGATTGATGATAACCCCCCTCAGTATAAAATGATATCAAATCAAAAATGACTTATCGTGCAATCCAAAGAGAGGGATTCAGGTGCGTTTTTTCGAGCCACACTTCAAAATGTACTTCCGAATCGTTGCTAACGGGGTTGACACCTGCGTTGCCCAAGGTCTGACGGGTCGTGACAGCTTGCCCTTTTTTAACACCTACCGATGATAAATTTGAATAGACCGTATAATAATTGCCGTGCTGAACAAGCACAACATAGCCCAAGCCCGGAATACTTGAAATAACAGCGACATTACCGGAAAAAACCGCTTTAACATCAGCATTAGGGGCTGTTTTTATATCAATTCCATTATTAATTGCTGTCACTCGACTCAATACTTGTTGTTTCCCAAAAGTTCGAACTATGGAACCTGTAGCGGGCGGCGGTAATTTCCCTTTATTACTTCTAAAATCACTCGATAAAGCAAGTACTTCTGCCGACTCTGTGATAATTTCTTCTCTTTTGGGTTGAGTGGTGATTTCTTCTTGTTCCTCCTTGGGCTTGTTTTTATTTTCTTTTGCTCTTTCACGCGCTAAGCGATTGGCTTCCTCCCGGGATTTTTTGGCGCGATCTTCAGCGGCTCTGCGTTTTATTTCCAATTCGGCAGCGATAAGGCGTTCAATGGAAGTATTGATTTTCAAACTTTGTTTTTCTTGAGTTTTTAACTCACCGGACACCCGACGCTCATCCTCTTTAAGTTCGGTTATTAATTTATCTTTATTTTGTTTTTCAAAAGACCACATCTGGGTTTGGTGCTCACTTGTAGAAACCAAATCCATCTTAAGTTTTTTTTGTTGAACAAGCGATTCATTTTTCGCTATAAGCGACCTTTGGGTTTCTATAATCAACTTCGCCTGTCTTTTGCGGAATTTATCATACATTCTGAAATACTGCCACCTTTTATATGCATCACTAAAACTATTGGAGGATAACATAAAAAGCACAGCATTATCGGGCACTTTCATTTTATAAGCCTTACTGGCCATTTGGGCATATTCTAATCTGAGTCGTTGAATATCTTCATTCAAGGAGTTCAAAACATCTTCTGTCCGTTCAATAATATTGTCTGTTTCACTAATTTCTTCGCGTACGTTATTGATAAGCGCTTCGCGATTCTCTATCTGATTTTGGAGAGCTTCAAGCCGATCTCGGGCAGCAAGGCGAGTTTGTTGTATCTGGTTAAGTTGTTTTGAAGTCTGTTCTATTTGTTTAAGGAGTTGTTGGCGTTTGACTTCCAATTCACTCCGTTTATTTTGTGCTGTTAGAGTAGTGAAACTGCAAATAAAGCATAAAATAACCACGTAGCCCACTGAGGGAAGGGTTGATAAAAGATTCAATTGCCCTTTAACCCATCGGTGTTTTTTACTTTTGGCAAACACCGTCTCAGTTATCGCTGTTGTAATGAGCGGGAATTTCGAATTTAATATTTTTTGGAACATTGACTTCAAGACCATCGGCATCTACTTCTAAGGTAATACTGATTTTGCCCGTTTGTGGGCTTTCCATATTCAAAGTGCGAATATACGGAAATTTTTTTTGGTCATTGCCATACCCTTTGAGTATTGAATAGTTTTCGTAGCTGATTTTTAAAAAACGTTCGGAAATCGGTTGTTCAAAAATCATTTCTTTTATCGTATAGCCTTGTGGGTCAAGGCGATAGGAATTTTTCCACCGTTCATCAGACCCCCTCAGTATAATATCTCCCGAAGCGTCTTTCTCTAATTTAAGTAAATTCTTATCGGTTAAAAACACGACATTACCCAGCAAAATGTTCTGCAACACTTTAAAATCAGCAGGAATATTATATTTTCTCTCAATATATTTTAAATCTTTAGCAATATAGCTGCTTTGAATATAGTTAATGACGAAAATAGAATCAGGCGTGACTTTCGCTCTGGCGATATTGAAGCCTAATTTTTTGATATTTAACCAAATGACACTATCTCGCCTGAATCGAGTAGTCATTGAGGCGGAAAGGTTCATGGGTTTACCTGCATAATCTGCATCCACATCGCCTGACAGCCAATCCGCTTTGATTTCATTATCTTCTAAATTTTTTAAAATTGTTGAGATACTGAGGGGGGGGGCAGTTTCAGTTTTTACTGCGGTTGTAGTGGCTTTTTTAGAAGATTGGCAGGCTTGAAGAGCCAAAGCTAAAAAAAGGATGGTTCCGAAATATGTGAATTTATTCATTGAATACTTTATTTATCTTTTACTTGACTTACCATTAGACTGTTCTGTACAACCTGAGGTACAATATGATAACCCTGATTTAACCATTTTATTGTGGTTTTAGTTTCGATACATTACCGGTGAAATTGATTTTTGATACTTTTTCCTAAAATTCTGTCAAAAATCAGTTATGGTCTCACTTATCAATCAATTAAGAAAAGGTGGATAGCATGGCATACTTTTTTTATTTTTACTTTTTAATAATTCTATTATTTTTTTATTTTGTGGTTAAATAATAAACAATAGTAATACAAATTAAATTTCAATAAAAAAAAGAGTTTTAACAATAAAAAAACAATCACAATGAGACTCAAACTACTCTTTTTGCCATTCAAAATAGCTGTTTTGACGGCAATTCTTGTGTTTTTTAACCAATGTTCACGCAATCCAGTGACAGGAAAAAACCAAGTTATGCTTATGTCCGAATCACAGGAAAAAGCCTTGGGAGCAGACTCAAATCCTCAGGTACTATCAGAATTTGGGGAATATCCAGACTCTAATTTTCAAAGGTACATTAATGATATTGGTCAACGTATGGCGAAAATTTCACACCGTTCTTCGCTGCCTTTTCAATTCAAAGTTGTCGATTCACATGTGGTGAATGCTTTCGCTTTGCCGGGCGGATATGTCTATTTTACAAGAGGTATTATGGCACATTTCAATAATGAGGCACAATTAGCCGGTGTATTAGGTCACGAAATAGGTCACGTCACCGCTCGTCATGGGGCATCGCAATATACCAAACAGATGATTGGTCAGGTGGCTTTTATTGGTGCGTTAATAGCCTCTCCAAAACTTGCACAATTTGGGGAACAATTAGGACAAGGGTTACAATTGTTGTTTTTAAAATTTAGCCGAGATGATGAAAGCCAAGCGGATCAATTAGGCGTTCTTTATTCTTCAAAAATAGGATTTAATGCACAGGAAATGGCGGGTTTTTTCCTTACTCTCAATAGACTTAGTGCGGGTGAAGATGGCAGTCAACGCATTCCCACTTTCTTATCTACGCATCCGGATCCCGTTGATCGCAATAAAAAGGTACAAGCCATGGCGTTGGATTATCAAGCCAAAAACCCTGGCAACTTTTTAGTAAATCGAGATGGCTACTTGCGTCTGATTGATGGTGTAATTTATGGGGAAGATCCTAAACAGGGCTACGTAGAGAATAATATTTTTTATCACCCGGAATTAAAGTTTCAATTCCCCATTCCTACCGGCTGGAAATATATTAACTCCCCTGCTCAGTTTCAAATGGCATCACCTGACCAAAAAGCGTTGATGATTCTGACGTTAGCACCGGAAAAATCATTGAGCGAAGCTGCTAATAATTTTGTGACGAAAAATAAATTGAAACCTGTCAGTCAACAAAATACGCAAATCAACGGTTTGTCTGCTATCGTTCAAGTGGCCGATCAAGTGGCTGAACAACAGCAGCAAGGTCAGCAAGCTCAAACGGTCAGAATTGCCACTACTTATATTGAATACAACGGTATGATTTATATGATGCATGGCGTCTCAGACGCCAATGATTTCAGAACGTATGACAATACATTTGGCAATACGATGAAAAATTTTAGAGTTTTGACCGACCCTTCCAAGATAAATGTTAAACCGGAACGCGTCAAAATCCAAACCACTTATTCAGAAGCAACCTTATCAGAATTGTTAAAAGGATATGGTACGCCCGAAAAACGCCTTAAAGAGTTAGCAATATTGAATGGTATGGAGTTAACACAACGCGTCGCCAGAGGTACTTTGATAAAAACAATTGCAAAATAGTTTTTAGTTTTGTGTGTGTGTGGTTTGTGGTTTTTAGTGTACTCATTCAAGTCTAAAACTACATACTAAAAACCACACACCACACACTAAAAATTAAAGCTCCCCAATATCTTCATTCCACAATGTAGGATTTTTTCCAATAAAATCTTCCATCATCTCCACGCATTCTTTCAAATCAAGGTCTATAACTTCCACGCCATGTGATTCCATAAATGCGCGAGCCCCATCAAAAGTTCGAGATTCGCCCACTATCACTTTCGGGATTTTAAATTGAACTATTGTGCCGGCACACATGTAGCAGGGCATGAGCGTGGAATAAATCGTAGAACCTTTATACGAACCTACGCGACCGGCATTGTTCAAACAATCCATTTCACCGTGTAAAATCGGGTTTTTTTCTTGCACACGTTTGTTATGGCCCGCAGCCACAAGTTCTCCGTTTTTGACCAAAACCGACCCAATCGGAATGCCGCCTTCACGGAGGCTTTTTTTTGCTTGGTCAATGGCTAATTGCATAAATTTATCTTTTTCCATATAATTCATTCTTTTTGTCTCAGTTTTTTCCAAGTGTCAAATAACATCTCTTGTTCGGGGCGAGTTTCAGGTATTTCGCTGAGTGGTTCGCAGGGTTTTAGTGTGTCGAAACAATCTTGGGGAAGCATTTGATAAAGCTGGGTACCTTTGGTTTTCCACTCTATCATATCGTCACTCACTTCCCGAACAATGCGTGCCGGATTGCCAACGACAATACTGCGCGCGGGTATTTTTTCATCGGTTTTGATAAAGCTCAATGCGCCGATCACACATTCATCTCCGATTTCCACATTGTCCATAATTACGGCGTTCATCCCTACCAAAACATTGCGCCCGATAGTTGCCCCGTGAATAATGGCACCATGACCAATATGCGCCCCCTCTTTGAGCCTAACCATAACACCAGGAAACATGTGAATGGTACAATTTTCTTGCACATTGCAACCATCCTCCAGCACAATGCCGCCCCAATCACCTCGTATTGCTGCGCCGGGCCCAATGTAAACATCTTTGCCAATCACCACATTGCCGGTCACGACTGCTTGTGGATGCACAAAACTGGATGGATGTACCACAGGTTTAAAACCTTTAAACTCGTAAAACATAGCGTTAATCATTTAATTTTGATACGGTAGGGCTACCCCTCAGTATAGCTCAATATTCAATTTTATCAGTTTTGTTTTTCCACTTCTGAAAAACTTTGATGCCCTCTTCATGCAAAACTTGCTCAATAGGAATAAGGCGGTCTTGCAACGGCAGAGTCAGTTCATTATATAAAAAATCATCATCGAAGTCAATAGACGCGGCATCCACGCGGGTGCAAGCATACACAATGCGGGCAGGGCGTGCCCAATAAATAGCACCGAGACACATCGGGCAAGGTTCACAAGAGGTATAAACGGTACAATTTTTCAATTGAAAATTGCCAATATTTTGGCAAGCATCCCTTATAGCCACCACTTCTGCATGTGCCGTAGGGTCGTTGGTAGATGTGACCCGATTATTGCCTCTCCCGATGATGACGCCATTGTCATTCACAATAACGCAGCCGAAGGGCCCGCCGTCACCATTATTCATGCCTTTGAGTGACATTTCGATGGCTTCGCGCATAAAAGTTTTATCCGCGTCCGATATTGTTTTTTTACTTTCTCCTTGGTACATTTCTATCTTTTTTTCTCAAAATAACTCTTGTTGAATAGGCGGTGTTTCAAATTCGAGCAGCCATTTTTTACGGTGTAAACCTCCGGCGTAACCTGTCAACGAACCATCTGAGCCGATGATGCGGTGGCAAGGCACAATAATAGCAATTTTGTTACTGCCATTTGCCATGCCGACTGCTCGAATCGCTTTGACATCGCCCAAGGCTCGGGAAATATCCATATAAGACTTTGTTTTTCCGAACGGCACTTTGACCAATTCCGACCAAACGCGTTTTTGAAAATCCGTACCATCGAAATCAAGAGGCACATCAAAAACAGTTCTTTTTTTGTTGAAATACTCCTCCAACTGTTGGAATGCCAATGTATTCATCTCGTTTTTTACTTCCGTAAAAATTTTTTCGTCGGCAAAATTAACTGACCTAACCCCCTCCTCAGTAGCTTGAATTTCAATCAAACCAAGAGGTGAATTGTAATAAATTGTTTTCAAGCCTTCCATTTGAGAACGGTTTATTTTATAAATGTCCATAATGTCAAAAATATGTTAACGACGCCATTTTTCGGTCAAAAGAATATCGACATTTCCGGCAGCTTCCAGTCCGGCATTTCTCCCTTGCCCTTCAAATACCAATTTGTCTTTTTCATAAAAACGAACATTGATAGTCGCTTTTAAACTTTCATTGATTTTGCCAACCATTTCACCATTAATCGGATAAATAAGGCTGCCCGTTTCTGCTTGTTGGGCGTCAATTTCAAGCCGATTTTTTGAGTCTTTAAAAGCTAAGCGAACGTGTCTGCCGTCGATTTGCGCCAACATTTGCGCACCGGTATAAGTAGCAAACCGGTAAAGCTTATTGTGAAACCAAAAACCCACAATATACCCGATAAAATGAGTGCCTAAAAAAGGGATATTGGCGACCGAAGCAATGAGCGATTTTTCTTGTTGTGCTTGATTATTGGGTTGTTTGACCAACGCTTTATTTTTATCAAAAAAATGATTGGTTTGCATCCAAATGTAGGCATTCGGAAATGAAACACCCCAATCTTTTTCGATGTAGCCCAGACCATTTGTAAAATTGACGTCATTCCCTTTTACATTCAAATTTCCCCGAATGTGATGATTCAAACTCACCACCCCATGATAGCATTCCATAAAAGGTATAAATGAGAACCACCCCATGATGCCCGGTGCGCCTAACATGGGCGTCCAAGGCGTGAGATTCTCAAAAGTCAATTCTCCTTTTATATCCGGCAATTGTATTTTTATGTGATGGGCAGAAAATTCGTTTTCACCAATTCTCAATTCAAAACCTTTTTCTGACGGTTGAAAATCCGAAACCGGAAATTTATGATAGGTAGTTTCACACTTTTTGCCGTCTATGGTTTGAATAAAAGCATGATGATTACCATCTCGTCCCATCGAAATGCCCGGAATAAAGGCTAAGGCATACCCCTCAGTATCATCCACAATTTTGACATACCAGCCTTCAAAATAGCGTTTTGACATCCCCCAGCCATGATACATATCCGGATTCCAAGTAGCGCGCCAACGATTTATTGCGTTTTTCATGCATAAATTTTATTGTAAACTTTAAGAGGGAAGATGCTTGTTGTCCATTTTTGTGTGCAAATCTTGTAAAAGTTTTATTTCAATGGATTGAGTTTCCATAAGTTTTTTCAATTGTTCTTCCATCAAAAGATTGATTTTTTGATGCAAATTACGAATTTCTATTTCTGCTTTCAAGTTGATGAGATAATCATTTTCAGCGCGTTTGCGGTCTTTTTCTTCTTGACGGTTTTGGCTCATCATGATTATAGGCGCTTGCAATGCAGCAATGCACGACAGAATAAGATTCATGAGGATAAAAGGATAAGGGTCAAACTGCGCTTTTTGGGCTGCTGTTGAGTTGTAAAAAATCCATACGGCTAAAATAACCGCAAATAAAATGATGAATTTCCAACTCCCCCCAAACATCGCTACACTATCGGAGAGTTTTTGTCCTTTTGACAAAAACTCAACTTGAGGATGTTGAAGTTTATCTATGATTAAAGCTTCTTCTTGTATAGCATCCTCCACGATAGCATGCAGTTTTTTTATCTGGTCATCTTGCGATTGACTCAACGAATCCAGCGCACTAATAAATTTACTCATAATAAATAAATACGGTTGAAGGTGATGGAATAATTTGGAATATAAATATCTACAAATTTATGTAAAACTTTCATTGATATTTTTTTGTTTGTAGAATCGTGTATTTCAGTTAATTTGACTCAAGACAAATACATAATGAAAATAACGAGACTTATATTGTAACTTGTCGAATGAAAAATATAAAGATTTTGTGGCAATTCAGCCGCCCTCACACTATTATTGGCAGCACACTCAGCATTTTATCCATTTTCGCCGTAGCAGTGGGCACCAGCCCATCGGTGTCCATTCCGCCACTTTTACTCCCGTTGAGTCTTTTGAGTGCTATCACTTGTAACATTTATATAACCGGATTGAACCAATGGTCGGATATAGAAGTGGATAAAATTAACAAACCCTGGTTGCCAATTGCAGCCGGTACTTTATCCAAACAAAATGCTTTATTGATAGTTTTGGTTTGCGGTATCACTTCTTTAGCTGCCGCAGCTTATTTATCGTTGCCTTTCTTCGGGTTGATACTCACAATAATAGCTATCGGAACAGCCTATTCTTTACCACCGTTAAAACTCAAACGCAGCCATCTACTGGCAGCGGCTGCCATTTCGGTTGTGCGCGGTTTATTGGTCAATATAGGATTTTATTTACATTTTCGCCATGAAATAATGGGTGAGTGGACTCTGACATCGGCTATTTTGCCGTTGACGGTGTTTGTTACGGCTTTCAGTTTGGGCATAGCGTGGTTCAAAGATATTCCTGATACGGAAGGCGATGCAGTATATGAATTTGGTACTTTAGCCGTGACAAGCGGTAGGCAACGGGCATTTATGGCGGGCGTTATTGTCGTTTCGTTCGCTTATGTGTATATTATTTTTGCCGCTTTTGTGGGACAACTTCCTGCCATGTGGTATTATATGGTGTGTCATAGTATAGCTTTGATTCTTTTTTTGAGCCAATCTTATTTACTACAAGTTACCAATGATCAACAAGTCAAAAGATTTTATTTGTTTTTCTGGGGCTTATTTTTTCTTGAATATTTGATATATCCGCTGGGTTTTTATTTGCCACAATAGTTTTTTTTGTATTTTACCTGCCGATTCACTTTTGAATTTCCTCTTTTATTTCACAATCAATGAAACCAATCAATAATGAAGTTTTCTACATCCAAAGCGTTTTTTGTTCTGGTCACTTTACTTTTTTTTCAAATCGGTAATATCGTTCAAATAACAGCCCAAACCTTATCAGAACCCTCTTTTATTGTAGGAGATGCTTTACCTGATGCGCCGGAATTGGCTGCAAGAGGCACTTATAAAGTAGGTGTTCAAACGTTAGATTTTGTCAATAAAGGTCAAATAGATGTTTTAAAAGCAAAAGCAGGAGTTGAGCCTCTTTATGATAGACCACTGAAAGTAGAAGTTTGGTATCCCGCTATCATTCCTGATGGCGCGAAAGAGTTGGTGACTTATGATGAAGTATTAGGTATATCAAGCGACCCTAAAAGACCCTTGATTCCATTCACTTATATGGGCAGAGCAATGCGTGGCGCTACCCCACAGTATTCAGAAGGGGCGTTTCCTTTGATAGTTGTTTCACATGGTTATGTCGGTTCAAGACTGCTTTTATCCTATTTGACGGAAAATTTAGCATCTAAAGGATATGTCGTAGTGGCTATTGACCATACCGAATCCACATTTAGAGATGCGGCGGGTTTTTCCAGTACTTTGCTCAATCGCCCCAAAGACGTTTTATTCGTTATGAATCAAATAACTGAATTGAGTAAGGCGGACAGTAAAAGTTTTTTGGCGGGTTTGGTGGATGTCAACAATACCGGCTTAGTCGGTTATTCTATGGGTGGTTATGGCGTTCTGAATGCTTCCGGCGCGGGGTATAGCGGTAAATTGGATACTTTTTTTAGCACCATTTCCGGTGGAAGTAAGGCCATCAAAGTCCGCACAACCAACCATCCCGATTTCATAGCCTCACAAGACGCACGCATTAAAGCCGTTGTCGCTTTTGCCCCGTGGGGAATGCAGCGCGGTGTCTGGGACGCCGAAGGTTTAAAAGGTCTTAAAGTGCCTACTTTTTTTATTGCGGGTAGCCAGGATGATATTTCGGGTTACGAAGATGGCATTAAAGCTATTTATAAAGGCGCGGTGAATGCAGACAGGTATTTGTTGACTTATATGAATGCGCGCCACAATGTTGCACCCAATCCTCCACCGGCTGAATCTTTAAAACCCGGTTTACATTTTGATGAATATTATCGCTACGCTGAACCGGCATGGAACGAACGCCGTATCAACAACATCAATCAACACTTTGTTACGGCTTTTATGGGTATAAATTTGAAGAAAAAAGAATTTGGAAAGTATTTAAATATAAAAGAAAATTCAAATCTTCAACTTTGGACTGGCTTTAAACCGCGGTCTTCGGTAGGATTGGAGTTATTGCACGCTGTACCAACAAAATAGGTAAAAATTTATAGATAGATTATAGCACCAATATAAATATTTCAATAAAATGATTAAAAAATTATATGCGACACTTTTATTGATGTCCTTTGTGTTACAAATATATGCGCTCCCCACTTTTTTTTGGGGTGCAAATGGGCATCGTATAGTAGGAGAAATTGCCAATTCTTACCTGAGTTGTAAAGCAAAAAAAGGTATCGCGAGTATTTTGGGTAATGAATCTGTTGCAATTTCCAGCAATTGGGCTGATTTTATTAAATCCGATACGACCATGAATTATCTTAGTCCTTGGCATTATATCAATCTCAAATCCGAATTGACCTATACTGATTTTCAGGCAACTCTCCGAAATGACACAATAGTAGATGCTTTTACCAGACTTAATTTTTTGATTACAGAATTAAGGAAAAAACAATTGCCTCTTGACAAACAACAAATGTACCTCCGATTACTCATCCATATTGTCGGTGATATTCATCAACCGATGCACGTCGGTCATGCTGAGGATCAAGGTGGCAATAAAATAAAAGTATTTTGGTTCAGCGAAGCAACCAATTTACACAGCGTTTGGGACGATAAGTTAATTGAGTTTCAAAAACTCAGTTATTCGGAATATACAAAAAGTATCAATTTTACGAACAAAAAACAACGAAAGGAATGGCAAAAACAACCACTGTCTCAATGGTTATTTGAATCATACCAATTAGCAGATAAAATTTATGGCGGTATTACTCAGCCAGACCAAAGATTGGGGTATCGCTATAATTATGACTATATCGCAATGCTGAATCAGCAATTATTGAAAGGAGGGGTGAGATTAGCTGGTTTGTTAAACGATATTTTTGGATAATTTAGTCCGGCTTTCCAAATGTCCTCAATTTTAATAAAAAATATCAAACAGCTATACGGTACGCATGATACTCACCTTAGCCGATTGAAGGGTTCGACAATGTCAATTCTCCCTCATGTGGATAATGCCTTTTTACTCTTTGATGACTATTGTATTCAACGATTTGGCGAGATGAAGGATTGCCCCGATAGAGCGCACTCAATAATTGACGCCACCAATAGGTTTGTACTGCCTGCTTGGTGCGACAGTCATACACATTTGGTTTTTGCTGCAACCCGCGAAGAGGAATTTGAATTGCGCTTGAAAGGGGCGCAATACGAAGAAATAGCGGCAAAAGGCGGTGGTATTTTGAATTCGGCTAAACGCTTGCAAGCGATGGATGAAGCCGAATTGTTTGAAAGAAGCCTCGCTCGATTGGAAGAATCTAAAAAATTGGGAACTGGCGCCATCGAAATCAAAAGTGGCTATGGATTGACGATAGGCAGTGAAATGAAAATGTTGCGTGTCATTCGAAAGCTAAAAGAGTATTCTGATATCGCCATAAAAGCCACTTTTTTGGGTGCCCACGCCGTTCCGATGGAATATAGACAAAACAGAGCGGCGTATTTGTCATTGATTATGAATGAGATGTTACCCCAAATAGCCGGTGAAGGCTTAGCCGATTATGTAGATGTTTTTTGTGAAAAAATAGCTTTTTCCGTTGAAGAAACTGAGCAAATTTTGGACGCCGCTTCTAAATTCGGTTTAAAACCCAAGATTCACACCAATCAATTTAACTCAATGGGCGGCATAGAAGTGGCTGTTAAATACAAAGCAGTGTCAGTGGATCATTTAGAAGTTTTGAATGCTGCTGAAATTGCCGTTTTGCAACATTCAGATACCATTGCCACCCTATTACCCACGGCGCCTTTTTTTCTCAACGACTCGCATACGCCACCCGCTCGAGCCTTGCTCAAAGCGGATGTTTGCGTGGCTTTAGCGACGGATTTTAACCCCGGTACCTCCCCCTCAGTATCTATGCCTTTTGTTGTGTCCCTCGCTTGTATCCGCTTGCGAATGACGCCTGAGGAAGCCATCAATGCCGCCACCTTGAATGGGGCAGCAGCAATGGACATCTCAGACACGCACGGCAGCATCAGCGTCGGCAAAAAAGCACGTTTGATATTGACAAAACCGGCTCCATCATTGGCTTATTTGCCTTATTCCTTCGGGCATAATTGGATTGAAAGAGTTTTTTAGAGTATCCTCTTTTCATTCTTTTACGAATCTTTCAACTGATAGTTGATTATTCTCATCCATAATATGTATTTGGTAAATGCCTGATTGCAGCATGCTTATAGTCACCTCATTGTTATTAGTCTTAAAAGGGTGAGTGATACGTCCCCTTACGTCAGAAATCCAAACTTGCTGCACGGCTTTAGGGCTTTCAAAATATAGTACATCGGTTGCCGGGTTAGGGTGAATTTTGATAGCCGTGTGCGGCGCTTCGACACTTTTTACTTCCGAAAAAGTGGTCATGTTTTCATAATAGATGATTTTTACTCTAAAAAATCGAGTTTTTAGTGGAAAGATTAGAGGGGTCGAGAAGGTATATTTTTTCTGAGATTGGGCTTTGACAATACCGATATATTCAAAGTTAATACCATCCTCGGAGCGTTCTATTTCATAAGCGATGACATCTTTTTCTTTTTCTACTCGCCAACTCAATTGGGTTTCATTTTGCGTATTCAATACTTGAAAATCAACCAACTCAATCGGTAAAATCATATTTAAATTGGCTGTTTTACCCAAAAAAGCATTATCAAAGCAAAACTCCCCTTTAGTAAAACCGCAATCAAAATTAAATGTCACGGGCGCACTGACCGAAGGCGTAAAGTGGATACTATACTCTTGCCAGTCGGTGGTGAGTTCAAATATCTGATTGACAAAACTGGCGTAATTGAGGCTATTCACCACGGCACATCGAATGCGTTTTCCCGCTGAATCTGCTTTAGCCTTAAATTTGATGGTATAAGGCTCGTTGAGCGAGAGGTTGATGCCTTGTTGTATGAGCTGTAAATCCCAACTATAAACACCCAACGCGTTCGTTTTAACGCAAGCATATTGAAAACCCTCCGGCGACGTAGGCGAGTTAATTATTTTAAAATCCGCCAGCGCTCCATTGAGAGCAATTTTTGTCCAATTTACAAAATTATCCTCAAAAGAAGGGTTTTTATTGATGTTGGACGATATCTCAATATGTTTTACCAATGTAGTCGTGCCACAACCCGTGGTCATTTTACAGGTGATATTACCACTTGTCATACCCCAATTAACAGTCATTTCAGAAGAATTTTGACCCGAAACAATTGATGCTCCTACCGGCATTGACCATGTATATGTTGCATTTGGCATTTGAAGCAGCTTATAAACCACCCCCTCAGTATGAGGCTCGATTAAAGCAGAACCTTGTATTTTGATGGATTCGTTGCGTTGATACACTCGGACATAATCTACTGCCATGGTTTGGGAAAAAATAGTAGAACTATTGGGAGAACCGGGCCAATTTCCGCCAACGGCTACATTCAGCAACAGGTGAAAATCTCGATTAAAAGGCCAAAGATTGCCATTGAGGCTTGCTGAAGTTTTAGTGGAGTAGAGTTGATTGTCAATGAACCACTTGATGGTGTCAGGAGACCATTCGATTGAGAATACGTGAAAATCATCGCTAAAAGTCCCCGAAGAAAGATTGAATTGTGATGAAGATGAATAAGGCAAGTTGTTAGTAGTATTGAGCGTATGTATTGTGCCATAAACCTGCGATGGATTCGATCCGATAAGCTCCATAATATCAATCTCCCCACTTCTTGGGAAAGAGCCATAATAACTTTCAGTAGGCATCATCCAAAAGGCTGGCCATAAGCCTTTTGCAACCGGCATTTTTATTCGTGCCTCGAATTTACCATAAGTCCAATCGCCTTTTTGGAGCGTGCGCAAACGAGCCGAAGTATATTGAGCGCCCTTATAATTCTCTGCTCGCGCAATAATTTTAAGCATTCCATCGGACACTTCAATATTTTCAGCTCTATCGGTATAATATTGTAATTCATTATTGCCCCAGCCGCCATTTCCTATTTGAGGAGTCCATTTTGTGAGATCAAGAGAAGTGCCGTTAAATTCGTCAGACCAGACCTTATTCCAACATTGGGAATATACATTGAAGACTGTGCCCAATAGGACAGCCAAAGAAAACATTGTTTTCATGTTTTTGTGTGTTATTTGTTATAAATATCTAAGTTTTTGAATACCTATTAAGTAAAATCCTTAAATATTTTATGCCTTGAAAAGTTTATTTGTTGTAGGATGTTTTTCAATTTTAAGTCCAAGAAAATGCAATAACAGTGTTGTGGAAAAATAATACATTTTTTTTATCCTTAATTTTGTATTATTTTAGTATAAAAATAAAAAAAAGATTTTGTAAATCTTAAGAAAATGTTAAATTTGCATAGGATTTCAAGCTGTCATAGGGTTCAAATCCTCCTTCTCTTAAAATTAGTATGAAAAAACGGTAATAATTTTCAAAAACGGTTCTGTTTCGACAGAATCGTTTTTATTTTTGCCCCATCTTGAAAACTGTTTTAATACCTGATTCAATAATCAGTCTTTTCTCCTCGTTATCTTTTTTTCACTTTTTTATCCAACAAAAAAAAATGTATCCTGACTTTTCATACATATTTCACGACATTTTCGGCACTTCTTACGATAACTGGTCATCGGTTGTCAAAACTTTTGGGTTTTTCTTGGCTTTGGCGTTTTTGACAGCGGCTTATCTGCTTTATCTTGAATTGAAGCGCAAAGCTGATCAAGGCATTTTTGTTTCTCATCCAGTCAAAGATGAAAAAGGCATTATCAAACAAGCTTATCCACATGACCGAGTGGGCGATATTACAATGGTTGCCGCTATTAGTGGCTTATTAGGAGCTAAAATTTTTGCCATTTTAGAAAGTGCAGAAAACGTTGAAGCTTTTCTAAAAGACCCGATCCATACTTTTTTTAGCGGCAGTGGCATTGCAATGTACGGTGGCTTGATTGGTGGCTTTATAGGCGTATATTGGTTTGTGAGAAATAAACTCAAAATGAATCCGATTCACATGATGGATGCCGTGGCACCGGGCTTGATTATGGCTTACGCCGTTGGGCGAATTGGGTGTCAACTTTCAGGCGACGGCGATTGGGGTATTGTAGCGAGTGCACAACCCACTTTGTGGTTTTTACCCGATTGGATGTGGGCTTATGATTTCCCCCGCAATGTTACCAATTCATCCGGTCATACGCATGAAATTATTGCCACTGTGAAAGGTCAATACAATACACACCTCACCCCCTCAGTATATCCTACGCCTTTTTACGAAACCATTATGTCCACAATCATCGGTGTTTTTTTGTGGAGTATTCGTAAAAAGCTCACAGTACCGGGCATGCTTTTCATGATTTATTTAGTATTAAATGGTATCGAAAGATTTTTCATAGAAAAAATCCGCGTAAATGATAAAATTCACGCTTTTGGACTGACCTTTACCCAAGCCGAACTGATTGCCGTTTTATTAATGATAATTGGAACTGTCGGTGGAATTGTATTATACATGAGAAGTAAAAAATGATAACCTAACCATGATTACAGAATTCCGCAAAGCATACAATGCTTCTTTTTCTCCTGAAAAATACGAGGCGTTTTTGACTCATTTATATGGTTTATACAATCATAAGCCTAATTTTAGAATTGGTGAGACGCCTGTTTTTATTCCCGACGCTTTCAGGGATAAACTGATACAAGCGTGTGATGACATAACAAATGTTATTGTTGGCCCCGATTTTAAAAACATAACGGAAGGCGCCATACAACCCACACACCGCGTGCCTCATGAAGATGCTCATTGTACATTTCTTGTCGTGGATTTTGGTATCTGTGAGGAAGAAGGAGAAATTGTGCCTAAACTCATCGAGTTGCAGGGTTTTCCTTCGCTGTATTTTTTTCAGCAGGATTTGGCTGATACCTACAAGGCACATTTTGATTTGCCGGATAATATGACACCTCTTTTTTCCGGTTTGGATACTGAGGGGTATTATAATTTGCTGAAAGAAGTCATCGTCGGCGATTCAAAACCGGAAAATGTTGTTCTGTTAGAGGTTGAACCGGAAAAGCAAAATACGCAAATTGACTTTTGGGGAACCGCTCAACGGTTAGGCATTAAAATATTGTGTTTGACAAAGGTTATAAAAATGGGTCGCCAATTGTTTTATATCAATGATCAGGGTGAACAAATCAGGATAGAAAAAATATACAACCGCGTTATTTTTGATGAACTCGAACGCCGTCCCGATTTGACCTTCGGCTTTCATTTCACGGATGATTTAGATGTGGAATGGATTGGTCATCCTAATTGGTTTTTCCGAATTTCTAAATATACCATGCCTTTTTTAAAAAGTGCGTTTGTGCCCAAGACGTATTTTTTGAACCAAGTTGATACTTCCACGCTGGATTTATCGCAATTTGTCTTGAAACCGTTGTTTTCATTTTCGGGGCAAGGCGTAAAAATCCATGTAACCCAAGCTGATATTGATGTCGTAGAAGACAAGTCCAATTATATTTTACAAGAAAAAGTGCATTATGCTCCGGTTCTTGAAACACCCAGCGGCGCCACAAAAATCGAAATCAGAATGTTGATGGTATGGAAAAAAGAGTGGGAACGCCCACTGCTTGTTAATAACTTAATACGACTGAGCAAAGGCGAAATGATAGGCGTAAGATATAACAAAGATAAAGATTGGGTTGGCGCCAGTGTTGGATTATTCCATCCGTTGTAATAATCGCCACTTCTACGAACACTTTAAATGAGCTAAAAAGAAAGAATAAGTATATTTTTCCGTTTTTTAGAAGTTTATTTTGTGTTTTTTTGAAAATTATTTTGAAAAAGGTAAAAAAGCCGTAAATTTGCGCTCCGAAATAAAAAGGATTAGAAATAGAATAATTAAAAGATAAATTAAAGATACAATGGCACATCATCTTTCATCAAAGAAAAGAATTCGTCAAGAGGCTACTCGCCGTTTGAGAAACCGTTTTTACAAAAAAACAACTCGTTCAGCCGTAAAAACGCTTCGTTCAATAACTGATAAAACTGAAGCAGAAACTTTTTTACCTAAGGTCATCAAAATGATTGACAAATTGGCAAAGAAGAACAGCATTCATAAAAATAAAGCAGCTAATATTAAAAGCGGTTTGATGAAGCATCTTGCTCACATCGCTTAATAGTAGCTTGTCTGTTTTTAATGCATTTGGATATCCGTCCTGTAGCTTTATGTTACAGGACGGATTTTGTTGTTGGTAAAACTGTAAAAATCAGACAATAATCTTATCCCTTCTTGCTTGTCACATTATTTACGGTTGTGCCGTAACAGTGTGGAACGGTTTTCGTACATTAAGACTTAGCTTAATTTGAGCTATTACAGTACGAAACCATTTTCTCCCATGACATATTTTTCAATACTCAAAATATTGATAATCAATATTTTATTTATCCCCTTAACATCGTTATTCGCCCAAGTTGGTTTTGAGTCTATACCTAATGTTTCTCTCAAAACTGTTTGGAAAAAAGGTGAGTCCTACCAATACGAACTCAAAAAAGGTAAGAAAAACTTTTTGGATGCGGTGGAAGAGAACCATACCGAAACCCGTCAACTTGTCACATTAACGGTTGTGGAAGCGTCTTCAAAGGGATATATCATGGAGGCAGAATACCAATCAGCAGCCTATTTCTTACCCGATGATTTAAAAAAAATCAACAGCATACAACAATTAGTGGAAAAATACAGCCATACAAAAGTGCGCTATGCCATCAACCCTTATGGCGAGTTTTTGAGCATTTTGAATGGGCGAGAAATTCAAAAAATGCTCGTTGACTTATTTGATGCCCTTGAATGTTCAAAAAAAATGACGGAAGCCGAAGCCATTGTTCTGACCAATATGCGCTGCCAAATGACGTCCGAAGCATACATTACTGAGGGCGTGTTTCAAGAACTCCATTTATTGCATCAATTTTACGGAAATGAATACCAACACGATATTTTGAAGACATACGACACTCAATTAGCCAATATGTTAGAACCGAACGGTAAGCCAATTCCTGCTCGCGCAACCCTTAAAGTGAGCATGAAAGATGATAATTATTGCTTAGTCGAACACCATTTGACACCGGACGCCTTGACGATGAAAAAATTAACGTTTGACTATTTGAATAAAATGAGCGGGGGGACTTGGCAAGCGGAAAATGTCGAGTCGCTTGGGATGGTTGTACAAGATGAAGGTACTTTTGCTTATCATTTGCGCTCCGGTTGGTTGGTCGAAATGCTGAAAAAACGAACAACCACCTTAGATAACGAGAAGACTATAGAATATGTGAGCATGAAATTATTGGAAAAAGGGTCGTTTTAGTCATTCGTGCATAAAAAAAGCCTTACGAGAGATTAAACTCTTGTAAGGCTATGAAAGCAAAGGTGGTTTAAAATAATTATGCTACCACCGATTGCTCATATAAAGGAAAGCTTTCCATAAAAGCATTCACTTCTCCTTTGATACGGCTTGTCACTGCCGGATTTTCTATATCCGAAATAATATTATCAATCCAATTCACCACCTGTACGCAATCCGCTTCGTTGAATCCCCGAGTTGTAATAGCCGGCGTGCCTATCCGAATGCCCGAAGTAATCATTGGGGATTGAGTATCGAAAGGCACGGCATTTTTATTAATTGTAATATCCGCGTGCTCAAGTGTTTCTTGAACTTGCTTACCCGTAACGTTTTTATTGCGCAAATCAATGAGCATTAAGTGGTTTTCTGTACCACCGCTGATGATTTTATACCCTTTTCCCACGAAAGCATTCGCCATTGCTTGAGCATTTTTGACCACTTGTTGACCATAAGCCTTAAATTCAGGTTGTAAACACTCGTGAAAAGCAATCGCCTTAGCCGCTATGACATGCTCAAGCGGGCCACCTTGCATACCCGGGAAAACGCCGGAATCCAAAATAGTGGACATTTTTATCAAAGTGCCTTTAGCGGTAGTGCGTCCGAATGGATTTTCAAAGTTTTTACCCATCATAATAATGCCGCCACGGGGTCCCCTCAGTGTCTTATGGGTTGTAGAAGTCACAATATGGCATTGTTCCATTGGGTTATTCAACAAACCGGCAGCAATCAAGCCGGCCGGATGGGCAATATCAGCCAAAAGAAGCGCGCCGACTTTATCGGCTATCTGACGGAAACGCGCATAATCCCAATCACGAGCATAAGCTGAGGCACCACAAACAATGAGTTTAGGCTGTTCTTTTAAAGCAACGGCTTCCACTTTATCCATATCAATACGACCTGTTTCTTCTTCAACACCATAAAAAACAGCCCGAAAATGTTTACCCGAAAAATTGACCGGCGAACCATGTGACAAGTGTCCGCCGTGAGCCAAATTAAATCCCAAAACCGTATCGCCCGGCTTTAAGCACGCCAAAAAGACTGCTGCGTTAGCTTGTGCACCGGAGTGGGGTTGTACGTTGGCGTATTGAGCACCAAAAAGCTCTTTTAAGCGGTCAATGGCTAATTGTTCTATCTCATCTACCACATCGCAACCACCATAATAGCGTTTGCCAGGATATCCTTCTGCATATTTATTCGTGAGGCAACTCCCCATTGCATCAATCACTGCCTGACTGGTAAAGTTTTCGGATGCAATCAACTCGATGCCTTTGCGTTGGCGTTCAAGTTCTTTTTGGATGAGTTGAGGGATAAGAGTATCTTTTTTCATTTTAAAAATATTACTTTTTATGAAAATAATTAATTGATTCAACTTTTATGGAAAAAAACCTAATTCGCCGCAAAGTTACGAATAAAGGTTAATTTAATGGGAAACTTTTTTTGTTTTAAACCCTTGGTAGCATTTATTTTTCAAAAAAAGTTATCCGTCAATATGACAATTAACTCCATGTAAATGTTTAATTTTGCGGCACCAAATTTTAAAAATCTAACCAAAATAAAACTAAATTTTACATGACAAAACAAGTGTATGAAAACACCCTCAAACAATGGATTGAGGATGAAAAAGCCGCTATTGAACTTATCAGCGTGCTAGGGAAATTATGGTTCGATAAATCAGTTGAGCTCATTATTTTCCGCAATCAAATTGTTGACCGAAGTTCTTCCGAACTTTTGAAGCTCCACCACTACGCCCGCGAGGTCGTTAAGCACCCCCTCAGTATCCACGACACATTAGGACTCGCCAAAGCACTTTTGCGCTTGCAATTAGCCCCTTCTCGTATTGACATCGGCAGACTCGGCGTTGAGTGGCTGGATGAAAAAGAAGGTTATCACGACCAAATGGATTATGTGTCGAAAAAATTCAAGAGTTTTGTCGGTAAGGATAAAATTCAATTGGAACCGAAAGACGTGGTCTTGTATGGCTTCGGTAGAATCGGGCGTATTGCCGCTCGCGAACTCATTTCTCAAGCCGGCAAAGGCGAGCAACTCCGCCTCAGAGCCATTGTTACAAGAGACAAAACCCTTGAAGATATTGAAAAACGCGCTGATTTGCTGCGGTCTGATTCTATTCATGGCAATTTTCATGGCACTGTCGTTACAGATTTAGACAATCGCTGCCTGTGGGTCAATGGTCACAAGGTGCACATGATCAATGCTGCCAACCCCGAGGACATAGATTATACGACCTATGGCATTGACAATGCTTTGGTGATTGACAATACGGGAGTTTGGCGCGACCGCAAAGGGTTGAGTCGCCATTTATCTTCAAAAGGCGTTTCAAAAGTGTTACTAACTGCTCCCGGCAAAGGGGACATTCCGAATATTGTCCACGGCGTCAATAATGAGGTTTTTGATATTGAAAAAGAAAATATTTGGTCGGCGGCAAGTTGTACAACAAATGCTATTGTTCCCGTTATTTCGGTGATTCATAAAGCTTTGGGCATCGAAAAGGGGCATATCGAAACGGTTCATTCTTACACCAATGACCAAAATCTGTTGGATAATTATCATAAAAAATTTCGCCGTGGTCGCGCAGCCGCGCTGAATCTCGTTATTACTGAAACCGGTGCAGAGAGTGCTATTACGAAGGTTTTACCGGAATTGAGTGGGAAATTTACGGGTAATGCCATACGAGTACCCACCCCGAATGTATCTTTGGCGGTATTGAACTTACAATTGCATAATAAAACCAATAAGGACGCAGTAAATGAAATTATGCGGCAAGCGGCATTAAACGGTCATTTGGTTGAACAGATTCAATACTCTTTCTCCAACGAACTTGTGTCGAGCGACCTTGTCGGCAATCCGTCGGCATCCATTTTTGATTCTCCGGCTACCATCGTTTCAAAAGACGGAAAAAGCGTGATTTTATATGTGTGGTATGATAACGAATATGGCTATACCAGACAAGTCATTCGTTTTGCGAAGCAATTGGCGGGCGTGATTCGTTTGCGGTATTATTGAGTTTAAGGTTAAAACGAAAAATTTGGTTTCATGCTTTAGAACTCAGTAAGTAAGATTTTTATTGAACAATCTGACCGACTTTCGACAAGTCCGACTGTGCTTCTGCCGGTTTATTCAATTTAAGATATACTTCCGACCGAAATTGATAAGCCAATTTATCTGCCGATTGGAGGGTCAACGCTTTGCTTAAATCTTCTAAAGCAGCTTCGTTTTGCCCCAATTTAAATTTATTGTAACCTCGGTTCCGCCAAGCATCCGAATTGTTAGGTTGTAAATTGATAACAGTGTTATAGTCCTCAATAGCTTTTTTAAATTGTCCGATTTGATAATACACGTTGCCCCTGCCCGCGTAAGCCGGTGCATATTGGGTATTGAGGCTGATAGCTTTTTCGTAATCGGTCTTAGCTGAATCATATTTTTTCAAATCAATTTGGGCATTCGCTCTGTTGAAATAGAACAAAGGTTCTAAACCATTCAAATCAATGGCTTTTGTGAAATCTTCGATGGCTTCTTGTGATTTACCCATTTTACGCTTCAAAATGCCTCGATTATTTAAAGGAGTCGGGTCAAGTCCTAATATTTGACTGGCTTTGGTATAATCTGTTAGTGCTTCAACATACTTTTTCTGGGATTCGTAAATTGCAGCCCTACCATTCAGTGCCACAACCGTAGTGGGGTCAATTTCTAATGATTTGTTGTAATCTAATAAAGCTTCGTCATTTCTATTCATCTTGAAACGTGCCCAACCCCGCAAAGCATAGGCATCAGCAGCACGGCTATTTTTTCCTATTGCAATAGTGAGTAAATTGATGGCTTCTTCATATTTTTTTAAGTCCAGAATGTCAGCGCGAGCTTCGGTTTCCGCTTGGGACAATATTTCTTTGGCTTGCTTAATTTCCTTGCGCAATGATGGTTGTTGGGTTTCTTGCTGTTGAGGTTGCTCTTGGCAGCTTGCGAGGATTAATACCACACTCAAAAAAAGAATACATTTTTTCATAAAGGATATTTTTTAAAATTGTTGGAGCAATTTGAAGTGACATAGATAATAGAGACACTTCAAATTACGAATTTTAATATTGCAAAAAGCGTTCCGATTGCAGAATGGTATTAGGGGCAAAAAAATCTTTCCCTTATTTTTTCAAAAAAATCAAGTAGATATAATTTCAGATAGAAAAATATCGTTTTCAAGTAAAACTAAATGAAAATTGCATTATTATCCACATTCTTTGTGTGTCTATCATCCTTTCACCCTTTCGAAAAGGACATATTAACCGCAGTGAATTTTTTAAGGAATGAAAAAAATACGGTTTTAGACATTCAAAAAACGTCTGATACTGAGGGGTCTGGGGGAGAGGCATTAGCAATTGTTTTTCCTGAAATGATACGCTGGTCTGCTTTCAGAGATTTTTTTGAAACTAAATCGCTTGAAACACTCTACGTTTTTGGAGGCAAATCAGCCGCGGATTTCAGCATCGGGCATTTTCAGATGAAGCCGAGTTTTATCGAAAACTTGGAAACATATGTAGCAGAAAATCCGTCTTTCAAAGATTACAATTATATCATTCCAGCCCAGAATAGTGATGAAGAACGGCGTTCAGAGCGTGTAAAACGCCTCAAACAGTTAAAATGGCAGCTTCGATATGCGCATGTTTATTGGGCAGTAGCCCATGATTTATTCAAAAATAAAACCTTTAAAACACCTTCCGAAAGAGTGCGCTTTTTTGCTACTGCCTATAATTACGGTTTTGAAAAACCCGTTTCAGAGATTGAAAAATGGCAAAATAAAGTGGCTTTTCCGTATGGGGCGCAGTATAAAGGCAATCAGGTTGTTTATGCTGATATAGCAATTGAATTTTTGGAGAAGTATGCGAAGGAGTTTTAGGAATTGAATAGACGGGGTTTTACTTAAAAAAACAACCTTCGTCGGGCTTCAAACCCTACGAAGGTTGTTTTTTTTAAAGTGAAATTTAATATTACTTCACTTTCTTATCAAAAAAGGGCTTCAATATTTTTTTATCCAATAAAATGAAAAACAAGATGATATTGATGATAATGAAACCGTAGAGCAAAAAAGGACTTGCCAAAAAAGACATCATGTTATCAGGAATTGCCTCAGGGGTATTAGAGGACGTTCCCGCAGCCGAAAATGCCTTGATAAGCAAAGCATAAAGCACCAACATTGCACTCAAATAAATGGCCGGAGTCCAGTCTTTTTTAGGCGCTTGTTTTTTAATATTGAGGACATTATCAATAACGTTTTCCGTAAAACGCATGGACGGGACTTCAAGGTCGAGTTTATGTAGCTGTTGATCAAGCACAGCATATTGCTGATATTCTGCTTTATACTCGGGGTCAACGAGCAAAAGTTGATTGTGTTTTTGTAGGACGTCGGGCGTTGCTAAGCCGTCAATAACATCCCACATTTGTTCTTCTGATAATCTTTCCATTTTCTTTATTTGTTCTAAAAACTCAATAATTGAAAGACGTTTAAAGGAGACTTTGTGTTTCACTTTTTAACATACTTTGCATCACTTCCGCTAATCTTTTGCGGGCGCGATGCAATTTCACCTTCACAGTATTGGCTTCGATACCTACAATTTCGGCGATTTCGTCCAAAGACTGCTCCTTCAAATAAAAGAGTGTTATCATTGTAACATCATCAGGCATTAATTGTTTTAAAGCCTGATGAATATAAAACCGCTGTTCTTTTCTTTTCAGGTTTTCGGTTGAATCCCCCCCCCGCAGTATATGCGCCTCAGAATGGGCATTATCAATATTTTCGGTGGCAATTTTTTTCTTTTGTTGAATCGTCAAAGCGGCATTGATGATGATTCTGTAAAACCAAGTCGTAAATTTTGACTCTCTATTAAAATTAGGTAACGCATTGAAAGCCCGCACAAAGGCATCTTGAGCCGCTTCTTCGGCATCTTCTCGGTTATTCAAGATGCGATATGCGATAGTGAAAGCATAATCTTTATGCCGATTCACTAACTCGCGATAAGCAGGCGTTTCACCTCTCAGAATGCGGTTAACAAGCAATATGTCTTTGTCCTCTGTTGTCTTCACAAAGTTTTAGATAGAGATTATTATTGAAAGGTTACAGGCAGATTTCTTTTTCTTTTAAAAAAAATATTTTTATCCAGCTGTAACCTGTTTTTAGAAACCCTTGTCATATGGACATAACGAATTTCGTTGAGCGCTTTAAAATTATTACATTTATTAACAATAAAAAATATAAAATAATGGATCCTCGAGTATTAGCATTGATGATTCCGATTGTAGGAACAGTGAGTCTATTTACCATGATAGTGTTCGTCCGTCGCTACGAAAATATAGAACGGATGGCGATGATAGAGCGGGGCATGCACCCCAAAGATTTTAAAAAGAAACGCGACCCATATCGGACATTGCGCATCGCTTGCACGGCAATCGGAGTCGGAATCGGTCTTTTTGTCGGTAATTTGGCATTTTCTGATCATGATTCAGAACCGATAGTGTTGGGTTTCACCATTATGATGGGCGGTATAGGCTTGTTTCTGGCTTACATAATCCAATATGGTTTACAACTCAAAGCCCGAAAAGACGGCACAGATGAAAAAGAAGAAACGAACGATGTCAGTGATGATGGTTTTTTATAAGCCTTCTTTTTTCATCTTTCTATGAATTAGTTTTAAAAAAAGCGAGAGGTAGGGTTTGTCAAAATCCTACCTCTCGCTTTTTCTAAAACTTAAATTTTAGTTAAAAAACAAATTTTATTCGGCAACATCTTGTATAATACTGAGGGGGGGTGTATATTTGTCCTTGAAATGAAAAAATCGCATACGACATATTATCTCATCTCTTCTATCGAGCGTCAAATCCGACCGCTGCGACCAAGTCGTATTCCGCCACGCGTGAGCGTGAAATAACTACCCATTCCGGTATAAAGTTCGCCAGGCGAGCTACCGTACAAGTCACAGATACATTTTCCCTAACCGTTCGTTTGCTCTTTGGTGTAAGCACCATCTACAATTCTGCACGTTATTTGCACTTATGCTCATAATGGTTGATGATAGATGACGCTTTACCGGAAAAGAGTCAATATATCAAAGCAATTTCATTTTTATAAACAATTTTTTTTAACAATAACGCCGATTATCAGGCTTAATTTTTTTAAAGAAAAATGAATATTCAGCAAAATAGCTCACTCAAAGATTTCACGATTGTTGTTGCCAACGAGTCGCATGCACCTTATGCACAACAAATTTGTGATTTAATTGAGGAATCTGCTCGTGTACGTGGAACTGGTATTGCAAAGCGTGACCCTAATTATATAAAAAAGAAATTGGTAACGGGTCATTCAGTAGTGGCTTTCGATGGCGATAAATTAGTGGGCTTTTGTTATGTAGAATCATGGGGGCACGGTAATTATGTCTCTAATTCAGGATTAATTGTTGACCCCGAATACCGCAAACATGGCTTGGCTCGAATGATAAAAAAGGAGGCTTTTGACTTAGCGCGTAACCTTTATCCCGATGCAAAGGTATTTGGTATCACAACGAGTGGTCCGGTAATGAAAATTAACACCGAATTAGGCTATATGCCCGTACCTTTTGCTGAGTTGACTCAAGACGAGGAATTCTGGAAAGGCTGTAGCAGTTGCCCCAATTATGCTATTTTACAAGCAAAAGAACGTAAAATGTGCCTATGTACAGGCATGTTAGCACCTTCAAAAAATGAAGAATTGCGTATGAAAATTGATCTGACTAATCAGATTATCAATAATAAAAAGGCGGAACAAAAAACGATTACGCCCGTTGTTACAAAGCCCGTGGAAGAACATAAAGAGTTCAGAACGGTGCGTTTTGCCACGGATTTCTTCTAAACAGCGCGTATTATGACTGATAATAATATACCGTTTCAAGTGATTGATTGGAGTAAAATCCAACCTTCAGAGCATATAGGCGAAAGTGGTATAGCTTTTTGGCATACCCGTTTGTTTGATGGCTTGAGGGTTCGGGTTGTTGAATACTCTCCTCATTATATTGCCGATCATTGGTGCCAAAAAGGGCATATTGTCCATTGTTTGGAGGGAGAATTTATCAGCGAAATGGCAGATGGCTCTAAACATCTTTTAACAAAAGGCATGACTTACATCGTTTCAGATGAATTGAGTTCTCATCG
>JANPGW010000050.1:0-2177 GCA_031424115.1 Saprospiraceae bacterium | reverse complement strand
GGAAAACCGCCGTGGTAAATCCTGTGTATCAGTTGGCAAACACATGACCATACCACCCGCTGTATTAACATTTCTATTCCATTTGAAACGCCAACCCGTGGTATCTTTTTCCCACATAAAAGGGCCTACAACGTACATTTTAAAATCAAATCCTACATTCACACCCGCCACTGCATGGCCGCCTTCATGAACGCCGATGGCTACAAAAAATGCTGGAATCAATAAGCCAATCAAGCTTATTTTAACCCACGCTGGCAAGGTGCTCGAAGATGTACCCGTCGCAGCCATTTTACCAATGGCATAACCCACGCCAATGCCTATGATGCCGAATATTAAAATGCCAATTACTTTTCGAGTTTGGTTTTTCTGCTTCATATTTTTGATTTTTTAATTGTTTAAAATACAACTAAAAATCGTAAATCAAGTTCATATTTAAGCAGAAAAGCCTCGAAAAGTTGAAAAATACTCTATTCAGCAAATTCCGTCAATGCGATTTCGGGTTGTGTTGCGTTCACTCTTGTACCCAATATTTTTTCCGCAATTTGTTTTCCCGTAAAACCTTCGTACTCTAAAACCTCGTTGAGACGAGCCGGTTTGAACCACTTTTCTTTTAAAGCGATGGGTAAAACTTTAGCAGTTTTTTGATTCTCTAATAAAACTTCGGCTAAAATGCTGTACAAACCACCCGTTTGAAAATGGTCTTCAACTGTCACGAGCATTTCACTATTTTTAACAACTTTTAAAATAGCCGCTTCGTCAACTGGTTTCAATGAACGCATATTTAATAGACCGACTGAAAGCCCTTCACTTTCAAGAATATCTTTGGCAATCAGACATTGCTCGAACATGAAACCATAAGTCAAAATCGTCACGTCACTGCCTTCAGAAATGACTTCCGCTTTGCCCATTTCAAAATCATTGTGCTTATACAAAGATGTGCGTGTACAAATGCGCACATAACTCGGATTCGGCAATTGCCATATTTGAGGCAACATTTTAACCAAATCATCCTCATCGGCGGCAGCAAAAACGGTCATATTAGGTATGCCTCGCATGAGGGCAATATCTTCGATTGATTGATGTGTTGCGCCATTACCATCCGATAAAAAACCCGGAATGAAACTGCTCAATTTCAAAGGCAAATTAGGGATACCCGCATCAGTGCGGATGAATTCAAACGCCCGCATCGTCAAAAACGATGATAAAGCATGCACCACAGGAATGCGTCCACGCAGTGCCAAACCCGCTGCTGCACCAATCATTGTCTGTTCCGTAATGCCTGTATCTATAAAACGCCCTTTTAAAACGGCTGGCAAAGTGCGGACTAAAGCCCTGTTTTCAGCAGTCATAACGATGAAACGCTCGTCGTTTAAGGCAGTTTGTTTGAGTAATTCTTCGTAAGTCATTTTTATTGAGTGTTTGGTTTTTAGTGTATGGTGTGAAGTCGCTAAAAACTAAACACTCCACACTAAAAACTCATCGAACAACAAGGGTTTCAGATTCCAATTCAGTCATGGCTTCACCTTCCAATTCTTTTAAAAGGGAATTGACCTCCCCCTCAGTAAAATTACAAAACCAACGGTCGGCACGCTCTTCGATGCTCGGTAAGCCTTTGCCGCGTACAGTATCACATATTACCACGTTGAGTTTGTCTTTTTCAAAAGGAAAAGTGGAAAAAGTATCGTGTAAAGCATTGAAATCATGCCCATCGATGCGTTTAACTACCGCACCAAATGCCGTAAATTTATCATGCAATGGTTCGAGTGGAATCAAATCTTCGGTGCGCATATTGGCTTGGAAATGGTTGCGGTCAATGACGAAAATCAAATTATCGAGTTTATAAGCATTGGCAACTAAAACGGCTTCCCAACACGAGCCTTCGTTCAATTCGCCATCGCCTAAGATGCAAACGACCTTATTTTTACCGCCCCGCAACTTAATATCCATCGCAACGCCGATGGATACTGAGGGGAGGTGCCCCAAGGAGCCTGAGTGAAATTCAATGCCATCAATTTTAGTATTCGGATGCCAATAAATATTGTCGGCGGCGGAAAGATGGTTTTTCAAACGAGCGGCATCAAGCCAGCCCAATTCGACGAAAGTGCCGTACAAGGCTGGTACATCGTGCCCTTTTGAAAGGAATAAATAATCGCGGTTGGGGTTATCAAATGTTTCAA
>JANPGW010000049.1:0-5299 GCA_031424115.1 Saprospiraceae bacterium | reverse complement strand
GATGCTGTGGCATTTGCTGAGTTTTTAAAAACGCAGCGCGTACCTGAAACAAACATCAAATTGATTTTAAATGAAAATGCTACTCGACTCAATGTCTTGGATGGCATGTATAACCTCACATCTCAACTCAAACCCAAAGACCGTTTTTATTTCTACTTTGGTGGTCATGGTGATTTAGAGGCGCAGATATCCTCTGAAAATTCACTGCTTTTACTCTACAATTCCTTTAAAAAGAACTATTTCCAAGGCAGTGAATTTATCCAATTATTTGAATTGAAAGAATGGTTGGGCGATTTAGCCAAAAAGCAAATTGAGGTTGTTTTTATCGCCGATGCCTGTCATTCGGGTGGTTTGATTGGCGGTAAAGAGGGCATTTCAAAAACGCAAACGGCTTTGAATGAAAACTGGGCGGGTATCACTAAAATTCTCTCTTGTAAATCGGATGAATTTTCGTTGGAAGGCAAGCAGTGGGGCGGCGGTCGTGGGTTGTTCTCTTATCATTTGGTCAATGGACTAATTGGTCGTGCCGATGCCAACGGCGATAAAAAAATTGCATTGGGCGAATTGGATAATTACTTGAAAACCAATGTCGCAAAACAAGCCAATCCCAATGTGCAAACGCCCGTTGTGATAGGCAATAGTCAACAAATGCTATCCATTGCCAATACTGAGGGGTTAGAAAAAATAGCGGAATTGGAGCAAAAAAACTTCGCTTTGATGTCAGAAGTCAACACACGAGGCGATGATAAATCGAATCTTGATGAATTGGCGAAACTCGATACCACCATCGTAGAAACCTATAAAAAATTCAGCAAAGCCTTGAAAGACAAGCGCATCGCCCCACATGACGATTCATTGGATTGCGCCTTGATTCATTATAAAACATTAGAAACCTATAAGCTGCCTGATAATTTGATGCAGATGATTAAGCGGAATATGGCGGTGGGGTTGATGGAGTTGGAGTTGGATTTATTGAAAGGTGCAAGAGAAAAAGGCTATGGGGGTCTTCCAAGAATTAAAAAAGTTGAACAGGCTATTCGCAATTTGGAGGAAGCACAAAATATATTTGGTTCAAATCATTATATTTATAAATATTTAGAAGCTCGAAAATGGGTACTTGAAGCTAATAGACCAAAGGATATGTTGCAGAATAAAAATACAATTGATGATAATCTAAGACAAATTAAAGAAGATAATGTTTTAACAAAAGATTATCTCTTAAATAGTTTGGTTTTAGAGCCTAATATGATTTCTACGCACGCTATGCTTGCTACCATGTATCGTTTGATAGGCAAACCTGATTCATCTATATATTATCAAGAAAAAGTAGTACAGCTTTTACCAAATCAAGCCAATGCTTATTTTAGCTTAGGGATGGGCTATGCGAAAATGCGGTATAAAGATAGTTTGAATCTGGCAGCGCCTCATCCTAAAGCAATAGAAAACATAGAGAAAGCGATTGAAATTGATTCATCTTACAGAGATGTCTACGGCGTGTTAGCAGATTTGTATTTGGGCAAATTACATTTAGAAAATGGTGAAATGCGCGATAGTACATTTAATAGATTTTATCCTAAGGTCTTAGAATGTTATCAAAAACTAACGCCTTTGTATGAAATAGCAGATTCAACTATCCTTAAACTGGATTTAAAGAATTATGCTGCGGATAAAATATTTACACATTATGAACATACCCATGACCCTAATAAATATGCATACACTGCATTATTAAACAACTACGCATTTTTAAGTTATTTCTATAAAGCTACTGGTAATGTCGGCAAATCGGAAGAGTTTATGGATAAATTTTTACATAAAATGACTATTCCAGGCTCCTTTTTGACTTATTGGGATGCTGCAAAAAAAATGTACTGGGTTTTTGAAGAAGCAGAAGATAAGCTATATCTACGCTATGCACTTGAATTTTTGGAAAAAGCCCTTAAACTCGCAGGAGAAGCCATAGAAACTGCTTCTCCTACTGATAAACCATTTTTAACTTTACATTATCAACAACTTTTAGTAGGTGTAGGTACGACTCACAGAGGTTTGAAAAATTTTGAAGAAGCAGAAACTTACTTGAAAAAAGCCCTCGAATATACTGTATTAAACTCTCCTGCAACTGGGCATTTAAAATTAGTAGGTGGATATGGAATTAATTTCATTGATGATATTACACAATATACGTTGCCAAATTTTATTGCACAAGGATGGAACAAAGAATATCACTATCGCTTAGACCCTAATACAGAAATGACACTACTTAAAATAGAACAAAACAAAGAAGACGAAGCATTATTCTGGTATGAAAAAGCCATGAAAGTATCTGAATTCGAGCATGGTAATGACACAATGGGTTTGCCTTTTACCAAAATTTGTTTGAAATCTTATAAAAACATTGATTTTAAAAAATTTATGGCTATACGTGAAAAGTATTTCCCCAACGCCGAAAAAGTGGATTAGGATAGTGAGGGGGGGGTAGTAAAACCAAAAAGACAATAAAAATATGTAATATGTGTAAAAATATTAGATTCTTCTTGGCTGTTGTGGTGGTATCAATCGCCACAACAGCAACCCTTTTGGCGCAAACGCCTGATAGTTTACATAAAACGAGTAATAATGCTGCTTTGATAGAAGCTGATACTTCCAACTTTTTGGATAAATTCATGATTTCAGAACTGGAGAAAGTACAATACGCCAAATACTCGGAGGATTTGAAAAAAATAACGTTGCAAAAACTACTTGAAAATCAACGACTCCAAAACATCAGTCTTCAACAAAAACTCCAAAATGAACAATTGAAGGTAGAATCCCAAAGCAAACAAGCTGAAGCTGACCGCCTGAAAGCAGAGTCGGAACGACAACAAGAACTCCAAAATCAAAAAATCAAACAGTTGGAAATCGCAGAATTACAACAGCGGTTAACTCTTGAAAACCGTACCCGCAGTGCCTTATATCTTGGTTTGGGTTTATTGGGTTTATTAGGTCTTTCTTTGCTATGGTCAAATAGACAACTTAAAAGACGGAATAAGGCTATCCAAAAATTGTCGGAAGAGAATATTGAGAAAGAGCAAGAAAAACAGCAAATCCTCGCCACCCAAAACGAAACGCTCGAACTACAGGTGCATGAACGCACTACTGACCTTGAAAAGTCTTTAAAAGAATTAAAAGAAACCCAAACCCAACTCATCCAAAAAGAAAAACTCGCCAGTCTCGGCGAACTCACCGCAGGCATCGCCCACGAAATCCAAAACCCGTTAAACTTCGTCAATAATTTCTCCGAATTGAGCGTGGATTTAGTCAAAGACTTAAAAGAAGAAATCGAAAAACCGGATATTGATAAAGAGTATGTAGGCGAATTATTTACGGATTTAGCCTCCAACCAAGAGAAAATCAACTACCACGGCAAACGCGCCAGTAATATCGTGAAAGGGATGCTCGAACACTCCCGCTCGAGCACAGGCGTGAAAGAACCGACCGATATAAACAAACTCGTGGATGAATCTTTAAGGCTTTCCTACCACGCCATGCGCGCCAAAGACAAGAATTTTAATGCCGATTATACTATGGAATTGGATGAAGCGATTGGTAAAATCAATATCATTCCGCAGGATATGGGGCGGGTTTTGATTATTTTGATTAATAATGCGTTTTATGCAGTTAATCAACGCAAGCTACTTTCAACCGATGAAAATTATACCCCCTCAGTATCCGTGACTACACAACAATTGGAAAAAGCTATTGAAATCCATGTAAAAGACAACGGCAACGGCATCCCCGACAGTATCAAACAAAAGATATTTCAACCCTTTTTTACCACTAAACCGACGGGCGAAGGGACGGGCTTGGGCTTGTCTTTGAGTTATGATATTGTGGTGAAGGGGCATGGAGGGAGTTTGGAGGTGGAGAGTAAGGAAGGAGAGGGTTCAGAATTTTTGATTCGAATATAAGGATAAGAACGTCATCATTAAATTTACCCATAAAATTTATAAAAGACATGATAGTTGAAGCGATTAATCCGCTATACCTCCGTTTCGCTAATAAAGAAACAGAGCGAAAATTCATAAAAGAATATGACATTGAGAATCGTATTTTTTTCAGGCTTGGTATTTACCTTTCTTGCTTTGCATGGTTTATCCACTACCTCGGAATTTATTTTTCTTATAACAATGCTTTTAAAAAAGCATTAATGGTGCTTGTTTCCGTTTTGTTAGTGCCATTTATTATCGTTGTTGTCCTTAGTTATTATAAAAAATATAGTACTATCAATCATCATATAACTGCTTTTCTTAACTGGACAGCTGGAATAATCAGTATATATATTGCTGTTTATTTAATGAAAGACATAACATTTCTATGCTCAGGAATCATTTGCATAAGCTTTTTCTGCTATCTTATCCTGCGAATACGATTCAAGATATCTCTGCTTGTAACGTTCAGTTATGGACTTATTGCCCAGTATTGCGTGATAACTTCCGGCAACTTTAATAACAGTCAGATATATGAATCTTCTTCAGGAATTTGGCTTGGTTTTTTTATAGCGACACTTGCAGGCTACTTTTTTGAGAAAACAAACAGGAAAATATTTGTTCAAAACAAATTAATTGAAGAGCAGCAAGAAGAGTTGATTGACGAAAGGAACAAATTAAAACAATCGCTTGCTGACCTCAAATCCACCCAAACCCAACTCATCCAAAAAGAGAAAATGGCAAGCCTCGGGGAGTTAACCGCAGGCATCGCCCACGAAATACAAAACCCGTTGAACTTTGTCAATAACTTCTCAGAACTCAGCGTGGATTTGGTCAAAGATTTAAAAGATGAAATCGAAAAACCAGATATTGATAAAGAATACGTGGGCGAATTATTTACGGATTTAGCCTCCAACCAAGAGAAAATCAACCACCACGGCAAACGCGCGAGCAATATCGTGAAAGGAATGCTCGAACACTCCCGCTCGAGCACAGGCGTGAAAGAACTGACTGACATTAATAAACTCGTGGATGAATCTTTACGACTCTCCTACCACGCCATGCGCGCCAAAGACAAGAATTTTAATTCCGATTATACAATGGAATTGGATGAAGCAATTGGTAAAATCAATATCATTCCGCAGGATATGGGGCGGGTTTTGATTAATCTGTTTAATAATGCGTTTTATGCTGTTAATCAACGCAAGCTACTTTCAACCGATGAAAATTATACCCCCTCAGTATCCGTGACTACACAACAATTGGAAAAAGCTATTGAAATCCGTGTTAAAGACAACGGCAACGGCATCCCCGACAGTATCAAACAAAAGATA
>JANPGW010000048.1:0-4038 GCA_031424115.1 Saprospiraceae bacterium | reverse complement strand
TTAGCTGAATATTTGAAAATACCGGTCAATATGGCGAATGACGCCAATTGTTTTGCCGTAGCGGAAGCTAATTTAGGCGCTGTCAAAGATGTGATGCCTAATGCTCAAGTGGTATTTGGCGTTATCATGGGCACCGGCGTCGGCGGCGGCGTAGTTGTGAATGGCAAAGTGCTCAATGGTCGCCAGGGTATAGCCGGCGAATGGGGGCACAACTTCTTGGATGCCAGTGGCGGCTTGTGCTATTGCGGCAATGTCGGCTGCGTGGAAACGGTCATTTCGGGTCCCGCACTCGAACGCTATTACAAATCCTTGACGGATAATCCCTTGAAATTAAAAGATATTTTTCAACGTCTCAGTCACGATGAGGCAGCGATGATGACTAAAACCCGCTTGATTCACTATTTTGGAAAAGCGATAACTTATATTGTGAATATCCTTGATCCTGATGTCATTGTGTTAGGAGGAGGGGTCGGCAACATTCAAGAGCTTTATACTGAGGGGGTCGCCGAAGCGGAAAAATACGTGTTCAATACCCGTTTGGAAACTATTTTTTTAAGACCCAAATTAGGGGATTCGGCCGGGGTTTTCGGGGCAGCCCTCTTGTAGAGTAGCGCGGTTTTCAAACCGAAGAAACATTGAAAAAATGTTCCATCCCGACAGTTTCATCTGAAACAGCAAAATACCGCTTTAAATTCAATATTATGGCATACGATGAGCATTTAGCCGAGCGCATTAGCCGCGTTTTGCAAGACAAAAAAGTCCCAAACATTAAGGAGAAAAAAATGATGGGAGGCTTGACATTTATGGTCAATGAAAAAATGTGCGTCGGTATTGTCAAAAATGAACTCATGGTGCGGATTAATCCCGAACAACACGACGAAGCCCTCTCCCGTCGGGGTTGCCGCACAATGGATTTTACCAACAAACCCATGAAAGGCTTCGTATTTATAAGCCCCGAAGGGATTGATCTTGATGTGGATTTGGAAGCGTGGATACAAATAGCATTGGATTACAATGCTACCGCAAAGTCTTCAAAGAAGAAAAAGAAATGATTTACTGTTTTACTCTTGATTGCTAATGATTGCATAAACGCGTAGTATTAACGTTCATTAAACCACTTGGTTGAATTTGACTTCTTGTAAAAGAGATTGGCGGAACAATTTATCCAACCCCTCAGTATCGCCCCGCTGATTGTCTAAATCTTGCGCCGCTTCCTCACATTTGAGTAGATTTTCCCAGATAAAATCATTCAACGGTTGAATGGTTTCAACCCGATATTTTTCATCGGCTTCTGCTTTGATGGACAATAATTTATCAACTGTCACTTGAAGATCAGGACGCAATAACGAGCGGAGAATCCCGAACTCCATCGGCGGCAATTGTTTTTTTTCAGCAATCCACATGGCAGCTAAAACGGGTCGTAAAGCGTAAAAATATTTTTTCAATCGAACCGTATGACCTTGTAATTCTTTTTCATAACAAGAACGAGTTTGGCTGATATAGTGATGGATACCCGATCGAAGCGAGAAATATTGAGGCGTCATTGACATCAATGTTGTATAAAACACTTCATCCTTCCGATATACCAAAGGTGATTGAAGCCATTCAAATATAGAAGGATTGGATGCCCGATACAACCTCAAAACTTTGCGTAAATCCCAACCGTTAATATCCAAAAGGTCATTTATATCCATCTCAATGACATCCCGACGGTCGTCTATGCTCAGGTAAAAATCCGTATTATGGGCATAAATAAACCGAACATCAAAGTCGCTATCGGGCGAGGCGAAACCCCACGCGCGACTACCGGATTCGCAGGCAAAAAGAATCCGAATATCAAATTCGTTTTCTATCTCGACAAGTTTGTTCTTAATAATATTATCCATGACAAATATATTTTGTATGTAAGTTTCAGAAACAAAAGTATTAAAAGTATCACAGCGTCCTAATATTTTATTTTATTTTTTACAAAAAATAAGCCGATACTCGCCTATTTTAAACGTTCAATAAAAAACTTGTGTTTTCTTGCCATAAAGTTATTAGATTTGTACAAAACGATTATAAAACGAAATCAAAATTTTTATGCTATGAAAAGTTATGATACCGTCACTGAAGCCATCAACGACCTGCGCAAAAGAGGCTATTCCGAAGATTTGAACCTTTCGCCCAATCACAATTCTTTGCATTGTCATCGTCTCGACTTACTTATTGCTGCCAACGACTTTCAGGTAGATGAAATCCATCGGTTTGAAGGCAATACCGACCCGGGCGATGAAATGGTCGTATATGCCATTTCTTCTGAATTCAAACAAATAAAAGGCATCTTGACCGAAGCTTACGGCATGTATGCTGAAAGTTTAGACGAAGAATTGTTGAAAAAGCTCAAAGTGCATTGAATATCAGTTAAAATGTTCAATTCCTAATTTTGGGGCTAGTTAACCGTAAAAATTTAAAAAATGAAAAATTCTTTCTTACTGTTTATTTCTCTTTTTAATACTCAATTATTCGCTACCCATAACTATGCAGGTGAAATTAAAGTAGAACAAATAAGTGCTCGAACTATTAAAGCTACTATCGTCACCTATACTTTGAAAGTAAGTAACCCTGCGGATAGAAGTCAATTGACAATGAATTGGGGGGACCAAAAAACAGAAATTGTTCAAAGAAGTCAAGAAGAGCCTTTCGATGATACCTTCTTTAAGAAAAACTATTACACCCAAGAACACACTTATGACGTAGGCGGTACTTACACCGTATCTATGACCGACCCAAATAGAAATGGGGGGATTCTTAACGTGAATTACCCGATGTCCGATGCAATAGCTTTTCATATCCAAACGACTATAACTCTGGTTAGTCAAACAGCCCAACAAAAATATAATTCAACGCCTTCGCTCAATGTTCCGCCTATGGATGGAGGTTATGTGGGTCGAATATTTGAATATAAACCCGATGCCATTGATGCAGAAGGTGACAGTGTCGCTTATCGTTTGATAACGCCTTTAGCTGGACTGAATACATCTATCAGTAAGTATGACCTTCCTGATAAAGTCGCTCCCAGTGACAGCAATACCGTCTCTTTTTCTGAAAAAACAGGTCTTTTCCTCTGGAAAAATCCTCAAAAAGTGGGACTTTACACCATTGCCATTGAAATAATATCTTACAGAAATGGCGTTAAAATTGATGCAACTATACGAGATATGAGTTTTAATATACAATCTTTTACTTCTACTCAAATAGTTGATTTTCAATATTTTGTAAAAGTATATCCCAATCCAGTTTATACTGAGGGGTACCTTGAAGTGAGCCGTGATTTTGGTACTAACGTATGGCTGACAATTACCAGCATGAATGGTCAAGTCGTGAGAACTCAAAATTTGAAAGATGGTTATACAACAAAAATTCAAAAAGGAGATTTGACTAAAGGTACGTATATTGTGCATTTAAATTCTGAAAAATACTCGACACAATTTAAGTATCTTATTCAATGAAAAGTTTTATTTCAAACGCCATTTGGAATTTTCAATATTATAAAGGCTTAGGTGAAAAAGCCATTGCTCAATTGGAAGAAGACCAATTGAACGTACAACTCAATGAAGATTCTAATTCTATTGCCTTGATTATCAAACACTTATCAGGCAATATGCTCTCTCGCTGGACGGATTTTTTAACTTCCGATGGTGAAAAAGAATGGCGCAATAGAGATGATGAATTTGAGGGCGAAGTGGATTCTAAAGCTGAAATCATGGCGATGTGGGAAAAAGGCTGGCAATGCCTTTTTAACGCTTTAGAAAACTTAACGGACGAAGATTTGGATACAATTGTCTATATCCGAAATGAAGGTTTGACGATATTGGAAGCTACCAATCGGCAATTGGCACATTATCCCTACCACGTTGGGCAAATCGTTTTTTTAGCAAAAGCCTTAAAAACGACTGCTTGGAATTCCCTTTCCGTCCCTCGTGGACAATCTCAAGGATATAATCAAAAGCGGTTTGAAAAACCGAAAGCACGGAAGGATTTTGATGAAGGATATTG
>JANPGW010000047.1:0-12353 GCA_031424115.1 Saprospiraceae bacterium | reverse complement strand
CCTTTTGTTTAAACTTAGAAAATAATTCGTGTTAATTTGTGAAATTCGTGTCTTTAAATTTCTTTCAACCCCACATAATTCTCCGCAATCGAACAAGTCGCAGCTTTTGACAAACGGATATAATCAAACTTTGCTTTTTGCAATTGATTGGTATAAGAACCGTGTTCGTCTTGTTTGTGAAACAAAGTTGTCATAAAATTAGAAAAATCTTGCGCCCGCCAAACACGCCGCAAACAGTCTTGAGAGTAGGTTTCTAACAAATCGTCTTTTCCTGTTTCAAACCAATGAATCAAGGCTTTTGATAGAAACCGAATGTCGGCAACCGCTAAATTCAAGCCTTTTCCACCTGTGGGAGGTACGATATGCGCTGCATCACCCGCCAAAAACATGCGCCCATATTGCATATTGTCAATCATAAAACTACGCATAGGGGTGATACTTTTTTCAAAAATTTCGCCTCGATTGACTTTAAAACCTTTGCCATCGCTCAAACGAATGTCCAATTCGTCCCAAATGCGTGAATCTGACCAATTTTTGATGTCATCATCATTCGAAACTTGCAAGTACAAGCGGCTCACTTCAGGCGACCGCATACTCAACAAAGCAAAACCATTTTGATGATAAGAATAAATCAATTCCTCGGAAGCAGGTGGGGCATAAGCCAAAATGCCGAGCCATGAAAATGGGTATTCAATCTGAAATTCATTGTAAGAATCTTTTGGCAAATGTTTGCGACCGATGCCATGAAAACCATCACAAGCAGCAACAAAATCGCAGTTTAAAGGCTTTTCTATGCCCCCCTCAGTATAAAAAATGGTAGGGCTATCCGTTTCAATGCCTTCAATATGGCTTGCGTGACACTCAAATTTTACCTCAATACCGCGCTGTTCGCACGCCTCAATCATGTCTTTGACGATTTCTTGTTGACCATAAATCGTGATGTGCCGTCCGCCAGTATGTTCATCAAAAGGAATATGAATTTTTTCATTATTGAAACTCATATACACGCCATGATGCGCTTCTCCTTCACGCTGCATCCGTTCGCCAACGCCTAATTCGTTGAACAAATCCACTGAATTTTGCTCTAATAAACCTGCTCGAACACGGCTGATGACGTATTCTTTATCTCTATTTTCTAAAATCATGGTGCTGATACCTGCCTTTTGGAGTATTAAGGCAAGCGTCAAACCTGCGGGACCTGCACCGATGATGCTAACTTGAACCTTTGTCATAATTATCTATCGTCTAAGAGTATTGTAAAATGTGCTACAAAGGTCTAAAATACTGAGGGGGTGGTGTTGGATATTTCTTTAAAATAATTGTACAAATAAAACATGGTTTTTATTTTAAAAACATGAACTTGAACGATATTCGCTCGATTTTTCTGATTAATGACGATAATCTTAGTAAGATTTTAAATCTTACTAAGATTGCTAATTTATATTATTGTAAATTTAAAACATGACCAATACTAAAAATACCATCGTCAATTACGACGGTTTATACGGCGACAATGACACCGCCAACTTACCCGATTTTGTTCATTGCGAGATGCTCGAATCAAGGAGTAAAACCTATAATTGGGAAATCAAACAGCATTTGCACACGCATTTGTACCAGATTTTTTTGATTGAAACGGGCGAAGGTATTTTGAATTATAATAATGATAAAATCACGTTTCATGCGCCTTGTATTTTCACAATTCCCGCCAATCATTTGCATGGCTTTAGTTTTCATACCTCGTCTGATGGTCGAGTGATAACGTTGTCCGATTCGTATGTTGAAACGCTTTTTAAAACGTCGCCAAAGGTTGTTTTGGCGTTAAATCGGTTGGGGCATATCCCTGTTTTGCCAGAAGAAGAAGCGCATTTTGGTAGCCTTATTCGCATTATTGACCGTATTTCAAGGGAATTGTACGAGGATTTTGAAGAAAAACAAATCGCTTTGCAAGCCTATTTGAGTATCCTATTTGTTGAGGTTTTTCGCTTTGCGAAACAACGAGAAGAACTGTTTTTGAAGAGCGACAATCGGCAATTGAAGTATTTTCAAGATTTTCAAAAAAACATCAAAAAGTCTAATTCTGCCTTGAAAACAGTGACGGAATACGCTAAAGAGCTGAATATTACCACTGTTCACTTGAATAGAATATGTCAATCGGTTGCTCAAAAACCAGCTTTGGCATTGGCGCAAACACATATTTTAGCGGAAGCTGAAAAGTATTTGATGCACACGTCTTATACCATTACAGAGGTTTCATATCTGCTTGATTTTAATGACCCTGCGTATTTCTCACGGTTTTTTAAAAAGCATAAAGGCATTTCGCCAAAGGAGTTTAGAGAAAATAGTTTCATTAAGTAATTGGAAAAAGATAACATGTTTTTTGTTTTCTAACACAAAGCCTCATAGCCCACATAGTTTTTTATAAATAATTGAAAAACAACTAATTACAAATGATTCTATGTGCGCTATGAGACTGTATGTTAAATCAACTTATTCCTTTTTCCCTTCAAAGCTCATACCCATTGCTTCCATTTTTAGCGTCGCTACTTTCTTATCATCGCCTCTGACAAATTGAAGCATCGCTCTGCCGCTTGCATCGTATTTATCGGGCGTATCGGTAGCCGTAACTTCACCGCTATTGCCACCTGCATCCATAATCACTTTGCCATCTTTTACACTGACTTCAATATAATCGAAAGGCAAACCTGTCATTTTATATTTCCCTGCATAATCCTCAATATTGGTTTTGGCTAATTCAACAGGTGGTGCAGTGGTTTGCGTATCTGCCGTTTTAAATTCCACACTTGTCACCACAATCAATGAACGACCATCGGATTTAGGGTTTAGGAAAACAAAATACACATCGTGTAAACCTTCAGTTGGAGCAACATCTATCTGTGTCGGTTTGCCGCCAAAACCACCCACATCAGACGGCTCCAAGAACGCTGATTCGCCAATAATTTTGCCCGTTGGGGAATCCAAATGCAACGCTATTTTACCGCCTGCAGCATTCATTCGTGCAATAGGTATTGCGGCAGTTATGTCAATATGATTGATAAATGTCAAATCTATTTTGTCTAAAACCATATAAGCACCTGATTTGGTTGGAATACAGAAGGCATTACCGCCAAAACTCATTTTATTAATGTCCTCATATTTATCAAAATCATGTGGCGCCACTTTCGCATTGCGGAGCGTATAAGTTTGTTCAGAAGTCAGCGCAGGCAAGCCATTTGCGCCTTGGTCTTGATAGGCAGCACGTAAAATATAAACGCCTTGTCCTTTGTCCTGTGCTGGTAATTTAGTCGTAAAACTGCCTTTTGTCGGCAACGATTTATCCGCAGGATTTTCATTTGAAAGACTTAAAATATATTTCGTCATTTCAGCCGCATCTTCGGTTGATAATTGTGGATGTCCCGCCATTGGCACTTCGCCCCAAACACCACTACCGCCAGCAATGATTTTTTTCGTCAAGGACTCTAAGGCTGTTTTGCTGCCTTTGTATTTCATCGCAATGTCTCTGTAAGCGGGTCCAATAGATTTTTTCTCCTTGCTGTGGCAAGCCTTACAATCACCTGCTTCAATCAATTTTATTCCTTTTATAGTGGCATCGGCAGAACGGTGTCCTTGAGCGATTTCTATTTTGTCAAAACCTTCGGCTAAATAGTCTATTTTTACGGACACTTGGTCAGGCGTTATGCGACCGTCAGCCAAACTACCGTCTTCTTTATCCTGCACTTTTACTTCATAATTGAAGGATTTATTGGCAAAATAGAAGGATTTATTGCTTTTAGGCATCTCAAAACTCAATACAGGCGGTTCATTGCCAGCAATTATTTCCATAGACTGCGTACTGATACCGCCTTTTCCATCGCTTACGGTCAATGTTGCTTGATACAAACCGATTTTGGTTAAGGTCAAATTGGCATCCGCTTGGTTGATTATTTTTTTGAAACCATTTTTTGACGTCACTGTCCACGTGTAGCTCAAAGCATCACCGTCCGCATCTTTTGTGCCTTTCGAGCTTAGGCTTAGATTTAACGGAACGGCACCACCTAATTTGTTAGCCCCTACCTGTATTTGCGGTTTGCGATTACCGCCATTGTATTCAATCCTAATCAAACGCGCATCGTCATTCGCAGTGAACCAACCAGAACCGTATTCCAACATATATAAATCGCCATTGGCAGCAAATTCCATATCCATCGGATTGCTGAATTTATAGCTCGGCATAAAGCGTTCCATGGATTTATAATTGCCAACTTTATCCATCGTCACCGCCATAATCCAACCACGCATCCATTCATATTCTAAGAACTTACCGTCATAATATTTTGGAAAACTACGTGCTGCCGTTTTAAAATCATCGCTGTAAAAAACAGGACCCGCCATCGCATTCCGTCCACCACTACCGACCAAAGGAAACTCTTTGGACGCGGCATAAGGATACCAAACAAAGGCATTTTGAGCAGGCGGCAATTCAACCAAACCCGTGTTGTTCGGCGACGTATTAATCGGCTTTTCAGCGTTCCATTTTTCCAATGATTTTGAATTGGTAAAATCATATTTAAAATAGGCTCTGTTATCGCCCACAAAATGAGGCCAGCCAAAATTCCCTGCTTTACGGGCTTGACCTACTTCGTCAAGTCCTTCCGAACCTCTTGTCGAGTCAGGTTTGTTGGCATCGGGACCTACTTCGCCCCAATACAAATAACCTGTCTTTTGGTCAATTGAAATGCGGTACGGGTTGCGGTGTCCCATTGTGTAAATTTCAGGACGTGTTTTCCCCCCGTCCCCCGAAGGGGGTGGATTAGAAGCTGACCAAATTCCCCCTTTGGGGGCTGGGGGGCTGAAAAGGTTACCATCTGGAATCGAGTACCCTCCCTCAGTATTTGGCTTAATTCTGATGATTTTTCCACGCAAATCATTGGTATTTGCCGATGATTTTTGAGCGTCCCAAGCACTTCTGCCTTCTCTTTCATCGCTCGGACTGTAACCGTTTGAACCATGCGGATTGGTATTATCGCCCGTTGAAAGGTATAAATTACCGTTTTTATCCCAAGCAATCGAACCGCCAGTATGACAACATTCTTCGCGCTGTGTTTCAACTTTCAATAGCTCTTTTTCAGAATTCAAATCCAACTCATCACCTTTCATTGTAAACCTCGACAATTGATTGTAAGAGCCTTTTGTCGAAGAATAATATATGTAAACCCAATGATTTTGGGCAAAATTGGGGTCTTTGTTCAAGCCCATCAACCCGTCTTCGGCTTCGGATTCTTTGCCTTCTTTGCTCACATATTTATGACTGACGGGTATTGTTGCAATCGTTTTTAACTCTTTTGATTTAATATTGTACAAACGCACCGCACCATGTCTTTGGATGAACAAAATACGCCCGTCGTTTAAAACACTCAATTCAATGGGTTCGTCTAATTTTTCTTGTAAAACAACTTTCGTAAAACGATTTTCATCAGGGCGTGCTTTTGAGAAATCCAATGCTTTTGGTGCATCGCCACCCGCCGCATATTTGATGCCCGCCCACAAATGATTCAGAAACAAAGGTTCTGAAAAAGTCTCATTTGTATGCCCCATTGCTGTATAAAACGAGCGACCGCCGTTGAACTCTTGATACCAAGACATTGGGTGATTGTCGCCATTTTTACCACCGATATAGCTTTTTTCATCAATTTTTAACACCACATTGATTTGCGACGAAATGTTTTTGAAACTGTAAAACTCATCGCTTCTGTCAAATTCATCAGCCATGCCTTGCGTCAAAAAATTATTTTTTTGCGTGACGATGAATTTGCCTTTCTGCACATTACTCGGTGTTGAAGGGTGATCGAGAAAATAAGCACCCGCCAATTGACCGTACCAAGCCCAATCATATTCGCAATCCGTTGCCGCATGAATACCAACATAGCCACCGCCCGCTTGAATATAATGTTCAAAAGACGTTTGTTGCTCATCGTTTAAAACATCGCCCGTGGTGTTGAGAAACACAATGGCATTGTATTTTGCCAGTTCTTTTTCGGTAAAAAGGCTGGCATCTTCTGTAAAATTAGCGGTAAAACCTTTGTCTTTCGCCATTTGTGTCAAAGCCGTTTTTCCGGCGCCGATAGATTCGTGGCGAAAAGCGGCGGTTTTGCTGAAAACGAGGATGTTTATCTTGCTCGTTTGAGCGAAACTTAGTTGAGTAAAAAGTAAAAACAGGGCAAAAAAAGCTATTTTTACTGATGGTACAGCCCGATAAAAGCGGGAGGGGGTATATAAACCCGAAGCTTTAGCTTGTTTTATGTAGCACATTTTTTATTATATTCAAAAATTATATTTTTATTTTACCATGAAAATTTAAAATTAAATTTTAAATTTTCATGGTAAAATTTTATTTTTGTTGTATGATAGAACGTTTGATTTCAAAAAATATATTGAGAGATTTAACTTGGTCTCCCATAATAGGCTTAATTGGCTCACGACAAGTAGGCAAAACTACGCTTGTTAAACACCTGCAAATTCTCATACCTAAACCTACACTTTACCTCGACCTTGAACTTCGAGAAGATTGGTTTAAGTTGGAAGATGCTCAAAGCTATTTGTCGGGTCATACGGATAAATGCGTTATTATTGACGAAATTCAGGTACGACCAGAACTATTTGCCTTGCTGCGTGCCTTGACCGACCAAAAAAGAGAACCTGCTCGTTTCATTCTATTGGGTTCAGCATCGCCACATATTGTAAAACTCAACACCGAAACTTTAGCGGGACGCATTGCTTACCACGAATTAGCGCCTTTTAGCTTTTCTGAAATAAAAGAAGATTTTTCTCAAGAAACCCACTGGTTGCGTGGTGGTTTTCCGATAGCTTTATTGGCACCTGACCCATTTATAAGTCGAAAATGGTTAGATGATTTTACTGAAACTTTTATTCATCGAGATCTTTCTCGTTTGGGTTTTGCCGTTCCTGCCCCCTTATTGCGGAATATGTTATCTATGTTAGCGCATTTGCATGGTAGTTTGCTCAATGCATCAGCTATAGCCTCCTCATTAGGAGTATCACAACCAACTGTCCAAAAATACCTTGAACTTTTAGAAGGCAGTTTTTTAATTCGTCGTTTACCGCCTTACTTAGTCAATATGGGCAAACGGCTCACTAAATCCCCCAAAATTTATATGCGGGATAGTGGATTACTGCATCACTTGCTCCGCATATTTGATATGGAAGCCTTGCGAGGTAACCCTGCTATTGGCAACTCATGGGAAGGCTATGTCATAGAACAAATTATCAGAGAAGCACCCGAATTTTCTGATTTTTACTATTATCGCACCCACCAAGGGGCAGAAGTGGACTTACTGATGTTCACTCCAAAGGGTAAAAAAGTCTGTATTGAAATAAAGTTTTCAGTTGCACCCACTATTTCAAAAGGCTTTTATGAAAGTATCGCTGACTTAAAACCTGATTTTTCATATATTATCACGCCAAGCGGAGAACGTTTTGAAAAAAAGGATGGTCTTTGTATTTGTCCATTGTCCATTTTTTTAGAAAAAGAATTGCCTCTTTTGGGTTCTTAATAGTTAAAATATGGAAGAATGACATCCCGAAACAGTCTGAACTTCGGAGTATTACTCAAGCAAACTCGCCATCTTTTTAGCGATAAAAATTCGCCGCATATTCGGGTGCCAAGCGATAGAGTTTATCCAAAAAAGAAGCATCTGAACCGACCAAAAATTGGAAGTATCGGATACGTAGCGCACAATATTCACTATTGAAATCCAAATTTCTTCAAACCTTCGTAACTGATTTTGATAGCTTCAAGCGGTTTTAAATTATCAAAAGTAGCATCTTGCTCAACGATGTAGTATTTCATACCCGATGCCTTTTTTTTCGCAAGAATTTTTGCAAAATCTATTGTACCCTTGCCAACCGGCGCGAATCGACCTTGTGTGTCCATATCCTTGACGTGCCAAATTTTAAAACGACCCGGATATTTTTCAAAATAAGCCACAGGGTCAGCACCTGACTTAGTGACCCAGTACAAATCCATTTGGAAATTGACCAATTTAGAGTCGCATTTCGTCAAAAAATACTCAATTGGCACAACGCCATTGGCATCCTTTTTAAATTCAAAATCGTGGTTGTGGTAAAGGAGTTGCAGCCCTGCATCTTGGCATTTTTTGCCCGCTGTATTTAAAAATTTAACCACAAAATCCAAATCGGGATCCATGCCCAAAGTCTTTGTCGCTGCATCATATTTAAAATGTCCCATCGGCGGCACAGGAATAACAAGGTATTTGAAACCTGCCGCTTTGACATCTGCAATTGTGTTGTCAAGATTGTCATAAGTCGCCCCGCCTTGATGCGTACTGAGGGGCGTCAATCCCAACGAATGTAAATAGTCTTTGAACTCTAAGGGTGTCATGCCGTAGAATTTTCTGTTGGTGTAGTCTACCGCTTCGATGTTTTTGTAGCCAATCTCTGCCACGGTTTTGAGTACCCCTTTTGGGTCTTTTTTCATGTCATCGCGGACAGTGTAAAGTGTCATGCCGCTGCTTAATTTGCTACTGCAAGCAGATAGAAAAAGGAGTGCGCCGATGAATAGCGGGAAAATTGAATTTTTTTTCATAATAGATATTTTTACCCTTTTTGTTATAAAATTGAATTTTTTGATTTTACTTAGAAACACCCCATTTGAGCGCATTTTCAATCATTTTCAAGAAGTTTTCTTCTTTCCAAACGCCTGCTGCATGTCCCATAGACGTGTAAAAAGTCTTACCTTTTTCAACCGTATTATACCAAGCCACAGGATGTTCTTTGCCCATGCCGAAGTTTTTATCTTTAATCCAAAGCATATTGCCATTAGGAATAATGCTTTCTCCATTGATAGTATAAATGATTTTAAAATCCTTGTTTTTCGGATTTTCAAAGAAAACATACCACTCGTCGGTATGCTTATACTGAGGGGGTAGCTGATTACCCAGTGTGGAATCCGCCATTGTTTGGAGCGTTACAGTTGCCTCTTGAAATTGTGGATTGAGGGGATGATGCGAAAATTCCGCACCTAAAAGGTTATTTACATACCAGTCCCAATGGTGCGAATTATCGCCCGAACCGTGTATCCCGATTAAGCAGCCACCATTTTTAACGTAATCTTCCAAGGCGTGTTTTTGCTCGGCATTGATGACTTCGCCCGTCGAATTATTAAAAACAACCGCCCTAAATTTCGCCAATTGTGCCGCATTAAACACGCCGCCCGATTCGGTTTCGTATAAAAACCAATTGTTTTTTTTAGCTAAATCCGCAAAAACAGGTTTTGAAGCCTCGATAGATTCACTGTGTCGGAACCCTGTGGTTTTAGAAAACACTAAAATGGCGGGTTGATTGTTTGGAAAATTAATATTTGGAGATTCCGTTTCATAAGAAACTGGGAAACCGTTTTTCACTTTGTAGATAAAAAGACCCATTGCACTACCTGCAAGAATGACAAGCGAGAGGATAGTCCAAAGTACAATTTTGAGAAATTTCTTCATTTTATTGTTGAGTTTATTCCATGGCGAAGCAGGAAAATATTTATTGTCCTATTTTAGGACAATAATAGAGCTAAAGTTTTGCATCGCCAAACTTTTATATAACTTTGCTCAAAAAATTCGATTATTATGCTGGAAAATACGATAAAAGAAGAAGAAAGTAAGTTATTCCAAGATATTCAATCCCAATTTACACACTATATCCCACAACTGTCTATTGATTGTGTCATATTCGGTTTTCACAATAATGAATTGAAAGTATTGCTGTCGAAATTTCAGGGACTGGATTTATGGGCTTTACAAGGCGGATTTATTCTACAAGATGAAGATATTGATGTTGCTTCTGTTCGTATTTTAAAAGAGTTGACGAGTTTGAGCAATATTTTTTTAAAACAATTTCAAACTTTCGGAAAAGTCAACCGCTCAACTTATAATAATTCGCTCAAAAAAGCACTGCAAGAACAAGAAATTGATACTATCCCTTTTTTAAATCAACGATTCATATCCATTGGATACTATTCGCTGGTAGATTTTGAAAAAGTGTCCCCCTCCGTTAATCTCTACTTTGAGCGAAGTGCGTGGCATGATATAAATAACCTGCCTGTATTAATATTCGACCACGCCGAAATGATTGAAAAAGCATTAGAAACCATGCGCCATTCATTGGATTATCATCTCGTCGGTTTCAATTTGATGCCCGAAACTTTTACGATGAAGGAACTCCAACACCTATATGAAACCATATTAGGTGAGCCATTGCGCCGCAATAATTTTCAAGAAAAGATTTTGAATATGGATATTTTGGAGCGTCTTGAAAAGCAATTTACGGGTAAAGCGCACAAAGCACCTTATTTGTATCGGTTTAAGAAAGATATCACTTCACATTCCGATAATCCGTCGGTTTCATCCCCGTTTGAGCTTTAAAAAACCGCGCAAAATCGCTAATTTCATTGCGCCCAATTTTGTACGCGATTTCTGAAATCGTCATATTAGTCTGTTTTAAAAGGACTTTTGCTTCCAGAATAAGCATTTCACTCAATAAATCGTGGGCAGATTTACCGAGCGTGCTTTTCACACATTTGTTCAGATGATTAGGAGTCACAGCGAGCATATCGGCATAATCCGTTATTTTTTGCTTTTGATAAATATGCTGTGATAGCGCATTTTTATATTGTTCGGTCAAAATTGAAGCCGCATTTGAAGCGACATACTGAGGGGGGGCAATAAAGGCATTGAGTTCTGTGAAAAGAGCCATTAAATAAACTCTTAGTATTTCATAGCGGCAATTTGCACCTTTTTTATACTCCTGTTCGAGTCTGAAAAGCAAGGGTAAAAGGGCTTCTTTCGCCTTTTCATCTATGGTGACAAGTGGATAACAATTGAAATTGAGAAAAGAAAAGTCACTCAATAAATCTTTTAACCGATAATCGGAAGTCAATAAATCGAGGCTAAAATGGCAGTAAAAACCCTCTGCATCGGGGCTAATAACTTCATGGGTCGTGATTTCGTAAGCAGGAATGAAGAAAAAAGTATTCGCGCCAAATTCATATTTGTTCAAGCCTTTGCTGCGAATACTTCTGCCATTGGTCATAAAAAAGAAATTGAAAAGGGTAATTCTACGCGGAATCAAGTCCGATTTCATCGGAAATTTGACCAAGCGGATATAATCTTCAATGCGATTGATATGAAAAATATGATGTGCAGGGGCAATAAATGAAGGCAAATGCACGCCTCCATTGAACAAATCCGCCTCTAATTCATACGGATTGTAGGTTTGTATTAAACTGTCTTTCAACATCGTTTGACTATTTTTACGGTAAATTTACCACTTTTTCAGCAGCTCGCACTGCCATTGCCACACTTGTCAAAGTCGGATTGGAAGTCGTCGCCATTGGAATCACGCCATTGCCGCCGACAAATAAATTGTCAAAACCCCAAACTTGCGAATACGTATCGCAAACCGATGTGCCGTCATTCGTTTCACCCATGCGCGTTGTGCCCTCATAGTGTAATGATGTACCCGCAGGCATAAGGGTTTGGTCGCCGTCTTTTATCACTTTTCCAAAGGCTTGAGCTGCTTGAGTTTGCATCAATTTGGCTTGTTCAATCGCTTTTTTATCCCCCTCAGTATATTTGAATTTAAAATTCATTTTAGGCATACCGAGCCAATCCGTTTCCGTTTCTGAAAACTCAATACAATCTTCATATTGCACTTCTTTCAAACAACCCCAACCGAGACCGACTATATGTTTTGCCCCCCCCGCCCCCGATGGGGGAGCTTTTGGAGCCTTGAGGGTAGATAGAATTTTATCTAAAACAAAATCATATCTTTTAATTACATCATCATTAGTGAAACGGACTACTTGATAACCTTCATTATTAAACCATGCTGTTCGTTCTTTATCAGATGCCATATTTTCAGGCAGTTGATGAATTGAGCCATCAATTTCGATAATAAGTTCTTCTCTTAAACAAACAAAATCAGCTATAAAAGAGCCAATAATATGCTGTCGCCGAAATTTGTAATTCTCTAATTGCTTACCTTTTAGCCCTTCCCATAATATTCGTTCAGCATCTGTTGGATTATTTCTCATATCCCTTGAAAAACCCTTCAACAAGCTGTACATCATAGGGTCAGCTTTTTGCCAATAACTTGTATCTTTAATAGTTTTAGCTCTCCCATCGGGGGCGGGGGGGGCAGTCGTTTTCAAAGGTGACAAATCCATGTGCATAATTTGCCCATGAAATGGATGATGAGGCGCATCAAAAGGCACCCAAAAAACGCCAGCAACTGGATCAGCCCCCCCCGCCCCCGATGGGGGAGTTTTG
>JANPGW010000046.1:0-20796 GCA_031424115.1 Saprospiraceae bacterium | reverse complement strand
TCTTGTAAATCAGCGTGTAAATCCACTTCTTCGGCAGTCCAAAAAGAGGCAACTGCTTGTTTATACATTTTCCAAATTTGATCGTACTTAATAGGAAAAAGTACGAAGCGATGGTCGTTTTCTTGGAGAATAGGTTCTATCATTTCAGACATTTGCATAAAATTTAAATATATTGTAAATAAAATAATTCCAACTTTTGAACACTTATACACACGCTTTTAAGGATACCCCTCAGTATAAAACACTGAGAAAGAGTAAATCCTTCACTCGTTATGTATGGTTATTGCTGTTTTTTTATGTGTGCAAATTGGTGTTCCAAATCTTCAATGCCACTCGCTTCAGTTGGTATATTTGTGGTAGTTTGCTCTGATGTATGTTACACTAATTCAAAGAATGAACACCCTCTGGGCATGAATTGTAATTGATGACACTAAATTATGAGATTCTTCAAAATGATAAAAAAAAAGTTATTAACAATATGTGCATAACTATCTTAAAACGTTGATAATCAATAATTTTTCAGTGTTGATAAGTTTTCCACAATGTTTAAAACTTATTGTGGAAAAAAATGAAAGGTGTAAGCAAATTGATGAAATTTAAAAAATAAATGCTTTTTGTTTTTGTGGGTAACTTGTTGATACTTGATTTTAACCAATGAGAATCAAGCAATTACATGAAAAATTGAAGTATAAACTTTTCACTAACTTCATACCCTAATAAAGGTATTAAAACTAATTTTTCTAAAGAAACATTTTTCCCACCTTAAATAAATATCAAAAAAAAGGTTTAAAAAAAATTGCGCTTCCTGAAAGCTAAGACTGTTATCAAACTCAACACCAAAGAGACAACTAAAATCACCCAAAAAGAAGCTGTGTGTTGGGTATCAAAATAAGGAATCCGCACGTTCATACCAAAGAAAGATGCAACCAATGTCGGAATCATGAGGACAATCGTAATGGTTGTCAATCGCTTCATCACGATATTCAGGTTATTTGAAATAATCGACGTATAAGCGTCCATTGTACCGCCCAAAATATCGGTATAAACCTTAGCCATTTCAAGGGCTTGCGAGTTATCAATAATCAAGTCTTCAAGCAAATCGAGCAAATCTTCGTCTTCTTTGATGTGCAAAAAATCAGTCCGTTTCATTTTCATTTTCAATAACTCATTGGCATTCAAGGCGTTAACGAAATAAACGAGTGATTTCTCGATACTCAATAACTGCTTGATTTCCATATTTCTGCTCGATTCATACAGTTCGTTTTCAATTAGATTGCGTTTGTGGTTGATTTTTTTCAAACTGCTCAAAAAACGATTCACGTTGTGTTCCAACAACTGTAAAACAAAGCGCCTTTCATCCTTAGGGTCAAAAAACTTCACGCGTTCGTTGAGAAATTGTTCAATCACCGGGTTTTCGTAAGCCGAAATCGTGATGACATGGTCAATTGTCAAAATAATACCCAGTGGGGCAGTGAGATATATAGCCTGATTTTCCTTGTCAATACCATTATTAAGAATGGGTGTTGCAAAGATAATAAGCCGAACCTCTTCGTCCCGTTCATAACGAGGTCTTTCATCAATATCGAGAGGGTCAGTCAAAAAATCGGTCGGAATAAGAAATTTATCGGAGAAATCTTCTAATTCCTCACGGCTGAAAGGAGGTGAGATATTAATCCAGCAAGACGCCTCCGCTTCTTGCAACTCCGTTAGTCGTCCATTGACTTTTGCGTAGTATCGAATCATAGCCGGAAGGGTCCATTTTCTAAGTTTTGATAAATAATTTTTGTTCGCCAAGGCGGTTGATATCATAAATTCTATCGCCGAATGTCCAATATCAAACGCTTGGATACTGAGGGGGTATCCTCTGTTCCGCAAAAGTAATCCAAATTTTCATAAGGCAATATTTCTTAGCAAATATTTGATTTTTTTTAACACACGCAAAAGGGAGACAACGCTGTTATCTCCCTTTTGCTTTGTGAACCGTCAAAAAGTCGGGAAATCTAAATTTCCCGACTTTGACAGCGTACTCATAACCATTTAAAAATTAAATTCTTCGTCGCGCTTTAGCGCAAAATGTCTTTTGTTACGTTGTGTGTCTTGAGGATTCAAGTTTGTTGTTTTAGTATTGGAGTTTTTCCAGTTTAATTTGTTTGATTTAGCCGCCCGATTGTTATGGTAAATCATTAACACAATGCAAAGATAAAATTGTAAAATTCGTTTCCTAATATATTAATAAAAATTTTTTTGTATTTATCCAAATCAATTGATGCAAAAATAACTCATAACCGTTTTCTCTAAAAATCGACCTTTCTTACTCGTCTTTGTGTCGTTTTCTTTGAATGTTGTACAAAAATACATGGAACGTCTCTATAAGTCAATAGTCCTCTTATCTAATTATTTTTTCATTATTTTTAAAGTATTGATAATGAATAAGTTAAAACAATGACATTGACAGATATTTTTATTGTTAATTTATTATATCAAAACTATTCGTATGTAAAAATTAATTTTGTTAAAAACATAGACCTTAAGAAAATCTAATTTCTTCAATAAATTTCTCAAATTTATCCAAATCTCGACCGGTAAATGTGACCTCCCATTCTGCTTTGAACCCTTTCTTCAAGCGGTAATAATCCTGAACCAAATCCGCTTGCTGCTCGCCGTTTAATTGATGTATGGTATCATAGTCATACCATTTTGCACCCTCCGGTGGGGTCAAATAGTGGGTAGCTTTTGTATAATTATACCCGGCCTCTGATTTTTGCGCCACCAAAGCATTAATGATGTAGCCAGCGCCAAAATGTTGATATTGCCAAATATGCACTAATTCATGTATCAGTATATCCTCTCTTAGCTTTCCCCAAGAATTGATAGTGTTAAAACCCACATAAGCGACATTCAGCTGTTTTGTCAACAATTGGGCTTTTTCGTCTATCATAACTAAATCAAAATCAATGCTATTGCCAAAAATTTCACTCCCCCTCAGTATTTCCTTTTTGGATAAAGGACGAACGGAGGGTTTTATGATATTAGAACTAATTTCATACATATCAAACAGGAAAAAACACTCGGCAAAAATAAAGGGGAAAGCCCGAAATTTAGGTTTGGTGTAAAAAGGATGGCTGTAATAGGTGAAAAGCCGCTTAAGTCGAGTCGGATATTGCCGGATAGCAAAAACCATTCGCCGAATGACCCAATCCTTCTTCATTTGAAACGCAGTGCTTTTACGGGTGTGATGGATAATACAATCATGGTTGGCAACAACAAAAACAAGGTTGTAATGACAAGAGTACCAATATTTAAACTCAAAATAGTCATCCAATCAAACTTAATTGGCGCATATGACAAATAATAATCTGCCTCAGAAAGCTTGATAAACTGAAATTTTTGCTCCAACCAGGAAAAGCCCAAACCCAAAAGATTACCAAAAAATAAACCGATGCATATGATGATTGTACCGTAAAAAAGGAATATCTGTTGAATACTCCAATTCGTAGAACCCAAAGCTTTTAAAGTACCTATCATATTTGTACGCTCCAAAATCAAAATTAACAAGGCAGTTACCATATTGATAATACTCACGATCAGCATTAAAGTCAGGATAACTTGCTCGTTGACATCTTGCAAGTCCAACCAATCAAATATAGTAGGCTGCTCTTCTTTTATCGTTTGAACATATAAATCATTGGTAATCAATTCATTATAAATGTAATCATTTATTGGTTTCAGTTCTTTTATGTTATTGATAAAAACTTCAAACCCCGCTACTTGGTCACTCGTCCAACCCAAAAGATTTTGCACTTGAGGCAAAGCTACTAAAGCAAACTTTTTATCATATTCTTCAATACCTGTTTTGTAAATGCCACAGATTTGAAACAACTTTTGTTCTTGCTGATTGTTTTGAACGAAGTGGATAATGAATTTATTACCTAATTTAAGATTTAGCCTATCCGCCGTCGATTTCGAAATAAGAATATCGCGACTCGTATCGGAGTGCATGATTTTGCGTCCCTCTATTAGATGTTGTTCCAAAAAATGCCAATCATAATCTGCGCCGACACCCTTTAATATAATCCCCTCAAAGTTGTCCTTTGTTTTGATAATGCCCGCTTTCGTAGCGAAAGCTTGAACATGATGCACACCCGTAGCACTCGTCCGAGGTTGACCGGTTTCATCCACATAGCTAAAACTTTTAATTTGTCTCAATTGCTTCAAAAAAGCAGGATTTGCCGAAATAGCAGCCGGTTCATAACTGGTGGTTTGTTGAGTCGAAGTGATATGAATATGCCCCCAAAAGCCAAACATTTTATCACTGATTTCCGTTTTAAAACCTTTAATCAGTGAGACAGCAATAATCATGACGGCAATACTCAAAGCCACTGCTGTAATCGCAATCCGAATTATCAACCTCGCAAACGATTTCTGACCACTTGCCGCTACCCTTTTAGCTATGAAAAATGAAAATTTCAATATCTTATTCTGTTTTGACTGCAAATAAAATGTATTTCACTTGGATTTTTTTAAAAATTTAACCTCCGTTTACTTAAATGCACATGAAAATCTGTATTTTATGTTTTCTACTTTTTTGAAGCTTTATTATTTCCTTAAAAACCGTACTTTTGCACCTCAAAATTTGAATAAATAGATAGGTTATGAATTTTATAGAAGAATTGAAATGGCGGGGTATGCTCCACGATATGACTCCGGGACTTGAAGAAGCACTTTTGGAAGGATCCAAAGTGGGTTATATTGGTTTTGACCCCACTGCGCCGAGTTTGACAATTGGCAATTATGTGCAGTTGATGATTTTGAAGTTTTGGCAAATGAGCGGACACCAGCCGATTGTCTTGATGGGCGGCGCAACGGGTCGTATCGGTGACCCTTCGGGCAAAGACAAAGAGCGGGAACTCAAAACAGGCGATGAATTGGACAAGAATTTAGAATTTCAAAAACAGCAATTTTTGAAATTTTTGGATTTTGAAAACGGTAAAAACAAGGCAATTTTAGTGAATAATTACGATTTTTATAAAAATATGAACGTTCTGGATTTCTTACGTGACGTGGGAAAAACCGCGAATGTCAATACCATGTTGGCAAAAGATTCCGTTAAAAATCGTTTGGATACGGGGATGTCTTTTACCGAATTTAGTTACTCATTGCTTCAAGGTTATGATTTTCAGTGCCTTTTCAAAGAGAAAAATTGTATCGTACAAATGGGAGGTAGCGACCAATGGGGCAATATTGTGGCAGGTACGGAATTTATTCGCCGAAATTTGGGTGAAAAAGCTTATGCCATCACTACCCCACTTTTGACAAAAGCTGACGGTTCAAAATTTGGTAAATCTACTTCGGGTAATATTTGGTTGGATCCAAAATTGACCTCTCCATATAAATTCTACCAATTCTGGATAAATGCCGATGATGCCGATTTACCAAAATATATGCGTTATTTCTCCTTTAAATCTAAAGCAGAAATTGAAAATATTGAAAAACAATTCGCCGAGAATGCCCGAGAATTAAAACGCATATTAGCTGAAGAATTGACTATTCGGGTGCATTCACAGGAGGATTACGACTCTGTTTTAAAAGTAACTGACCTGCTTTTTGGTAAAGGTGAGGCGGAAATACTAAGGGGGTTAGATGCAGCCTCATTGGGAACGATTGCGGAGGAAATACCTTCATTCACGGTTTCAAAAGCGGATATCAAAGCAGGTGTCGGTATCTTGGATTTATTGGCAGAAAAAACCACAATTTCAACCTCAAAAAGCGAAGCCCGCAAAGCCATTCAAAACAATGCTATTTCAGTCAATAAAGTAAAAATAACGACTCATGAAGCTGTAGTGGGTGCTTCTGAATTATTGCAGAGTAAATATATTATGGTTGAAAACGGTAAAAAGAACAAGTATTTGCTGGTTATAGAATAGGTCTTGAAAATTGGATTTTAGAGTTAGATTTTTTATAAAAAAGCGATTGCAGAGTGCATACCCCTGTAATCGCTTTTCACTTAAAAACAAACTTTACTATTGTCTAAATTTGTAAAATGCGCTTTAAATCAGCTTCGGTTTTTATATTCGTTTTTTCCTCTAATTTAAAAATATATTGAGGGGGTGTCTTGGAGGCTCGCCATTTATCAAATTGTAATTTAGAATATTGGGGCACGGGATACAATGCCACTTTATTATCCGGCATTATCACAAATAAGCGCCCGCCAGCATCAGGTACTAAAGCCAATTTATCCCAACTGATTTTAGGAAAAGTAATCACGCTTCTGTTATCACCTGAAATATACACCACATCGAGGGTCGTTAATTTTTCATTGAAAGCCGTTGGAAACGTAAAATCTGCTTCTAAAACCACAGCGTCATTGGCTTTCATCAACTTATCCCAATTATAAAGACCCAATTTATTGATTTCAAAAGTGCGGTACACATCTGCTATTTGTTTCAGGCGTTCTTGTTCTTTTCTCACTTTTTGCATAGTCAACACATATTGATTTTTCCATTCATCCGGTGAAAAAGCAAAAAGTGATTTCAGCGGCATGACACATTCCAATTCTACGTCAAAACGCATACTATCTTTTTCATTTTCAACACTATACAAGTAGTGGTTGTTACCCAAGTCTTTCAAATTGCCATAAAAGCCTTTTGCCCAATTGGGGAACGGTTTTTTGTGGACATTTTTCCAAACGAAAAGGGGGGCAGGATACTCGGTTTGTTCCCAAGTAATCATTTTTCGATTGTTACAATGGTTATTCTCCCAGCCGAGACCATAAGATTCTAATTTGGATGTAATTGCAGTGAAGGCAGAGTCTATTCTTTTATCGTTGCTCAAAATGCGCCAATCGTCGTTGTAGTAAACATCCATTATTGACATGTAATTGAAGGCGAAGTATTGCCTGTCGAGCGGGAATTTTCGAGTAATTAACTGGTTGTCAATGCTTCTGAGTAGCTTTTGTTTCGCTGTATTCACTTCCGGTTTGCGGTAACCGACTGAATCCCAACGGCGTTCATTTTCATTCAAGAAAAAAAAGTCGAAATCACCCCCCTCAGTATAACTCGCCATTTTCACTTTTACCGGCTTTTGCAAGACAACGTTTTCATCTTGTTGTGTAGCTAATAACTCAAAATTGCCGGCGGTGGTAAAGTGACCATTTTTGTAATTCATCGGCACACCTGCCAAGAAAATTGACAATGCATTGTGCATTTCACGGTATTTTAAATCAATTTTTCCATGTAATAATTGTCCAGTAGCATCGGTAAAGGCATCCGCGGGGACAACAATTTCAGACCCATTTTTCAGTCGAAAAGTAGTCCCCTTAGACGCGTCAAGGGTAAAAATGACGTATTGAGGGTTTAAATCGGCAATAGGGGGATTGATGAACGGTTTTTGAGATGTTGCTTTAATTTCGTTTTTGGCAACAGCCTCGGTCTTTTTGTTTTCATTGCAAGCGATAAAACACATTGAGCCTGCCAATAAATAGGCAAACAATGACTTATGCATGGTCAATAAGGATTAAATCTTGAAAAATTAGTTTTTTGATTCAGTAAGAATTAAATCATGCAGAAAATTTAGATGAGCATTGGATTGTTTTAATGCTATGGATTATTGATTGATTATGGACTTAAAACGGCAAACTATTTCCCAAATTGTGTCTGATGAAAAAAAAAATCAAATATTTTTTTCAGTGGGTTTTGAAAAGATTAAGGGTTATTTAGATATTGGGGGGTTTTTATCATCAAACCTGTCAATAATTTTATTATGGAACTATCCGACATATTGTATCACCTCGGCGAAGACCGCGAAAATTATTTCAATGCCGTTTCAACGCCCGTCATTCAGTCCTCCAATTTTGCTTTTAAAGACCTGAATGTTTTTCGTCAAATGCTGAGTAATGAGTTGACCGGACGGATTTATACGCGCGGCAATAACCCAACCGTTGAGATTTTACGCAAAAAAGTAGCAGCGCTTGAAAGTGCGGAAGATGCGCTGATTACGGCAAGCGGTGCGGCGGCAGTAGCGGCGGCAGTAATCGGGAATGTCAAAATGGGCGACCACATAGTCTGCGTGAAATCACCATATAGCTGGACTATTGCGTTGACTCAGAAATTTCTACCCCGTTTTGGGGTTACTACGACGTTTGTGGACGCCAAAGATGTTGACAATATCAAAAAAGCCATCCAACCCAATACCAAAGTCTTGTATCTGGAAAGCCCTAATTCACTCACTTTTGACCTTCAAGACCTCAGTGTTTGTGCGGATTTATGTAAAAAAAACAGCATCACGTCCATTATTGACAATTCGCATTGTTCACCGATTTTTCAGCGACCGATTGAGATGGGGATTGATATAGTTGTCCATTCGGCTACAAAATATCTGAATGGACATTCAGACGTGGTAGCCGGTGTGATTTGTGGTAAAAAAGACATGATTCAAAAACTTTTTGATAGTGAGTTGATGACTATCGGTGCTATCATTAGCCCGCACGATGCCAATTTGATTATCAGAGGTTTACGAACATTACCTTTACGGGTAAAACAAAGTGATGAAAGTGCGACAAAAATTGTCAATTGGTTAAAAACCCATCCTAAAATCAAAAAAATCTATTATCCGTTTTTGGAGACTTCTCCTCAGTATGCCCTCGCCAAAAAGCAAATGACGGGCAACGGCGGCTTATTTTCAATAGAAACCACTGCCAAAACGATAGAAGAAGCCGAAGCCTTTTTTTATGCCTTAAAACGATTTACTTTTGCAGTATCGTGGGGTGGTCACGAGTCTTTAATCTTTCCGACAGTTTCGCTGTATGGCATCCCGGGCAAATCATCTCCAGCCCTACCCTTCAATTTCGTCCGATTTTATATCGGTTTGGAAGATACCGATTGGTTGATAGAGGATTTGGAGAATGCTTTGGGGGTGATTTCGGGATAAAATGTTATTTTTTCAATATATACTGAGGGGTACAATTTTTAATTGAAAATCAATTAAATACAAGTTATTTTTACATCTAAAATGTCTAAAATAGCAAGAAAATTACGTCTGAGTAAAAATACAGGCCATAAAAAAGACGCTACATCATTTTCAGAGACAGCGCCTTTAACAAAGTTATGAGTTTACCAAACTATCTTTTTTGTTCAAAAGTGGTTTTTATTTTTTCAGCCGTTTCCCATTTTACGCCAATCAGCTCTTCGATGGCAATTTTTCGAATTTTGATGTCCGATTCAGCCTTAATTCTGGCTTCAAGGGCATCAGTGTAAGCTTTATTGGCTTCATTAAAATCCTTAAAACTGGCTTTATTGACTGAAAAGAGACTGGAGATTTGAGATTTATTCGATTCAGACGCATCTAAGGATTGTAATCTGATTTTCAATATTTCAATAGATACGAGGTATTCCTCATAACGTTTCAATACTTCCGCTTTTAATTTCTGTTTGATAAGATTTAAATCCATCTCACTGATTTTTCGACGACTTTCAGCCGATTTTACCTTGTGTTTTCGGACTAAAATATCGCCGATATTCACCCCCACGCCAATTTGCCAAAGCGGGTAAGTTGCCACAGTAGGCAATTTTGTCAAATCAATTCTTCGCCCAAAAACCTTTTCAACCCCCACGGTATTGACCAAAAAATAAGGAAAACTGACATCATTAAAATTCAGACCTGTGCTGAGATTGCGCGTCCAGTCTTTTTTAGCTAATTCAATTTCCTGTTTGCGCACGTCAATTTCATATTTGCCGCCTTCTGCCTCAGGGCTATTTATCCAAGCCAATTGCACTAAATAATCCTCAAAATTCAAGGGTCGGGTAGTTAAAGGTGATTTATTCTCATTTTGTATAATCACTTGTTGTGCAATCGAAACAAAAGTTATTTTAAAAAAGAATAAAATAATGATTAATTTTCTCACAGCATAATCCATTTATGTAGTTGACTATAAATAACCAGCGGGTTGCCTTTCCACAAATCAAAGGCAAATTTCAACCGCTCATTTTAATGAAATTCACTGTATTAGGGCAAAAACAATACCAATGTAAGGCACTATTATGGTATAAAACAGATAATTTATTGACGTATGTTTTATCTTAATCTGTTAAAATTCAATCTTTTACCCATAGCATTTTCATTAAATTGCCCGTTGTGAAACGCTAAATGCCCACTCACAATTGTCGTCTCTACCCTACCCCTCAGTATAGAACCTTCTAATGGTGACCATTCACATTTGTATAAAATATTGTCTTTCGAGACCTTCCACTCCTTGTTAATGTCAATGATAGCCACATCCGCCCAATTGCCTTCGTCTAAGTAACCCCGATTATTTACTTCAAAACAATCGGCAACTGCATGACTCATTTTTTCAACAATGCGCTCCAACGAAATTTTATTTTGATGATAAAAACTCAACATCATTGGCAGGGAGTGTTGAATCAAAGGCAAACCCGAAGGTGCATCAAAATAAGGTTTTGATTTTTCTTCCCAAGTATGCGGCGCGTGGTCAGTGGCTACCACATCAAAATGGTTGTCTAATAAAGCTTCTAAAAGAGCTTTTTGGTCAGTTTCACTTTTGATAGCGGGATTACATTTTATTTGATTGCCCAGCGTAAGATATTGATTTTCATTGAAATACAAATGGTGTGCGCACACTTCAGCCGTAATACGCTTTTGACGGAGGGGGATAGTGTTGTCAAAAAGTGGAATTTCATCAGCAGTTGAAATATGTAAAACATGCAATCTCGTTCCGTGCTTTCTAGCGAGATTGACCGCCATTGACGATGATAAATAACACGCTTCTCGGTTGCGAATAATGGGGTGAAAACGGGCATCTATGACTTGACCGGACGCCTTATATTTTTCGGTATTGGCTCTTATTGTCGCTTCATCTTCGCAATGTGTAGCAATCAATATCTCACATTTTGAAAAAAGGTTTTCTAATGTTTGAGCATTATCAACCAGCATATTTCCAGTGCTGCTACCCATAAAGACCTTAATGCCACAAACATTCTGCGGATTCGTTGCCAAAACGGCGTCCAAATTATCATTCGTGGCACCCATGTAAAATGAATAATTCGCCAACGACGTCCGCGCTCCAATGTCATATTTTTCCTCCAATTTTTCATAAGATACTGAGGGGGGGTTGACGTTGGGCATTTCCATAAAACTCGTCACACCACCGGCTACAGCTGCGCGTGATTCAGTGTAAATATTGCCTTTGTGGGTCAATCCTGGCTCTCTAAAATGCACTTGGTCGTCAATAATACCCGGCATCACGTGTTTACCCTCGGCATTGATTTCAATATCAGCGTGTGTATCTATTTGATTATCAATGCGTTCGATACGCCCTTTTTTTATCAATATATCTTTTACCTCAATCTTTCCGCGATTGATGATTTGCCCGTTTTTGATAAGGATGGTTTGAGACATTTTTTTCCTTTTTTGAGTTTTTTATATTGTTGAACCGCCAGATGTGATACAAAGTTTTTTTCGAGACATAGAGGTTACATAGCGACACCAAGTTTTTTTTGAAAGACTAAGTAGCACAAAGGTTTTATTTTTTTTCGAAAAACGGTAATTATATTTTTCACTTTAAACATAAAAATACAATGAGTAATATTTTTCAATTTTACCGGAAAAATAAATGACTTTACGTTTCTTTGCACTTTAAAAATAAAAACCATCCCGTCACTTTAGGAAATTTGTGATTAAAATAAATTATGAAAAAAATCGGCATCCTCGGCGGTGGACAATTAGGCAAGATGCTATGCCTCGCCGCAGCGAATTGGGATTTAGACATTTATGTCTTAGAAGAAGATGAGCATTGCCCCGCTGCCCCTTATTGCGCCAAATTAGTCAAAGGCAGTTTCAAAAACTTTGAAGACGTATTAAATTTTGGGAAAATGGTGGATATTCTAACCATTGAAATTGAACACGTCAATACAGAAGCCCTCATTATTTTAGAAAACGAAGGTAAAATCGTGCATCCCAATCCCGTTTCTTTAGAATTAATAAAAGATAAAGGTGCTCAAAAAGCATTTTATCTCAAAAATCAAATCCCCACTTCCAAAGTCTTTTATTATACGGATAAACAGACTTTGAAAAAAGAGATACAAACCGATGTGGGTTTTCCTTGCGTCTGGAAATCGCGTAAGGGTGGCTATGACGGCAAGGGTGTTTCTATACTCAAAATGGCAAAAGATATAGACATTTTGCCCGACGAACCCTGCATTGTTGAAGAAATGGTGGATATTGACAAAGAAATCGCGGTCATTGTCTGCCAAAATGAATCGGGTCAGGTGGTAGCCTACCCTTCTGTAGAAATGGTGTTTGACCCCGTAGCGAATCTCTTGGATTATCAGATGTGCCCGGCTGCCGTATCTAAAAACATTGAAAGAAAAGCACAATCTTTTGCAAAAAGTTTGATAAAAAAACTCAACATTTGTGGGTTGTTAGCCGTTGAAATGTTCGTTACCAAAAGTGGTGAGATTTTAATCAATGAAGTAGCTCCAAGACCACATAACTCGGGGCATCATACCATTGAAGCGATTGAAACGTCTCAATTTGAGCAACATTTAAGAGGTATCTGCAATTTGCCTTTGGGCAGCACGCGCATGAGACACCCCTCAGTATTGCTCAATTTGGTCGGTGCTGAAGGCTATTCAGGTCATGTGAAGGTTCAAGGTTGGGATGTAGCCATGGCAACAGAGGGGTGTCATATCCATTTATACGGTAAAAAAACAACCAAACCATTCAGAAAAATGGGGCATGCTACCATTTTAAATAAAAATATTGAAATAGCGCAAAAAGACGCTTTACATTTAAAGGACAATTTCAAAATCATCAGTCATGGATAAAGCAAATAAGGGGTTTTTGATGATGGGCGTGGTTCTTCTCATTATCATTTTGAATCTTTTAAAACCTGAAAAAACGACTTGGGATTATGCTATGATTGTTTTAGGCGTCGTTTTAATAGGAAGGCAATTGTATATTTATTACAAAATGCGGTAGATTGGATATTTACAGACTAAAAAAAATTAAATTCTTTAATTAATGAATTAATGGCGGAACAAAGTTCCGCACTACTAAAATTATGAAACCAGTACACGTTAGCGTTATTATGGGCAGCGATTCGGATTTGCCCGTCATGAAACAAGCAGCAGAAATGCTCGAAGAATTTGGTATTCCGTTTGAAGTCACGTTCGTCTCTGCACACCGAACGCCCGACAGATTGGTCACATTCGCTAAAGAAGCCCATACACGGGGCGTCAAAGTCATTATTGCTGGTGCCGGCGGTGCTGCCCATTTGCCGGGTATGGTGGCGTCTCTTTCACCTCTTCCTGTGATTGGCGTACCCATCAAAGCCTCTAACTCCATTGATGGTTGGGATTCCATTTTGTCCATCCTTCAAATGCCCAGCGGCGTGCCCGTTGCAACAGTGGCGTTGAATGGTGCCAAAAATGCAGCTATTTTAGCAGCTCAAATTTTAGGTTCAAGCGACAAAACTTTACAAGATAAAATAGTGGCTTATAAAGTTGAATTGCAAAATGAAGTAACCCGTAAATACGAATTATTGGGGCGCATCGGCTACGAAAATTACGGAAAGGATTTTTAATGAAATGATGAATTATGTAATGAGTTAAAAATCAATACATTACAAATATAATTAATTCATATTTCATCATTAAAATAAAACGCTATGTCAAACGAAATTACGCAGGAGTATAAGCTTACCCAATATTCACATGGAGCCGGTTGTGGGTGCAAAATATCGCCTAAAATATTGGATAACATCCTGAAAAATCAGCACGAAAAGCTGTTTTATCAGAATCTGCTTGTGGGCAATGAAGAACGGGATGATGCGGCTGTTTTGGATTTAGGTGATGGCACAGCCATTATTTCAACCACCGATTTTTTTATGCCTATTGTGGACGATGCCGAGGATTTTGGTCGTATTGCCAGTGTCAATGCCATTTCTGATGTGTATGCCATGGGCGGTACACCGATTTTAGCTATTGCTATATTAGGCTGGCCCATTGATAAAATCCCTGCCGAGATAGCCAATCAAGTGATTGAAGGGGCGCGTAAAGCCTGTGCCGAAGCGGGAATACCATTAGCCGGAGGGCATTCGATTGATTCACCGGAGCCGATTTTCGGCTTGGCGGTAACGGGTCGGGTGGCTATTAAAAATATTAAAAAAAATGGCGGCGCTACTGAGGGGTCGGTTTTGTTTCTCACCAAACCCATTGGGGTCGGTATTTTTACAACGGCTCAAAAAAAGAATGCCCTCTTACCGGAACACGCTGACATCGCCCCCCTCAGTATGAAGAGACTCAACAAAATCGGCGCACTCATCGGTACATTAGATTTTGTGGAAGCCATGACCGATGTTACAGGTTTTGGTTTATTGGGGCATTTGTCAGAAATGTGTGAAGCCTCAGACATGAGTGCCGTGATTGAATTTAATAAAGTGCCTTTATTGAACAAAAAAGCCATGGATTATTATTGGGGTAAAAAATGTATTCCAGGCGGAACTGTGCGCAATTATGATAGTTATGGGCATAAAATCGGTGCTTTATCGGATTATCAACGCGCCATTTTGTGTGACCCGCAAACTTCCGGTGGTCTTTTAGTGGCCGTTAAATCTAATAGAGCGGCAGAATTTAGGGAGATACTGAAGGGTCAAGGAATAGCAGTAGAACCCATAGGGCACATTATCAAAAGAGCAAAAAACTTGGTTGAAGTGGTTTAATTTCTATAAAAATGCCTACTTTTACAAACCTGTGAGTGACATCCTCTCAGGTTTTACTTTTTATGGTACAATTCATTCTTAAAAGGATTTTTTATGGTTTGGCTGTCATGGTGCTGGTGGTGCTGATTATCACGAGTATCATTTATCTGGCTCCGGTTGACCCAACACGTCTCACTTTCGGTCAACGCAGCGATAATGCAACCGTGAAAGCCAAAAAGAAAGAATTAGGGCTTGACCAACCGTTATATGTGCAACTTGGGCTGTATTTGAATGATGTTTCACCCATCAGTTTTTACACAAATACGGCAGAAAATCAAGAAAAGTACGGCTATTTCAAACTCATTCCTTTGGGTGGTAACATCTTAGTAGCCAAAACGCCATACCTTAGAGAGTCATTTCAATCCGGGCGAAAAGTCACGGAGATATTGAAAGGAGCCATTCCACAGACGTCTATACTCGCCTTCACGGCGATGGTTATTGCTACACTTCTCGGTATTGCTTTGGGTGTTATCGCGTCACTCAAACCTGGTAGTTGGTTCGATACTGGTTCCATTATGGCATCTGTCATGGGTTATTCATTGCCCAGTTATATTGTCGCCATGATTTTGGCTTTGGTTTTCGGTTATTGGTTGGCAGATTGGACCGGTTTGAACATTCAAGGCAGCCTTTTTGAATTGGATGATTTTGGCGATGAACAAATCGTTTGGAAAAACCTTATTTTACCGGCAGTGGCATTGGGTATTCGTCCGGTGGCACTGATCATGCAGTTGACTCGGAGCACCATGCTCGATATTCTGTCAATGGATTATATCCGAACGGCAAAAGCAAAAGGGCTTGACCCTAAAACGGTAATCATTAAACACGCGTTACGCAATGCTTTGAATCCCGTTACCACTGCCATTTCAGGCTGGTTTGCCGGGCTCTTAGCTGGCGCTTTTTTTGTTGAAAGTGTGTTTTCATTCAATGGTTTGGGTCAAGTGACCGTTACCGCTTTGCTCAATTTTGATATTCCGGTGGTATTGGGTTGTGTCCTCTTTACTGCTTTTGTCTTTGTGGTGATGAATATTTTAGTGGATATTCTGTATGCGGTTTTAGACCCAAGGGTGAAATATGGATAAATCGTATCTATCTCACCAGTGTCACATAGCCGCGCTGGGTTTTGTTCTCTTTTTTGGGCGTTGAATACGACACTTCATACAGATACACGCCTTGTTGGGCGGGTGCACCCTTATTGTTTTTCATACCATTCCAACTTTCTTCGGGGTCATCTGTCCTAAAAATTATCTCACCCCAACGATTCCAAATCACCATCTTAAAGTCTCGCATTCCCAATAAAAAACCGGTACCTTTAAAAAAATCGTTGACGGAATCATCGTTGGGAGAAAAGGCATTGGGCATAAAATATGTCACGATGGGTTCAACATAAATGTACTTGATAATTGAATCAACACACCCCTCAGTATTCCGCACTTCTAATTTCACTTTTTGCACGCCGGTATCTCTGAAAGTGTAACTCGGATGCTGTTTGGAAGAAAAGCCAACAGAATCAAAAAACCATTGCCAATGAATCCCATTGAGGGATTTATCCTGAAAATGGACAGTCGGATTGAAATTAGTGACAGTTTTGGGTGTATAATCAAAATCCGATTCCGGTGACCGCTTAATTTTTATCCAATTACTGAAATAAGCTTCTTTTTTGCAATTTAAAGGCGAAATAATAGTCAGTTTCACAGAATAGGTATCCGCCTTTGCATAAATATGGATAGGGCTTATTTCCTTCCCAATGGTACCGTCGCCAAATTCCCACCGAATATTATAGGTAGTATCAATTGGAAAAGACCGATTGTTAAAAAAAACTTTACCGGGCACACAACCCACATAGTTATCCGGTTCAACAATAATCAAAGGCGGGGCGGGTTGCCAAGCCACGCTTTTAGTGATTTTCCCAAGGCAGCCGTAACTATCTCTTGCCGAAAACACAACGCTCTTGACGCCCGGCTTTTCATACCGATGGATTGTTTTTGTGGTGTTGTAATCAGATGAAGCATCGTCGTAATCCCATTTCAGTTCTCTGATTGGATAGGCTGTTGTGTAAGTACCGTTGAATTCAATCGGTCCCGGCACACAAGTATCATATTTTGTCGTAAAGTCCGTTTTTATCCGACCACCAATCCGGACATTTAAAAAAGCGGAATCACTGCACTGAGAATTTTCATTCAAAACCAGTTTTCCCGAATAAGAACCGGTATCACGGAACAGAAGAGTAGGACTCCATTCTGAAAAACGTTTTACCCCATCCTTTAAATTGAATTCCCAGTAAAATGACTTGATTTGACTTCTTTCGTAACTGTTGTTTTTGATATTTAAATCGATATTTTCACAACCGTAAAGGAAAAATTTTTTGCCGAATGTAGAATCAGCTGAAATCAAGGCGTCAACAGTTTTTTGACACGTCACTACGTTGAACTGAAAATCCCGAAACATTCTACTCAATAACTTTCCTTGACGATATTCTTCAGCACAAACAGTCACCACATACTGATCCAGAGTATTCGGCGTACCGGTTATCATACCGGTATTGGGATTAATGGTTATCAACGGATCGCCTCCCATGGGCGATATTTCACTGTACTCCGGTCGGATGTATGACACCTGCGAATAAGGCGGTGGCGGCGGTACAACGGCAACATTTTGCCCACCCCTTTGTGGTGAAGAATACGCCGAGCAAAACGAATATATCAATTGATCGTTCTCCGCATCAATCGCCGAATGATCGTAATTCAGGCGTTCTCCATTACAAATAAAAATGGGTGGAAATGTCTTAAAAACCGGGCTGCTGTTATTTAAATGCTGGGCTTCAGGGGTAATTTCTATACTGTAAGTTGAGCCGGTATTCCCCGGCGAATAGATGTTTTTGATGGTGGCATTTCGACAACATTTCTGATAAGCAATAAAATAACTAAATGTTGTATCAATCAAAACGGCATCCCATTCATACAATGCCTCTTCAACTATGATGTTTGTGGGTGGAATTAAACAAGGGATGTCATTGGGTATAACACGCCTTCTCGTCAATATGGGTTCAATTATAGCCGCGCCGTCATTATTGTTACCAAACAACACAAATCCACTATTTGTACTCAAATAAATACCTATATAAGCGGGATCATCAAAATCAGCATTCGGACGGGCATTGAAAACGTCTTTATACATTTTCATCGTGAAATGATATTGCAACTTGTTGCCTTGTCTTTTTTCAAACTTATAAGTGATGCCACCACCGACAATATGACTACCCCTCAGTATCAGGGTATTGCAAAAGAAACCCACCAAGAATATTATTGAAATGTACCGTTTGCTCATCATGTAAAACTTCCGTTTTGATTAGAAAAGTGTTGTTATCGTTTTTTTGACAGAATAAAACACAAAAATGTGCATATTATATACTACACTCAATTTCATTCTGTGGATGCCTGTACTATCAACATTTTATTAAGCAATTCGTTTTAATTTACTTCTTACAAAATTGTAAAATTTTACTGAATTATTTATTTTTTATTTGTTAATGTCTTTAAACCGGTTAAAAAGCAAAAAAGCGCGGTACAGTTTTGAACTATACCACGCTATTATGTTGTATCCTGAGTTATCAGGAAAAATTTTCGGAGAATATTATTTAGATTTTTAACTCTACGCCTTATTATCGCCGATAATTATCCAAATACAGGGCTAATTTATCCATTGCATCACCTAAAATTTCGTTGCTCGGTAAAAAGACTATACGGAAATGGTCTTTTGTGGGATAGTTAAAACCGTTACCCGCTACGACCAATATATGGTGTTCTTCTAATAAGCCCAAAATGAACTCATCATCGTCTTTGAATTCAAATTTTTTCATGTCTATTTTGGGAAACAAATACAAGGCCCCCTTCGGACGAACGCATGACAAGCCCGGAATAGCCGTTATCTTTTCATGGCACAACTCCATTTGTTTATACAATCTGCCCGATGGCACGACCAAATCGTTGATGCTTTGATAACCTCCCAATGCCGTTTGGATGCCAAATTGGGCAAAAACATTAGAACACAACCGCATACTTGCCAAAAAAGTCAACCCCTCAGTATAGCTCTTCGCACGGTGCTTCGAGCCGCTCAAAATGAGCCACCCACCTCTGAATCCGGCAGCACGGTAATTTTTTGACAAACCACCCATTGTTACCGCTAAAGTATTTTCGACCATTGGGGCTACTGAATGGTGTTTAGCACCATCGTAGAGTATTTTATCATATATTTCATCTGAAAACAAAATCAAACCGTGCGCTTCCGCAATTTTGACAATGCCCTCTACAATTTCTTTTTCATACACCGCACCCGTCGGATTATTCGGATTGATGAGGACTATGGCTTTGGTGCGAGAGGTGATTTTGGCTTCAATATCTTTGAGATCAGGATTCCAATCGCTTTGTTCATCACACATATAGTGCACAGGCTTTCCACCGCATAAGCCCACAGCTGTCGTCCAAAGCGGATAATCAGGGGAAGGTAGCAACACTTCGTCGCCTTCATTGAGCAATGCCTGCATACACATCACTATCAACTCGCTGACACCATTGCCGATATAAACATCCTCGATTTGGGTGTTGCGCACACCAATGCTTTGATAATATTGCATGACCGCTTTACGGGCGGCAAAAAGTCCTCTTGAATCCGCATAACCTTGCGCTTCTCTGATGTTGGAGATAATATCGTGAACAATTTCATCAGGTGTATCGAAGCCAAACGGTGCCGGATTGCCGATATTTAGATTGGTGATTTTATACCCTTGTTGTTGCAGATACAATGCCCGTTCGTAAATGGGTCCCCTTATTTCGTATCTAAGGCTGGCAAGGCGATTGCTCTTTTCAAATTGTTTAGCACTGTGTGGCATACCATTTAATTTCTCAATTTCAGCTAAATCTTTTACTACTTTTTTCAAAACCGCATCATTTTTTTCACTAAAACACCTTTTTCTGTTTCAATCTTTACAAAAATAATGTTGACACCAATGGGTGGCAAATCGGCGACAAGATATTCATTTTCGATGGTATCGAATGTCTTTGAATAAAAAATTCTACCGTCGGCATACATTAATTCTATTTTTAAAACTTTATTTGTCCGGTTTTCATTTCTTAAAATAAAATAGTTTAAAAACGGATTGGGATATAGCCTGACTTCATTTTCTGAAAACAATGGGCTAACGCCACTTGTTTTTTCCAATTTGACGCAATAATCTTCTACTTCACCACCGTCAAAAGTTTCGCAATACTGAGGGGGGGTGCCCGAAGACGCTACATACTTCATGGCGACACGCATACGGGTAATACCTTCCGTAAGGGCAAACGGCACAGTGAAAGAATCACTTTTCACGGCAGTATTAAATTTGTTAACTTCCCAGACTTGTTCGCCTACATCTTCAAAATCACCATCGCCATTAAAATCTATCCAAACCCGCAAACTTTCATTATAAATAGGTCCCGCAAATGCGGGTTTAAGAGCAAATTGATATTTTTTGCCGCTTCTTAATACAGTGGCTATGGTGTCGAATTTGACGTATCCCGCATTCTTTCCAGATTTAAAATGAAAATCAGCCACCGAAAAACTATCAATCCATTCGGAAATTATAGAACCGCGAGCGGTACAATATTTTAAATCAAAACAGGGGCCACAACCGGCGGTTTTAATCTGAATAAGTGTCTCAGGGCTTATTTGCGCTGAACAATTGGATTTGATTGACACCTGATACAGTTTGCAAATGGATAAATTATTGACAATAACATTTGTATCGTTGGAGTTTTTTTCAAAGACACACTTATTGGTATCCATTTCTTTCACACACACAATGTACCCCAAAGCAGCGGTTACTTTCGAAAATTTTAGTTTAAATTGATTTTGAGTCAAGTCAGTAATCTGTATTTGGTCAGGTGGTGCACAGCAGCCGTCTGTTTTGAAAGCCACAATATAAGGTGTCGAAAAATCGCCGTTACAATTCGATTTTAACTCCAAATCATAATCGCTGCATTCAGTTAAAT